>JARFRB010000129.1 GCA_029287455.1 Pelagibius litoralis | reverse complement strand
GGAAAATAAAATGAAAAAGAAATTTAAAGATATTGATCCAAAATACAGCATAAATTTTAAAGTAGGCTTTCCAGAGAGCGTAGTTATTTATATGGCAAAAAATCAAGAATTATCATTCTTATCCAAAAATAAGTAAATTTATTTGCAAATAAATGTGATTTCTATATTTGAAATTGATCATTCATATTTATTTCTAGATAGGATTTTTTTATTAATTTTGCTATTTGTTTTATTTTTAGAAAATATTCAATGGCCATAAAGAGGATTTTGGCGACAAAAATTTTTTGGAAAGAATGACAAGCTCTAGGAACCCTCGAATCCCTGCTCAGGCCAACCTTCCGGAAAGATTCCAAAAACTTTTAGAAAGTACAGAAAACCTGTCGCTGTTATGTTAAAGGGTACCCATTGGTTTGAACGGAGGTCGAGAGCATGCGGCTCTTCGCGGGATTATTCTTAAGCATTTTGACAGCCGTAGCCTCAACTGCCATGGCCCAAACCAGACTGCCGACGCCGAGCACGGAGCAGATCTTCGAGCAGTTCGACGAAGACGGCGACGGCGTCATCGACGAGATCGAGTTTCGCGTCAACATCATTCGCGTCATGGGCTTGCTGGACACCAACCGCAACGGCGTCGTCGATCGTGACGAAGTCGCCTTGACCGACGAGCGTTTCGCCCAGGCCGACCGCAATGGTGACGGCAAGATCGACGGGGTGGAGCTGATCGAAACGCCCTTCCTGGGTTTCCAGGCGTTCGATCTGAACGGCGACGGCCAGGTGACGCTCGACGAGTTTCTGCAGGCAGTCGAGCAACTGCGGAACTAGGGTCCGGACCCTAAGACACCCCTAATCCAGCCGCCAGGGCCGAAGGCAGCCGCTCGATCAAGATCCAGACACCCAGCGCCGCCGTGGCAAGCCCGATGCCTGCCTGAAGCCCTTTATGGGCCCAGGTGAGCGCCCTAGCCGAGTAAGCGAGCGGGACCGCGATCACCGCCGAAAGCAGGACCATGCCTGCCACGGAGCCGAGCCCGAAAACAAACACGTAAAGCAAGCTCAATGGTTGGGACCCCAGGGACGCGGCCGCCAACACAACCAAGGCCGCCGAGCCGGCCATTCCATGTGTCATGCCGACCAGAAGGCTGCGCAAAGGCACCCGGCCGGGGTGCCGGTGCACATGCGCCTTGGGATCGTGCGGCTTCGTCTCGCCGGCGTGGGAGTGAGCGTGGAGATGGACCACGCCATCGGCGTGGCGGTGCGCATGGAAGTGAACCCGGTCCCGCCACAGTCGGAAAATGACCCAGCCGCCAAGGCCGATCAGCATCGCCCCCACCAGGCTTTCCAATGCGCTCGCCAAGCGGTCCGACAGCACCAAGCCGGCGAGAATGACGCCGCCGCCGACGAGAAGCAGCGTGGCCGCGTGGCCCAGCCCCCAGAAAGCGCCGTGGCGCAGAATCCCTCCGAATGAGCGCTCACCCGAAGCCGCACGGGCCACCGCCGCCACATGGTCGGCTTCCATGGCGTGGTGCAGCCCAATCAGAAACCCAAGAAGCAGTATCGACGCCATCTCAATAATCCCCTGCCCCAAGGCCTCGAGGCGGCTTCACGCGAGAGAGGCCGAGCTCGTCGGCGGCGATCGCCGCGGACTCCTCAGGCGCGTCGTCAACCACGAGGATCATGCTGAGATGGACCATGCGCTCGCCAAACGAGTTAGCAATTCGCAAAGAATCTAAGCGAACGGCTCCGCCAAAATCAACGCGACGGCAGGAGGCGACCGGCACTCTATGCGGCTCGCTCGCCGTAGAAGAGGGTCACGACGTGGGTCGCCTCGGCGAAGAAGAGCCAGCGCTCCGCCAGGATGCCAGCGCCAGCCGCGACCAGACCCACGAGAGCGACCAGGCCCGCCAAAACCCCGCCGCCTAGGGAAGCCACGATGAGGCTCGCCGCGCCAGGAACCAGGAAGAGCAGCAGCACCACGAGAAGCCGCACGCGGCGGGCGTGCTTGCGGGCCACCTTGTAGCCCATCTCGCTCATTACGTAGTTGGTCTCGCTGTGGGGCGCTTCGAGCTGCGTCACCTTGCCGATCCGGCCCAAGCCCGTCGCCGTCTCGGGTGAAGAGGAACTGGCCCCCCGGTCGATCGAAGCCCAGTAGAGAAGCTTGAGCGCCAGGCTACCCGCCACGGCCGTGACGGCGATCCAGGCCACCAGGGAAACGCCATAGCCGAAAAGCACCGAAAGCACTTGCAGCAAAAGCGCCCCCGTCGCCAGCGCTAGGCCGATATAAACCGGCAACACCAAGGGATGATGCCACTGGCGGATGGTCGTCAGCGAGGCGTAGATCATGCCAGTGCAGGCTACGGTGACGAGCGACAGCAGCGCACCCAAGACACCCATGGCGGCCCAGAACCCCGACGCGTCTCCGAGCAGCACCCAGCCGATAGCGAAGAGCAGGACCGGTGGATAGACCGCCAGCGCCGCCACACCCTCGCGCGACAACCAGGAGGACCGCCACTGGCTCATCGCCCGCCAGGCCCGCTCCGGGTGGCCCAAGTGCAAAGTGGACGATAGAAGGCCGCCCGTCACCAGCGCAAGGCCGAGCAAGAGCGCCAGGGCGCCGAGCCAGGGATTGGCCGGCAGCGCCCCCGCCGGAGTCAGAACGCCAAGCAGGATCAAGAGGCCGTAGCCCATGCCCGAAGCGGTGGTGAAGGCGATGACGGAGTAAGCGGGATGCATGCGAAGCCTTTCCCTTAGCGCGACAGCGCCCGGTCGAGCCAGCGCCACAAACCGCTGGGCAGATCCTCCGGCACGGCCTCCGGTGCTGCCAGTGGCTCCAGTCCGGCGGGGCTGGCGTCCGGTGCCGGCCGATCGCGGGGCGGCAGATATTTGTTCACCGGCTGATAGCCCATTTCCGGCATCAGATCGTAGCCGCCCCGCGCGCGCACCAAGGCGGATATCTCGGAGGCCGGGTCCCCTAGATCGCCGAAATGCCGCGCGCCCACGGGACAGGCTTTCACGCAAGCAGGCACCCGGTCATCCTCGGGAATGTTGTCGTTGTAAATGCGATCGACGCAGAGAGTGCATTTCTTCATCACCCCGTCGTCCGGATCGTATTCCCGCGCGCCATAGGGACAGGCCCAGGAACATAGCTTGCAGCCGATGCAGAGATCGGGATCGACCAGCACAATGCCGTCCCCGGCGCGCTTGAAGGAGGCGCCGGTGGGGCAGACCGTGACGCAGTCCGGCGTCTCGCAGTGCAGACAGGACCTGGGGAAATGCACCGTGCGGGGATCTTCCGGGCGGACCGCCTGCTCCACCTCGTAGGCGTGGACCCGGTTCAACCAAGCACCAACCGGGTGCGCGCCATACGGATCGTGATCGCTCAGCGGCGCGGAATAGCCGCCGGTGTTCCATTCCTTGCAGCTCGTGGCGCAGGCATGGCAGCCCACGCAGATGTCGAGATCGATGACCAGACCCAGCTTCTTGCCGCCGGTGTCCGGCCCCGGCTGAGGTAGAGATGTCATTGCCGCCCTCCCCGACCGCGCAGATCACGAAACCGCTTGCCGAATTGCAGAACGCTTTCCACCGGTCCCGTGCCCGGCAAGGGGCGCAAGGTCTCGAAGTCCGGGGAGGCGCGGCCCTTGAGATCCGGTGCCGCCTTTTCCAGCCGCACGGTCAAGTCGTACCAGGCCGCCTGGCCGGTTACCGGATCGCTGTTTGAATAGCGGTAGCCGCCGTCCCCTTCCGGCAGCAGTTCGGAGATCACGTGGTTCAACAAAAAGCCTTGGTTGGATTCCGGAGCATCCGGAGCGAGCGTCCAGGCGCCCTTGCGCTTGCCGATGGCGTTCCAGGTCCAAACCGTGTTGGGGTTGACGCCTTCCATCAGCTTGACCTCCGCTTTGACCCGCCCGTGATGGCTGATCACCCAGACGGGATCGCCGTCGGCGAGCCCCATGCGCTCCCCAAGGCTCCGCGCCACGAACAAGGGGTTGCGGCCGTGGATCTGGCGCAGCCAGGCATTCTGGGAGCCCCAGGAATGGTACATGGCCATGGGCCGCTGCGTCACCGCGTGCAGGTGATAGTCGGCGCCGTCGAGCGCCTCTTGCTCCAGCGGCGGATACCAGAATGGGACGGGATCGAAGTAGCGTTCGATCCGCGCCCGCTCGCGCTCCGACGGCTGGATCGCGCCCTGCCCGCGGGCAGCCAGGCGAAAGCGCTGAATAGGCTCGCTGTAGAGCTGGAGGACAATCGGCTCCGGCTTGCCGATGAACCCGAGCTCCGCCGCGAACTCAAGATAGGCCTTGTTGGCGTGCTTGAAGAACCGCGCCTCCTCGGGAATCTCCAGATGCCAGAAGCATTGGTTCTCGATGTAGCGCCGCAGCTGGTCAGGGTTCGCCGCCCCGCGCCCCTGGCTGTCCCCGTTCTCACCGCGCCAGCCCGCCAGGGGGCCGATGCCCGGCGCGCGCTCATGATTGACCAGGTAGTCGGGATAGCCGCCGGGATAGCGGGCCGTTCCGTCTTCCTTCACCAAGCCGGGCAGCTTTAGGCGCGTGCCCAAATCGATCAGCACCTCTTGGAAGGGGCGGACATCCCGATCCGGCTCCACGACCGGCTGGCGGATCGAGTCCGCCACGGCGTCCGCCTCGCAAATCGGCCGGTCCAGCAGGGAGATGCAATCCCAGCGCTCCAGGTAGGTTGTGTCCGGCAGGATCAGGTCGGCATAGGGAATCATCTCCGAGAAAAAGGCGTCGGAATAGATGATCCTGGGAATCTTGTAGTCGCCATTGGCGTCCTTGGCGGTCAGGGAGTCCAGCACACCAGGCACGTTCATGGAGGAGTTCCAGCCCATGTTCGCCATGTAGAGGAACAGCACCTCAATGGGATATGGGTCCTGCTTGGCGGCGTTGGTGATCACCATGTGCATCAGACCGTGGGCGGCCACCGGTGCTTCCCAGGAATAGGCCTTGTCGATGCGCAAGGGGCCACCGGCCTCGTCCACCAGCAGATCCTCCGGGCCCAGCGGGAAACCCAATGGCGGCCCCTCCAGCGGGGTGTCCGGCTTCACGGTCCCGGCCTTGCCAGCTGGCCGGATGGCGGGAGGTATGGGACGGGGGAAGGGCGGCTTGAAGCGGAAGCCGCCGGGGCAGTCGATGCTACCCAGAAGAACCTGCAGCAGGTGGATCATGCGGCAGGTCTGAAAACCGTTGGAGTGGGCCGAGATCCCGCGCATGGCATGCATGCTGACCGGCCGGCCGATCATGGTCTCATGCCGCCGCCCCGCCCAGTCGGTCCAGGGCTGATTTAGCACGATCTCCTGCTCGAATGCTGCTTGCGCCAATTCCGCCGCCAGGCGCCGGATGGTCCCGGCGGGCAGGCCGATCCGCGCGGCCACGCTGTCGGGCGCGTAGCTCTCGTCCAGGAAGCGCGCGGCGATCAATTGGAAGGACGGAACGGCGGCGCGCCCGTCCGGCAGGGTGAAGCGCCCCACCAGGGCCGGCTGGATCTCGGCCTCCAGGGCGTTGACCGGGGCTTGCGTCCGTTGATCCCAGGCAAGCGGATTGCCTGCCTCGTCGCGCGCGAAGAGGCCGTCCTCCGGCCCGTTCGGGTCCTGGATCACCAGCCAGGGCGCATTGGTGTAACGCACCAGGTAGGGCGCGTCGATCTTATCGGCCGCCAGCAACTCGTGGATCAAGGCCCCGACCAGCAACCCGTCGCTGCCCGGGCGAATGCCGATCCACTCGTCCGCGATGGCGGAATAGCCGCTTCGCACCGGGTTAACCGAGACGAACTTAGCGCCGCGCCCCTTGAGCTTGCCGAGGCCGATTTTGATCGGATTGGAGTCGTGGTCCTCCGCCACCCCGAACATCAGGAAATAACGGGTGCGTTCCCAGTCAGGCTCGCCGAACTCCCAGAAGGAGCCACCGATGGTGTAGAGGCCGGCGGCGGCCATGTTTACCGAGCAGAACCCGCCGTGAGCGGCGTGATTGGGGGTGCCGAACTGCGAGGCCCACCAGCCGGTGAGGGATTGACTTTGATCGCGGCCGGTGAAGAACGCCAGGCGCCGGGGATCCTCCCTTCTCACCTTGCCCAGCCAGAGGGCGGCGGTGGACAGCGCCTCCTCCCACTCGATCTCGCGGAACTCCCCGCTGCCGCGCTCGCCAACGCGCTGCAAAGGCTTGGACAGCCGCGCGGGAGAGTAATGCTGCATGATGCCCGCGGAGCCCTTGCCGCAGAGAACGCCCCGATTGACCGGGTGATCACGATTGCCCTCGATGTAGCGGACGGTTCCGTCAAGCAGATGCACCTTAATGCCGCAACGGCAGGCGCACATGTAGCAGGTAGTAAATTTGACCTCGTCGGAAACCTTCGGGGAGAGATCGACCTTGGGCTCCCCGCGCCCTGCACTTGTTCGGGCCGACCGATCCATTTGACTCACTGTCGCAATCCCCACTGCCGCCCCGGTTACCGGCGGCAGTCAACACCCTCTCGCGCCTCTGTGCAAGCAATCCCTAGAAACTGGGTGGCGTGCAAGCGGTGACCACAGCGGCCTCGACCTCACCGGGATTGCGGAAGCGGTGCGGCAGGCGGCTGTCGAAATAGAACGCATCCCCGGCCCTCAAGACGCGGCGCTGGTCGCCCACCGTCACTTCCAGCTCCCCTTGGATGACCACGCCGCCTTCCTCCGCCTCGTGCCGCAGCAAGGCCTCGCCGGTATCCGCGCCCGGCTGGTAGCGCTCGTGGAGGATCTGCAAGGCCCTGGCGGAGAGATCGCGCCCCACCTGGCGGTAGCTGACGGCACCGCCGGCAATCTCCACCAGTTCCTCCGCCGAAAAGAAGACTTGCGCGCGCGGCAGGGTCTCAAGCGCGAAAAAATCCGCCAGCGAAATTGGGATGCAGCCAAGCACTTTCTTCAAGAGGCCGACCGAGGGGCTGGTCTTGTTTTGCTCGATCAGCGAAATCACCGCGTTGGAAACGCCCGCCCGCTTGGCGAGTTCGCGCTGGCTCAGGCCATGCACCTCGCGCAAGCTCCGCAAGCGCTGCCCCAGATCCGGGTCCGAGTCAGGACCCGCAACGTCCGGTCCATCGCTCATGACAAACTCCCGTTAAATTCGTTCAATATATTAAACAATTGAAGCGTAATTTGCTAACGTGCGCAAGAACCACGAAATCTTTGTCAATTTTCCTAAGCATGATATGATTTGCTCCGCAACCGCAACCCCTGCCCTTTGGGAGAGTCAGCCATGGACGGCTCCATCCTCGGCGTCAACCCGGACGCTCAACCGAACAATCTCGAATCCTTCTGGATGCCGTTCACCTGGAACCGGCAGTTCAAGAAGGATCCTTTACTGCTGACCTCCGCCAAGGACATGCACTACACATCCGTCGACGGCCGTTCGATTCTGGACGGCACCGCGGGCCTGTGGTGCTGCAATGCCGGGCATCGCCGCGAGCGCATCGTCGAGGCGGTGCAGCAGGCGGTCGAGCATCTGGACTTCGCGCCCACCTTCCAGCTGGGCCACCCCTTGCCCTTCGAGCTGGCCTCGCGGGTCTTGGGCATGGTGCCGGGCGATTTCGATCACATGTTCTTCTGCAACTCCGGCTCGGAAGCGGTGGACTCAGCGCTGAAGATCGCGCTCGCCTATCACCGGGTGCGTGGCGACGCCGCCCGGACCCGCTTGATCGGACGCGAGCGCGGTTATCACGGCACGGGCTTCGGCGGCATCTCGGTGGGCGGGATCGTCAAGAACCGGATGTTCTTCGGCCCCTTGATCAACGGCGTGGATCACCTGCCCCACACCCATGACCTGGCACACAACGCCTACACGCGCGGCCAGCCTCACTGGGGCGCGCACTTCGCCGACGAGCTGGAGCGCATCGCAGCACTCCACGACCCCAGCACCATCGCCGCCGTGATCGTGGAGCCCCTGGCGGGCTCGACGGGCGTGCTGGTGCCGCCGAAGGGCTACCTGAAACGCTTGCGCGAGATCTGCGACAAACACGGCTTCTTGCTGATCTTCGACGAGGTGATCACGGGCTTCGGGCGCCTGGGCGCGGGCTTTGCCACCGAGTACTTCGACGTGCAGCCGGATATCATCACCTGCGCCAAGGGACTGACCAACGGCGTCATTCCCATGGGCGGGGTGATCACGCGCAAAGGCATCTACGACGCCTTCACCGCCTGGGCCGACGAGACCGGCAGCACCATCGAGCTCTTCCATGGCTACACCTACAGCGGCCACCCGGTTGCCGCGGCCGCCGGCCTGGCCACCATGGAGGTCTACAAGGAAGAACGGCTCTTCGAGCGGGCCAACGACCTCGCCCCCTACTGGGAAGACGCGGTGCATTCGCTGAAGGACACGCGCCATGTGATCGACCTGCGCAATCTGGGCCTGATCGCCGGCATCGAGCTGGAGCCACGCCCCGGCAAGCCCACGGAGCGCGCCTACGAGGCCTTCCGCCGCTGCTACGACAAGGGTGTGCTCATCCGTGTCACCGGTGACATCATCGCCCTCTCGCCGCCCTTGATCATCGACAAGCCGCAGATCGACCAAATCTTCGAGACCATTCGCGATGTGCTGAATGAACTGGACTAAACCCCGCTAAGAGGAGAAACCGCCATGCGCGTCGGTGTGCCGAAAGAGGTCAAGAACCGCGAGTACCGTGTGGGCTTGACGCCCAGCTCCGTGCGCGAGCTTGTCCACCACGGTCATGAGGCCCTGATCGAAACCGGCGCGGGGGCCGGGAGCGGCTTTCCCGACGAAAGCTACGTCAAGGCGGGCGCGGAAATCGCGGGCTCGGCGGGCGAGGTCTTCGAAAAGGCCGAGATGGTCGTCAAGGTGAAGGAGCCCCAGGCGCGCGAGATCGCCATGCTGCGCGAGGGCCAGATCCTCTTCACCTACCTGCACCTGGCCCCAGATCTGCCCCAGACCGAGGGGCTGATGAACTCCGGCTGCATCGCCATCGCCTACGAGACCGTCACCGACCGCAACGGCCGCTTGCCGCTGCTGGCACCCATGAGCGAGGTGGCCGGCCGCATGTCCGTGCAAGTCGGCGCCCACTGCCTGGAGAAGGAGCAAGGCGGCTCCGGCGTGCTGCTGGGCGGGGTGCCGGGTGTTGCGGCGGCCAGCGTCATCGTGCTGGGCGGCGGTGTCTCCGGTATCAATGCCGCGCGCATGGCCATGGGCATGGAGGCGAAGGTTACCGTGATCGACAAGTCGGTCGCGCGCCTGGACGAACTCGACATGCGCTTCGGTGGCCAGCTCAACACCATTTACTCGACGGTGGATTCCATCGAGCAGCATGTGGAGATTGCGGATTTGGTGATCGGGGCCGTGCTGGTGCCGGGTGCCGCCGCGCCGAAGCTGGTGACCGCCGAGATGGTCAAGGCCATGAAACCCGGCTCGGTCATGGTGGACATCGCCATCGACCAAGGCGGCTGCTTCGAGACCAGCCGCCCCACCACCCACGACGACCCCACTTACATCGTGGACGAGGTGGTGCACTACTGTGTGACCAACATGCCCGGTGCCGTCTCGCGCACCTCCACCCACGCGCTCAACAACGCCACCCTGCCCTTCGCCTTGGCACTGGCCGACAAGGGCCACGCCCGTGCGCTCGCCGAGGACCCCCACCTCATGGCCGGCCTCAACGTCGCCCACGGCAAGATCACCTACAAAGCCGTCGCCGAGGCCCACGGGCTTCCGTTCACCGCCCCGCAAACGGTGATCGGGCTTTAGGTCGGAGCCCTAAGGCAGCAGATCGCGCAGCCGGTACCACAGCATGGCGAGCGCCAGGGTCGGCGTGCGGAGGAGGGGGCCGCCGGGGAAGGTTGTGTGGGGCAGGCGGGAGAAGAGGTCGAGGCGGGCGGCTTGGCCGGCGATGGCTTCGGCGAGGATGCGGGCGGCCATGCCGCAGAGTGTCACGCCGCTGCCGGAATAGCCTTGGGCGAAGTAGATGTTGGAACCGATGCGGCCCAGGTGCGGCGTGCGCTCCATGGTGATGGCGACGAAGCCGCCCCAGGCGTAATCCATCGCCACGTCGCCAAGTTCAGGGAAGACCCGCAGCATGGAGGCGCGCATGGCGGCCTTGAGGTCGGCGGGCTCGCGTGTGGTGTAGCTCACCCGCCCGCCGAAGAGCAGCCGGTGGTCGGCGGAGCGGCGGAAGTAGTCGAGCACGAACTTAAGATCCGCGATGGCCGCGTTGCCGGGGATAAGAGCACCCGCCCGGTTCTCGCCCAACACCTCCGTGGCGCCGATGTAGGTGCCCACCGGCATGATCTTGGCGCGCAGCGCAGGCTCCAGACCCTCCAGATAGGCGTTGCAGCCCAGCACCACGAACGCGGCCGAAACCTCCCCCTCGGCGGTCTTGACCAGGGGGCGCACACCCGGCGCGACAGCGGTGACCGCGCTGCCCTCGAGAATCTCCACGCCGGCAAGCGCCGCGGCGCGGGCCAGGCCCAGGCAGTAGTTCAGAGGATGCAGATGCCCGGCACCCGCGTCGAAGAGCCCGCCGATGTAGCGGTCGGAGGCGACATGACGCCTTGCCTCCGCCGCCCCGCGCGCAACCGAGAGAGTCGTTACGCCATAAGTCTCGCGCCAATGGTCGTGCCAGGCCTCCACCTCCGCCATCTCGCGCGCCCGCTCGGCGGCGTGGAAATAGCCCCAGGCGAGATCGCAGTCGATGGCGTGCTTGATCACCCGCTCGCGGATGATGGCCTTGGCCTCCTCGGTCGCCGCGAAGATCTTGCGGGCATCGTCCAGGCCGACCCATTTCTCGACCTTGGACATGTCGGCGGAAAGGCCGCTGCAGATCTGTCCGCCATTGCGCCCGGACGCTCCCCAGCCGATGCGCCGGGCCTCCAAGAGGACCACGGAAAAGCCGCGCTCGGCCAGCTCCAGCGCCGCCTGAACGCCGGTGAAACCGCCGCCGACCACGCAGACGTCGGCCTCCCGGCGCCCCTTGAGCGCCTGGCAGTCGGGCTGCGGGTGGGCCGTGGCGGCGTAGTAAGAAGGGGCGTGGGGCTGTCCGGTCATCGCATGCGTCTTTATCGAACTGTTAAAGGGTCGAGCTTGCCAGTAAGCCCAAGGCAATGCTAGCTGATGGGGCGGGCAAGTGGGGCGTTCAGAGGCGCCATCGAGCCCGACCGAACCTTGAATGCCACAAGCGCGAGAGCTCAGACCATGTCGGTCATCGAAGACTTTCTGAAGGACCATCGCATTGAAGAGGTCGAGTGCTTGGTGCCCGACATGGCGGGCATCGCGCGCGGCAAGATCCTGCCCGCCAACAAATTCGTCAAGGGCATGAAGCGCCACGGCCTGCGCATTCCCGAGTCGATCTTCGTACAGACGGTCAACGGCGCCTATCCTGACGACGAGGACGCGGTGATCAGCGCCGCGGTGGGCGATGTCTACCTGGTGCCGGACGCCGCCACCATCCGCACGGTGCCGTGGTACGAGGAGCCCACGGCCCAGGTGATCTGCGATGCCTTTCACTTCGACGACCAGCCGGTCGCCTTCGCGTCGCGCCACGTGCTGAAGCAGGTTCTGGCTCTTTACGAAGAGAGGGGCTGGCAGCCGGTGGTGGCGCCGGAGCTCGAATTCTACCTGGTCGATGTCAACGACGACCCGGACTATCCGCTGCAGCCCCCGGTCGGCCGCTCCGGCCGGCGGGAGACTTCGCGCCAAGCCTATGGGGTGGACGCCGTCAACGAGTTCGATCCCCTCTTCGAAGAGGTCTACGACTTCTGCGAGGCGCAGAACATCGACATCGACACCCTGACCCACGAGGCCGGGGCGGCGCAGATGGAAATGAACTTCAACCATGGAAACGCCCTGGAACAAGCCGACCAGGCCTTCCTGTTCAAGCGCACCGTGCGCGAGGCAGGCCTGCGCCACAAGGTCTACGCCACCTTCATGGCCAAGCCCATGCAGGGCGAGCCGGGAAGTTCCATGCACGTGCACCAGAGCCTTCTGGACAAGAAGACCGGCCGCAACCTTTTCGCCACCCGGACGGGCAAGGACACCAAGCTCTTCGAAAACTATATCGCCGGGCTGCAGCGGCACCTGCCCGCCTGTATGCCCTTGCTCGCGCCGAACGTGAACAGCTACCGCCGGCTGATGCCCCACTCCGACGCGCCCATTAACATCCACTGGGGCTACGACAACCGCACGGTCGGCTTCCGGGTGCCGCAGTCCGAGCCCCAGGCGCGGCGCGTGGAAAACCGCGTGGCCGGGGCCGACGCCAATCCCTATCTCGCAATCGCCGGCACGCTGGCCTGCGGCTACATCGGCATGACCAATAAGCTGAAGCCCACCAAGCCGGTGGAAGGCTCCGGATACCGCCTGGCCCACACCCTGCCGCGCACCCTCTACGACGCGCTGAACCGCTTCAACGGCAACCGGGCGCTGAAGCAAGTGCTGGGCGAAACCTTCATCGACGCGGTGACCCTGGTCAAGAACGCGGAACTGGAAGCCTACCAGCAGGTCATCTCCTCCTGGGAACGCGAGCACCTTCTCCTGAACGTGTGATCCGGGTATAATTGAACTATGGGATCGGCGCTCGCACATCGGGGGCCTGGAGCCAGGCTGGATCCGCCGCGCGGCAAGCGGGCGGAGATGCTGATCCTTTGCGCGCGTATCGGATACGATCCTTAAGACGGGGCGAAAAGCAGCGAGATCGCCTTTTCACCCCGAACATAAAGGATCACAAGCATCATGTCCCAACCGCTTCGTAACACCACCGCGCGCTGGCGCGCCCTGGACGTTCGCCATCACTTGAGCCCCTTTACCGACTACAAGGACCTGAAAGGGGCCGGGGGCGCACGCATCATCACCCATGGCGAGGGTGTCTGGCTGGAGGATTCCGAGGGCGCGCGCTTGCTCGACGGCATGGCCGGCCTTTGGTGCGTGAACGTCGGCTATGGCCGCAAGGCGCTGGCCGAGGCCGCCTACAAGCAGATGCTTGAGCTGCCCTACTACAACACCTTCTTCAAGACCGCCACGCCGCCGCCGCTGGAGCTTGCTGAGAAGCTCGCCGAGCTGGCGCCCAAAGGCTTCAACCAGGTCTTCTACGGCTCCTCCGGCTCGGAATCCAACGACACCGTGGTGCGGCTCGCGCGGCACTATTGGAACGCCGTGGGCAAGCCCGAGAAGCAGCATTTCATCAGCCGCACCTATGCCTATCACGGCAGCACCATGGCTTCCGCGTCGCTAGGCGGCATGACGGCCATGCAGGAAGGCTTCGGCCTGCCCCTGCCGGGCTTCCATCACGTCACCCCGCCCTACTGGTACGACTTCGGCGGCGCGCTTTCGCCCGAGGACTTCGGCATCCAGGCGGCCAGGGCCATTGAAGAGAAGATTCTGGAGATCGGGCCGGAAAAGGTGGCCGCCTTCATCGGCGAGCCGATCCAAGGAGCCGGCGGCGTCATCGTTCCACCGTCGACCTATTGGCCGGAAGTGCAGCGCATCTGCCGGGAGTACGATGTGCTGCTGGTGGCCGACGAGGTGATCTGCGGCTTCGGGCGCACCGGCGCCTGGTTCGGCAGCGAGACGCTAGGCATCGCGCCCGACCTTATGACCACGGCCAAAGGCATCACCTCAGGCTACCTGCCCCTCTCGGCGGTGCTGGTGCACGACCGGATCACCGAGGCCTTGCTGGAGAAAGGCGGGGAGTTCTTTCATGGCTACACCTACTCGGGCCATCCCACCGCCTGCGCCGTGGCGCTCGCGAACATCGGCATCATCGAGGAGGAGGGCCTGGTGGAGCGCGTGCGCGAGGAAACCGGCCCCCATCTGCAGGCACGCCTTCGCGAACTCGCCGAGCATCCCCTGGTCGGAGAGGTGCGGGGAATCGGGCTGATCGGCGCGGTGGAGCTGGTGGCCGACAAGGCGACACGCCGGCACTTCCCCGATCTCGGGAAGGTCGGAGTCATCTGCCGCGACCACTGCTTCGCGAACAACGTCATCCTTCGCGCTGTCCGGGATTCCATAGTGATCAGCCCGCCGCTGATCATCACAAAGTCCGAGATTGACGAGCTGGTGGACCGGCTGCGCCACTGCATCGACTTGACCGCGCGAGATCTTGGCGTGGCGCTTCCCGGGGCGGAGGCCTAAAGCCATGACCAGCGTCACCCTGGCCGCCACCCAGATGGCCTGCACTTGGGATACCGAGGCCAACCTCGCGCGGGCCGAGGAGTTGGTCCGCGAAGCGGCGGGCCAGGGTGCGCAAGTTATTCTCCTGCAGGAGCTTTTCGAAACACCCTACTTCTGCCCGGACCAGAAGCAGGAACTCTTCGCCCTCGCCCGGCCCTTGGAGGGCAACCCGGTGATCGCCCGCTTCGCGGACCTGGCCAAGGAGCTGGAGGTGGTGCTGCCGATCAGCTTCTTCGAGCGGGCCAATGCCGCTTACTTCAATTCCCTGGCCATGGTGGACGCCGACGGGCGGGTCCTGGGCCTCTACCGCAAGAGCCACATTCCGGACGGGCCGGGTTATCAGGAAAAGTTCTACTTCAATCCAGGGGACACCGGCTTCAAGGTATTCAAGACCCGCTATGGGGCCCTGGGGGCAGCGGTCTGCTGGGATCAATGGTTTCCGGAATGCGCGCGCGCCATGGTGCTGAAGGGGGCCGAGATTCTGTTCTACCCGACGGCCATCGGCAATGAGCCCCAGGACCCGACCATCGATTCCGTGACCCACTGGCAGAACACCATGCGTGGCCACGCCGCCGCCAACATGGTGCCCCTCGTGGCCTCGAACAGGATCGGCGCGGAAAAGTCCGACGCGGCGACCATGACCTTCTACGGCAGCTCCTTCATCGCCGACCCCTTCGGCGAGAAGCTGGCGGAGGCTCCAAGGGACGCCCAAGCGGTGATCACCGCCAGCTTCGATCTGGACCAGGCGCGGGCGGCGCGGGCCTCCTGGGGCTTCTTCCGCGACCGCCGTCCCGACCTATATCGCCCGCTGCTTACCCTCGACGGCGAAACCGAACGCCGCTAGGCCGGGAGTCGCCCACGACGAAGCGCCCGATCCCGTTCATCGTCATTGCGAGGCGAAGCCGCGGCAATCCAAGTTTTGCTGGTAGGGCCGAACGGGCCGGTGAACCAACAACCTCTGGATTGCTTCGCCAAAGCTCGCAATGACGAAGGTGAGGCGGCCTCACACGTTGAAGCGGAAGAGCAGCACGTCGCCGTCTTGGACGACGTAGTCCTTGCCCTCGGCGCGCATCTTCCCGGCGTCCTTGCAGGGCTGTTCGCCGCCGAGCGCCACGAAGTCGTCGTAGGCGATGGTTTCCGCGCGGATGAAGCCGCGCTCGAAATCCGTGTGAATGACGCCCGCGGCTTCCGGTGCCTTGGCGCCACGCCGCACGGTCCAGGCCCGCGCCTCCTTCGGGCCGACGGTGAAGAAGGTGATGAGATCGAGCAGGGCATAGCCCACGCGAATCACTCGGGCCAGCCCGGTCTCCTCCAGCCCGAGGGTTTCCAGGAACTCCCGCTTTTCCTCCGGCTCGGAAAGGCTCGCGACCTCCGCCTCGATGGCCGCCGAGACCACCACGAAGCCAGCCCCTTCCGCCTGCGCCCGTTCCTCGACACGCCGAGAATGGGCATTGCCTTCGGCGGCCGCGGCCTCTTCCACGTTGGCAACGTAGAGGACCGGCTTGGCGCTGAGGAGCTGCAGGCTCTTGAGAACCGGCCGAAGCTCGTCGGCGACGGTGACGCTCCGGGCCGGGCGGCCAGCGCGCAAGGCCTCGGCCACTGGCTCCAAGACCGCCAGGCGCTGCTTGGCTTCCTTGTCGTTGCCGCGCGCGCGCTTGATGGCGGTTTCGATCTGACGTTCGACGCTTTCTAGATCCGCCAGCATGAGTTCGGTTTCGATGGTCTCCGCATCACGGATCGGGTCAACGCTGCCTTCCACGTGGGTCACCTCGCCGTCAAAGCAGCGCAGCACCTCGACGATGGCATCGACCTCGCGGATATTGGCGAGGAACTGGTTGCCCAGCCCCTCCCCCTTGGAAGCGCCGCGCACCAGCCCGGCGATATCCACGAACTCGAGCTGCGTGGCAATCACCTTCGCCGACTTGCCAATGGCAGCCAGGCGATCGAGGCGCGGGTCCGGGACCGCCACCCGGCCCACGTTGGGCTCGATTGTGCAAAAAGGATAGTTGGCCGCCTCCGCCGCCGCGGTCTCGGTCAAGGCGTTGAACAGCGTGGACTTGCCAACGTTCGGCAACCCGACGATTCCGCAATTGAAACCCATGTCAGTCTTTCTAGTCTTTCTTTAGGCCAAGCTTCTCGGCCGCTTGGCGCAGAGCACGGGCAAGCGCTCCACCGCCGTCTTCAGGGCCCTCGGCCGGGCTGGCCTGAGCGGCCGCTGGCTTGGCGGCCTGCGCCTTGGGCCGTTTCGGACGCGGCGGCAAGACGGCCTGGTTGACCTTCGACATAAAGGCCCCCGCGCTCTTCTCGTCGGTCCGGACCAGCAACTGGGCTTCCTTTGCGACCGAGTCGAGCAGGCGCGCCAAGCCCTCGCGCTCGCTTTTCGCGAAGTCGCTCAGCACATAGCCGTGCACCCGGTCCTTGTGGCCAGGGTGCCCGATGCCAAGCCTAAGGCGGCGGAATTCCGGCCCGATATGCGCCATGATCGAGCGCAAGCCATTATGGCCCGCGTGCCCCCCGCCACTCTTCAGCTTGACCTTGCCCGGCGCCAGATCCAGCTCGTCGTGCAGGACCAGGACATCCTCCGGCGCCAGCTTGTAAAAGCGCAGGGCCTCACCGACCGAACGTCCGGACTCGTTCATAAAGGTCGCCGGCTTGAGCGCAAGGACCTTATCGCCGCCCAGGGTTCCCTCGGCCATCTCGCCTTGAAAGCGTTGCCGCCAAGACGAAAAGCCGTGGCGCGAGACGATCTCGTCTAACGCCAGAAACCCGATGTTGTGCCTGTTTTCGGCGTAGCGGGGGCCTGGATTTCCCAATCCGATGATCAAGAACATGACCCGGCCCCGCCTGCGCTCTGGGAAGGCCCCTCAATGCAGCGCTTTCGAAAAAGCGGCTTCGAGGGTTACTCCTCTTCCGATTCCGCCGCGCTCTCCTCGGCTTCCTCGGTCGCTTCGGCCTCACCTTCCTCCGCCTCTTCCTCGGAGCGCAGGGCGCTCGGCGCGGCGATGGTCGCGATCGTGAAATCGCGGTCGGTGATGGTGAGCTCCGTGTCCGCCGGCAGCGTCAACGCGCTCGCGTGCAGGGAATCGCCCACCTCGGTGCCCGTGAGGTCGATCTCCAACTGATCGGGAATACTGTCCGCCAAGCAGGAGAGCTCCACCTCATGCCGAACCGTGTTCAGCACGCCGCCCTTCTCCAAGCCGGGGCTGGCGTCTTCGTTCAAGAAGACCACGGGAACCGCGACAACGACGCGCGTGCTCGCCGAAACCCGCAGGAAATCCACGTGCAGCGGAACGTCGGTCACCGGGTGGAGTTGCAGGTCGCGGGGCAGCACCCGCTCCTTCTTGCCACTGACCTGGATGTCGAGCAGGGTGGTGAAGAAGGCAGCCTTGCCGGCTTCCTTCCGGATCACCCGGTCGGACACGTTGATTGTCAGAGGGGGGCGTTTGCCGCCGTAGATCACCGCCGGACACATTCCGGCGCGACGCGCGGCCCGGGCGGCCCCCTTTCCGGCCCGGTCTCGCGGCTCGGCCGCGATCGTTTCCACATCACTACTCATAAACCTTGCTCCTTCGTCAAAACGAACGCGACGACGGAGGCAAGCTCCGCTGCCGCGTGGTCCCCGCGACCTCCAGGGGTGCCGCTGGGGCGGGAACCGCCAGCCCTCAGGCCGGCGGCATATCGAACAGGCTGGATACCGAGTGCTCGTCGCTGATCCGGCGGATCGCCTCGCCCAACAGGGGCGCGATCGAAAGCTGCCGGACGTTGTGCGCGACGCGCACGGCCTCGGTGGCCTGAATGCTGTCCGTCGTCACCAGCTCCACGATGGGAGAGGAAGTGACGCGCGCCACCGCCCCGCCGGAGAGAACCCCGTGCGTGACGTAGGCGGAAACCGATTTCGCCCCGGCCTCCATCAAGGCCACCGCGGCGTTGCAGAGCGTGCCCGCGGAGTCCACGATGTCGTCAACCAGGACGCAGGAGCGGCCGTTGACGTCCCCGATGATGTTCATCACCTCGGAGACCCCGGCGCGCTCGCGACGCTTATCGATGATCGCGAGATCGGCGTCAAGCCGCCTTGCGATGGCCCGCGCCCGCAGTACGCCCCCAACATCCGGCGAGACCACGGTCATGTCCTCGCCGTCATAGCGGGCCAGAATGTCTTTGATGAACACCGGCGCGGAGAAAAGGTTGTCGGTGGGGATGTCGAAAAAGCCTTGGATCTGGCCCGCGTGCAGATCGATGGTCAGCACCCGGTCCGCCCCGGCGGACGTGATCAGATTGGCCACCAGCTTGGCGGAGATCGGCGTGCGCGGGCCGGACTTGCGGTCTTGGCGCGCATAGCCGTAGTAGGGGATTACCGCCGTGGTGCGCCTGGCCGAGCCGCGCTTCAGCGCGTCGAGCGCCACCAAGAGCTCCATCAGGTTGTCGTTCGTCGGGTAGGAGGTCGACTGAATGACGAAGACATCCTCGCCGCGAACGTTCTCGTGAATCTCGACGAAAATCTCCATATCGGAGAAGCGCCGCACCGAGGCCTTGGTCATCGGGAGATTCAGAAAGGCCGAGATCGCTTCGGCCAAGGGCCGGTTCGCATTTCCCGTCATGATTTTCATGGCTTATCCCGCCCGATGAGGCCAACCGCACTGTAACGCTCCGGCAAACGCCGCATGATCTGGAAGCGCGCCGCCCTCGAGCGGGGCGGAAAATATCAACGCGCCACCGAACTGTAAACGGTCAATACCAGCGCGCGCTCATCAGCCGCGCGCTTCGGCCGCCTCCGGCCGGGCAAGCAGGTCCAATACCCCGAAAACAGCGCCGCGGGCGACCAAGGTGGCCGTGGCGCCCCAAGGCCCGTCCAGGCTGCCGGCCACCACTTTGTTGCTTTGCCGGATGGTGCCAACCTCCGATTCGTCGTTGGCGCGCAAAACTGACCAAGTGATCTGCACTTGCTGGTAGCCAGAGACCCTTGGCGTCGTGATGATCCGTCCGCGCAGCAGCAGGTCTCCCTCCGCGGGGATCTCCGTCAAGGGAATCGAGGCCAAGCGCAACTCCGTGTCCAAGGCACGCGCCACGCTCTCGCTCGCGTCCCCCGGCGCAGGCCGAATGGGCAAGACCACCAAGCGTGCACCTGGAAAGGCTGGGAAAGGATCCGGGTCGCTCGGCTTGCCCATGATCGCCGTCGCGATATCCGGCGCCGCTTCCTGCGAGACCTCGCGCAAGACTCCCTCTTTTGCCAGGCGCCAGCTGCCATCCGGGAAATAGAGCGTCTGGGTAAGCAGGGTCTGGCCGCTCCGTTCCTCGTCGATGATGCGCCACGCGATATCGACCCTTTCGCGGCCCATCGCCCCGGGCTGCACAGTGGCTTGCGGCACGAGCAACAACCGCGACGGAACGCCCGGGTCGCTGGTCACAGGCACACCGTGGCGGCTCAACTCCTCGGCCATGGCGTCGGGCAGAGCGTAGGGGTCTTGCGGACCGGCGCCATCCACCGGCCGGACCCCCACGGTGGTCGTATAGCTCACGCTGCGCAGGTCGATGCCCTTGGCTTCCGGGCGAAAGGGACGCGGCAGATCGCTGCAGCCGGAAAGCATCGCGCCCGCAAGGGAAATGGCGAAACCCACGAAGGCCCGACGTGATTTCGCTTCCGGCTTATGCATCTCTTTCGTCATGATCACATCAGCACGCAGGTCGTAAGCATACCCAAGATGCAGAATAGCATAAATAGAATCACATGCGGCATCTTGACAACCTGGAGTAATTGAACCGCTAACGCGGGAACTCTGGGCGCGGGACTGGAACCCCTGCCCCAATAATCCCCGGGAAAGGCGCTGTGATCAATAGAACAAAGTCCGGGCTCTATCCCTTGGCCAGCGTTCGGCCAGCGTTGGCGCACGCGCGGAAGCGCGGAGGCTTGCTAGGAAAGAAAGACGTCGAGCGGCGCGGCGGAGAGACTCTCGGCACCCGTCTCGGTGACCAGGCTGGTCCGGCCCAGGGACATGGCGAGCCCTTCGTCGCTGTCGAAGATGATGATGTGGACGAAGATCACCATGCCCGGCTCCACGACCACCGGATTGCCGCGGTAGAGCATCGGCCAATCCATCCAGTTCGGCGCGAACGTCGTGCCCAGGGAATAGCCGCAGGCGTTCATGCGGTGCGCCTGCATGCCGGCCGCGTCCAGCGTGCGGGCATGGGCCTCGAAGGCTTCCCCGATCGTGCCGCCGGGCACCAGGGCCGCCTCCACCGCCAGCAGGGCATCCTGGGCGGCGCCCGCCATCTCCCGCTGGCGCGGCGGCACCTCGCCCAGAACCAGCGTACGCATCATGGCCGCGTGGTAGTGGCGGTAGGCGCCAGCCCACTCCAAGGTCAACTGATCCCGCGCTTCCAAGTGCTGGCGGCCGGTAAAGTATCTGCACAGCAGCGCTTGCGGGCCGGAGCCGATGATGAACTCATTGCCGGGATAATCCCCGCCCCCCTTGAAGACGGCCCCTTGCATGGCGGCAAGGATATCGCCCTCGAAAGCGCCGGGCGCCACCAGCGGCCGCGCCGCCTCCAGCGCCGCGTCGGCGAGTTCGCCCGCGCGCCTGACATAGGCGATCTCCGCCGGGCTTTTCACCATCCGGAAACGGCTGACCAGCCAGGAAGCGTCCTTGAGGTCGCAGAACTCCTCCAAGGCCGCCTCGAGGCGCTTGGCGTTTAGCCCGGTCAGGCCGTAGGCCTCGTATTCCACGCCCAAGGTTCGGCCCGCGCAGCCCAGCTTCGCAAGAATGTCCTTGAGGTCGCGCGCCGGCTCCGCGTCCGGGGAATCGACCCAGATATGAATGTCGTCCACGCAAGACGTCTGCTGCGCTTGCCTCAGATCCGGCGCCCGGGTGAGCAGGACGGTCCGGCCGTCCGCGCCCAGATAGAGGCACTGAAAGAAGACGTAGCCGAAGGTGTCGTAGCCGGTCAGGTAGAACATAGACTCCTGACGGAACATCAAGAGCCCGTCCAATCCAGACTCCGCCAGGGCTTCGCAAACCCGGCTCCGGCGCCCGGCCAACTCATCGGCGGAAAAATGCAGCGGCATATTGATTCCTTCGGAAAGCGGGGTCAGGGGGCAAGGCGGATAGCGGACAAGCCCCGGCCGTAATCGCCTTCCTTGCGATGGCAAGAGCGCCGGTAGCTAAAGAAACGCGCCTCTTCCGCGCAGGTGTCCTCGGCCATGACTTGGACCGAGCCGACACCCGCCCTTTCGAGGCGCCGGGCGGCATAGCCCTTCAGATCGAAATGCGGCCGTCCGCTTTCGGCATTCCTTTCGAAGAAGGCGGCACTCGCCGGATCGGCCGCCAGAAACCGTGCCTCGAACTCGGGGCCGACCTCGTATGAGGCTTGGGCAATGCAGGGGCCGATCCCCGCGGCGATGCGGGCCGGATCCCCGCCCAGCGACGTCATGGCCGCCACGACGCTTTCCAGCACGCCGGTCAAGGCGCCCTTCCACCCGGCATGGGCGGCGCCGATGACCCCGGCATCCGGGTCGGCCAAAAGCACCGGGGCGCAGTCGGCGGTCAAGATCCCCAAGACCACGTCCGGCCGATTGGTGGCCATGGCGTCCGCCTTGGGGCCCTCTCCCGGTTTCCAGGGCCGTTCCACAACCACCGCCTCGGCCGAGTGCACTTGATAAAGCGTCACCAAGCGGTCGGGTTCGATATCCAGGCCCGCCATCGCCCGCTCGCGGTTCTCGGCGACCGCGTCCTTCGCGTCGCTGGAGCCGAAACCACAGTTGAGGGAGTCGAAAATGCCCTCGCTCACGCCGCCTTCGCGGGTGAAGAAAGCGTGACGCGCCCGCGGCCCCCGGTCCAGGGCCTCCAGGGTCAAGAGTGTCGGGTCGGATTTCATGGCCCGCGCAGTCTAGCCGCTGTCGGGCGCCGGGTGAATCGGGAATCCCGCCGGCACGAACTGCGCGCGCTCCGTCACGGCCAGGCATCTGAACAGCCGCCCCATCTGGTCCGGCGAGACCAAGCGCTCAAAGGCAGCGGCGAGCGCGCGCGCCTGATTCGCATCGGCCGTCTTACCAAGGGCCTCGATACGCGCCTCCAGGCCGAGTGCGCGAAGAAAGATTCCCTGTGGCACCGGCCCATGGGTCCAGGCGCCGGCGTCATGCGCGGCTTGGGCCAGAGCCGAAAAGTCCACATGCGCGGAGATATCGGCCGACCCGGGCCCGTCCAGCGGGTCGGCGGGGGCGCCGTCTCGGATCGCCTGAAAGCTATCTCCGGTCAGGGGGCCTTCGTAGCCGTAATCGATCATCAGGGCCGCGCCGCCAAAGCGCGATACGCGCCTTGCGATCTCGCTCGCAACCTCCCGGGCGCGCGGACAAATCTCTGCGATCTCGCCCGGCCCCGCGTCAGGGAAGGAAAGGCTCCCAAGATCGGCCGCCAAATCATCCGGCGGGTCATCGAGAACGAATTGGAAGGACTGGCCGTTCTCGGAGAGGCCGACCCGGCGCTCGGCCCAGCCCTCCGCCCGCCGCTCGAATTGCCGGATCGGGAGCGCGTCGAGGAACTCATTCGCCAGCAAAAGCATGGGGCCCTCCGGCAGATCCTCCAGACGCTCGTGCCAGACCACCTCGATCCCAGGCAAGGCCGCGCGCTGCTGCGCGGCCAGATGCGCGCTTGCCTCCACGAGATGCACCCGGAGCGCACCAGGGAAACCGGGCACCACGGCGGCGGCACGCAGGGCGTCGGCCATCAGCGTGCCACGCCCCGGCCCTAGCTCCGTCAAGACGATCGGATCGGGCGCTCCCAGCCGCGCCCAGCAATCGGCGCACCAAAGGCCCAACAGTTCGCCGAAGACCTGGCTGATCTCCGGCGCCGTCACGAAGTCGCCGCGCGCGCCGAAAGGATCACGGCTGGCGTAATAGCCATGCTTGGGATGCAACAGAGCCGCGCCCATGTAGTCGGCCAGGGTGATGGGGCCAGCCTCTCGAATCCGGTCCCTCAAGAGTGCCCGGAGCGAAGTCATACCCGGACAGTCACGCGGGCGCCGGATGGCGGCGCGCCCAAAGGACGAGATAAATTCCGCCTAGCACCATCGGCAGGGACAGCAGCTGCCCCATCGTCACCGGCCCGACGATGAACCCGAGATGGGCATCGGGCTGACGGAAGATCTCGCCGACGAGCCGCGCCAGGCCGTAGCCGATCAGAAAGGCGCCCGAGAGCATGCCACGCCAGCGCAAGGCGCCCAGCCGGATCATGACGAAGAGAACCAGGAAGAGCACCAGCCCCTCCAACACTGCCTGGTAGAGTTGGCTGGGGTGGCGCGGGTCCGGCCCGCCGTGGGGAAAGATCATGGCCAAGGGCGAATCGCTCACCCGCCCATAAAGCTCGCCGTTGATGAAGTTGGCGATCCGGCCCAGGAACAAGCCGATGGGCGTGGCGGCGCCCACGATGTCGGTCAAGGCGAAATAGGGAATTCCCCGAACCCGCGCGAAGAGGAACATGGCGCCGATGACGCCCAGGAACCCGCCATGGAAGGCCATGCCACCCTGCCAGATCGCCAAGATTTCCAGCGGGTGCTCCAGGTAGTAGCCTGGCTTGTAGAACAGGACATAGCCAAGCCGTCCGCCAAGCACCACGCCCAGCGTCGCCCAAACTAGGAAGTCGTCGATATCGTCGCGCTTGATGCCGTAAGGCGAGCGCGCGGCCGCCCAGCGGCAATACCACCAGGCGCCCAAGAGGCCGCCGATGTAGGCCAGGGCATACCAGCGGATCGCGAGCGGCCCGAACTCGATGGCGATCGGGTCGAACTCGGGATAGGTCAAGGCGGCCCAGAACGCGGAAGCCGCTGCAAAGAGATCGCTCATCGGAAAGGATCATCCTTCATCAGATAATCACGCAGGTAGCGCCCGACGCCCTCTTCCAAGGGCGTGAAGCCCGCCGTATACCCCGCGCCGGTCAGCCGGTCCATCCTCGCTTGCGTGAAGTACTGGTACTTGGCGCGGATTGCCTCTGGCGTCGGCACATAGTCAATGGCTTCCGGCAGGTTCAATTCCCGGAAGACGGCGCGCGCCAGATCGGCGAAGCTGCGCGCCTGGCCAGTCCCAAGATTGAAGAGGCCGCTCACACCCGGGTTGTCGAGGAGCCAGGTCATCACCGCAACGCAATCGCCGACCCACACGAAGTCGCGAAGTTGTCCGCCGTCGGGGTAATCTGGACGGTGGGACTGGAACAGCCGGGCCACCCCGCCCTCGCGAACTTGCTCGAAGACGTGCAGGGCGACGCTGGCCTGGGCCAGTTTGTGATATTCGTTTGGGCCATAGACATTGAAGAACTTCAGCCCCGCCCACTGCGGCGGACGTGGCCCGCCCTCTTCAAGCCGCCGCAGGACCCAGCGGTCGAAAAGATGCTTTGACCAGCCGTAAGCGTTCATGGGCCTGAGCCGCGCCAGTGCTTCCAGTGCGTTGTCGTCATCGAAGCCTTCGGAGCCATCGCCGTAGGTCGCGGCGGACGAGGCATAGATCAGCGGCACGCCTGCTTCGGCGCACCAGCGCCAGAGCCGCTGCGAAAGGCCAAAGTTGACGCGCAGCAGAAGATCGGCATCGGTTTCGGTGGTCGAGGTGATGGCGCCGAGGTGCAGCACGGCTTTCACACTCGCCCCCTCCGCCGCCAGCAGATCGTCCAGCCCCTCGGGTGGCACCAAGGCATGGAGCTCACGCTTGGCCAGGTTGCGCCACTTGTCGCCGCTGCCCAAGCGATCGCAAACGGCGACGCGCGCGCCACCCTCCGACAGGGCGGCGACAAGGTTCGAGCCGATGAAACCGGCGCCGCCGGTGACAAGGTACATAGGCCGGGATCCCCCGCTTGGCCCCATCTCGGGCGGCGCGAAGCTTACTAAAGCCGGAACCCGGAGGCTAGGATCTGGACCCAGGAAGCTTGCGCCCAGCACCAGCCATTGCCTAAGTTCGGCGTGGCCCTTTCCTGGGAGAGCTTGGAACATGCAGAGTCAAAGCCGCATTCTTGAGGACTTGGCGCGCCTCGCGGGCAGTGCCATGGGCGTCGCCTCCGGTGTGCGTGGCGAAGTGGAGGCGCGCTTTCGCGAACAGTTCGAGCGCATCCTGGGACAGATGGACCTGGTGACCCGCGAGGAGTTCGAGGTGGTGCGCGCCATGGCCACGAAGGCGCGCGAGGAACAAGAAATCCTCGCCGAAAAGGTGGCGGCACTCGAAGCGCAGCTCGCACAGAAGCCCAAGCGCGCGGCCGCCAAGCCCCGCGCTAAATCCGCCGCGAAGCCTACCGCGAAGCCTGCCGCGAAGCCCGCGAAAGACGCCTAACCCCAGCCGAGCTCGACTTGAAGTCGAGGTCGCCCCGCGCGCAGCATGGCGCAGAGTGGCCGCGGGCTCTCAACGCCCGGGCAAAAGCTCGAATAATCGCGTAAATGAGAGCCGCTAAAGGCGGATCGAGTGACGGCCATTATTTCGAAGATGTGAAAATTCCACAGAAATCGCTCTTAAAGCGAAATCCCCTGTTGCGGCGCGGAATCGAAGCTGGCACCCTAAATATTGTGGGGGCAAGGTAGATAATCTCGATATCTCGCTGTAGGCACTAGATGTCGTCGATTTGGTGGGCCTCCACATAGGCTTATCGCCACCGTTATGGCCCTAGAGGGAGGCAGTCAGCTAATGGACCCCTTCGCCACTGACGTCAGCGCCTTGAGCAACCCCCTGGATATCATGGAGGAATTGGTTTCGGCCAATGATTGGATCCATGACCGCTCAAGCGATTCGGAGCTTGCCGCGCAGGTTTCCGGGCACTGGACCGACTATCACATCTGCGCCGTTTGGCAGCCGGATATCGGGGCGGTCTACTTCTCCTGCCACCTCGAAATCAAAATTCCGGGCCAGCGCCGCGCGGCAGTGCACGAACTGGTCGCGCTGCTGAACGAGCGGATGTGGATGGGCCACTTCGACGTCTGTTCCGGGGACAGCATGATCATGTTCCGGCACACCATCCCCCTGCGCGGCACGCGCGGGGCCAGCGTCGAGCAGATCGAGGATATGGTGGACACAGCAGTGACCGAATGCGAGCGCCTTTACCCCGCCCTTCACCTGGTGATCTGGGGCGGCCAAGAGGTCACCGCCGCGATCTCCGCCGCCATGATGGATACGGTCGGAGAGGCCTGAATCCGCCATGCAGGCTTCCGGGCCCCTGCTGCTGATCGGTTGCGGCAAGATGGGCGGTGCCCTCTTGTCTGGGTGGCTCGACCACGGCGTTCCGCCCGAAACCGTGCATGTGGTCGAGCCGGGGGCGGCGGCCTTGCAGCCCTTCGCCGGCAAGCCCTTGCACCGCCATGGCACGCTGGCCGAGGCGCCGGACGATCTGGCCCCCGCGGTGGTTATGCTTGCGGTCAAGCCCCAGATGATGGACGAAGCGCTCAAGGGCTTGGAGCGCTTCGCGACACCCGGCACAGTGTTCCTGTCCATCGCGGCAGGCAAGACCCTCGCCTACTTCGAAGAGCGGCTTGGGCCCGAGGCGGCGATCGTGCGCGCCATGCCGAACACCCCCGCCGCGGTCGGGCGGGGCATGACGGTGCTCTGCGCCAATTCACGTGTTTCGACCGAGCAGCGAAAGCTTTGCGAGTCCTTGTCGCGCGCCGTCGGCGAAGCGGACTGGGTGGAGGATGAGGGCCTGCTCGACGTGGTGACGGCGGTATCCGGCGGCGGCCCCGCCTATGTCTTCCTGCTGACGGAATGCCTGGCCAAGGCGGGCGAGCGCCTGGGGCTCGCGCCCGAGTTAGCTTTGCGCCTGGCCCGGGAAACCGTGGCGGGCTCCGGCGAGCTCTTGCATCGCGCCGAGGAGCATCCCAGCGTCTTGCGCCAGAACGTCACCAGCCCCGCCGGCACCACTCTGGAGGCACTGAACGTCCTCATGGCCGAAGGTGCGCTGGAGGCGCTCATGGCCGAGGCCATCGCGGCGGCGACCCGGCGCAGCCGGGAACTCGCTTCGTGAAGGAAAGCGCGCTTCGGGTCCAAGACGCCTTGACGACCGAGCGATTGGAACTGGAGGTCCGCGAGTTTCCCGCCAGCACGCGAACCGCCGCCGAGGCTGCCCAGGCGGTCGGCTGCGAGGTGGCGACTATCGCGAAGTCCATCGTCTTTCGAGGCCGGGAAAGCGGAGGGCCGATCCTGGCCGTCGCCAGCGGCGCCCATCGGATCGATGTGGAGAAGCTGGCCAAGGCTGCGGGTGAGGCGCCCGAGCGGGCGGACGCGGATTTCGTGCGGGAGAAGACCGGCTTCGCTATCGGGGGCGTACCGCCGATTGCTCACAAGGTGCCGCCGGTCACCGTGATCGACGAGAGCCTGATGGCCTTGCCGGAGATCTGGGCGGCGGCGGGCACGCCCAACGCGGTGTTCCGCCTGACGCCAAACGATCTGCTGCGCCTCACCGGCGGCAAACTCGCGGATTTGAAGCCGTAAGGCAGGAACTCGCGCGCGTCCGCGCTGTTGGATTCCCCGGCGCCGGCATTATCTTTGTAAGTAGAACTTGGCGCCGAGGGGAAGAATGGCGACGAAACCCCGCAAAACCGCGGCACGCAAACCGCACGATGTGGAGGAGCGGCTAATCGCGGCCGCGCTCGACCTGGCCGCGGCGCGCGGCTGGCGATCCCTCTCGCTGCTGGAGATCGCGCAAGCCGCCGGCGAACCCCTTGCGAAAATTTATCCCGTGGCCTCAAGCAAAGGGGAGTTACTGGATCTCTTCGCGCGGAGAATCGACGCGGCGGTCTTGAGCGAGGAGGAACCGGAGGAGGAATTCGCCGGCACCTCGCCACGCGACCGGCTGTTCGACGTCATGATGCGCCGCTTCGACGCGCTACAGCCCCACAAGGCCGCGATTGGCAATATCGTTTACGATCAACTGCGCGACCCGGCCGCCGCGCTCGGCTCTCTGCCGCAGCTGGCCCGCTCCATGCGCTGGATGCTGGAAGCGGCGGGGATCGACGGTTCGGGCTTGGCCGGTGCTGCGCGGGTGCAGGGCTTGATCGGGATCTATCTCGCGAGCTTGCGGGTCTGGCTTGGCGACGACAGCCCGGACATGACGAAAACCATGGCCGCGCTGGACGGCTATCTGCGCAGGATCGAAGCCCTCGCCGGGCGTTTGTCACGGCCCGCGAAACGCGATGCCGGCGCACCAGCGGAGCCCGTCGAATAAGGCGATTGTGCACTGCACAAAAAATGCTTGACGGCCCGGCTTGTGCAAGATCATAACTCCGCAGAGCGATTGTGCGGTGCAACAAAAGCGCGTCATAACCAGAGTTAACCGGAGGAGAACACGATGACGAAGGCATCCCAAGCGAATCCCTTCGCGGATTTCGACTTTTCGAAGATGATGGACTTCCAGGCCATGGCCGAGCAGTTCAAGGTGCCGGGTGTCGACATGCAGGCCATGATGGAGACCCAGCGCAAGAACATCGAGGCGATCACCAACGCCAACAAGATCGCCATGGAAGGGGCCCAAGCCATCGCCCGCCGCCAGACCGAGATTCTGCGTCAGGCGATGGAGGAAGCGAGTTCCACCATGTCCGAACTGGCCGCCGGCGGCGCGCCGGAGGAGAAGCTCGCCGCCCAGACCGAGATTACCCGCAAGGCCTTCGAGACTGCCATCGCCAACATGCGCGAGCTGGCGGAAATGGGTGCGAAGTCCAACAGCGAGGCGCTTGAGCAGATCAACGCCCGGGTGTCCGAAAGCCTGGAGGAAATCCGCGAGGCCATCGAAGTCGCGGCGAAGCAAGCCAAGCGCGGCTGAGCCCGGCGACGCAGCTTCCCCTTGCAAGGCCGCCCTTTGTGCTGGGGGCGGCCTTTATCTTGCGGGGCACGCTTGCTATAGGCTTGGCCCAAGGTTGGGGGACGATGACGCGGGGGGGGCCAAGACAGGGCGATGAGCACGAGCGACAGCCAAGCGGAAATCGGCTACGAAGACTTCGTCAAGGTCGACGTGCGCGTCGGCACGGTGGTGCGCGTGGAGCCTTATCCCGAGGCGCGGCGGCCGGCCTATAAGCTCTGGGTGGATTTCGGCCCGGACATCGGCGAGCGCAAAACCTCCGCCCAGCTCACCGAGCTCTACACACCCGAGACCCTGCTGGGCCGCCAGGTGGCCGCCGTGGTCAACTTCCCGCCCAAGCAGATCGGCCGCTTCATGAGCGAGATCCTGGTGCTGGGCTTCCCCGACGCCGAGGGCCGGGTGGTGCTGATCGGTCCGGAACGCGCCGTTCCCAACGGCGGCAAGCTCTACTGAGACGCTCCACCGGGACGATCCGCCGGGACGGCCCGGGGAGAGGATCTAGAGAGGCCCCCGGGGGGGGGCGGCCCGGCCCGGCCGCCCTTCCTCCGGCGGTGCCTCGGGCCAAGTCTCGTTGACGTGCCAGCCCTCGTCCCGCCAGGCCGGCGGTTCGTCGGGGTGGCCCTTGCCATCCTGGGACGACCCAGCATCTTCCGGCCTCGCTCGCCATCGCCCCGCCGCCCCTCGGCCGCCTCAAGTCTCGTCCGGCGTCGCGGCCCCTGCCTTGGCCGCGGCTTCCCGGGCGTCCCGTTCGGCCCGCTTGGCAAGGACCTGGGCCACGGTGGCGTCGTAGCGGGCGCGAAAGGCGGGGTCGATGGCACCCTCGGGCACCCGCTTCAGCTAGTCCCACTCGAAGAAGGGCACGTCGATCTCGCATTTGCACGGCCAGTCGTCCAAAATCTCCACCATGGCTGCCTCGACGATGTCGAAGCGCTTGGCATCCGCCGCGATGCGACAGCGGTCGGCTAGCACCCAGCGCAGCCAGGCACGCCAGGTCCGGGCCTTGCCCACGGCCGTGGCACTGATGTCCAACGCCCGGAGAAGCGGCTCCGGGTCGTCGTCGCTCGCCCCCATCGCGATATAGGTGGCGTGCCTGCTCCAACCCATGGGGTTTTCGGGATTGTCGGCGATGATCCGGAGGTGCCATGCCTCGCACTCAGCTTGCCGCCCATTCCGGAAGAAACAACTCGCGACGTTGACCATCGCCATCGCACGGCAATCCGGCTCGACAGCCTCCGCGAGATAGCTCTCCACCGCCGCCGCACGGGAGGGCGCGGCGGCGGAGCACTTGCGTGAGGTTTTAAGGCAGCAGGCACACCACGGGCGCTGCTGGGATCATACTTCGGGGCGGCAGCCCGCTATGTCAAGTCTATTATTCCTATTTTAGGATTATTTTGATGAATTGCGACGGGCCCGCGCCAGCAGGGCCGCGCGGTCCGGCCGGAAGTCCTCGGCGATCCACCAGGCCTCCAGCTCCGCGAGCAGGCGGCCCATCTCCGCGCCCGGCGCCATGCCCAGCGCCCGCAGGTCGCGGCCCTTCACCGGGAAGGCGCTGGGGTGCCAGGCGGCAACCGCCCTGAGCGCCTGGGGGAGCGCCTGGGAGAGTGCTTGGTCCAGGCCCCCGTCGCGGCCCGCGCGGGCGGCGGCCAGGCGAAGGCCGTCCTCCACCTGCTGGCGCCCCAGCCGGTAGAGGGCCGCGCGCAGCGCCTTGGGCGTCATGCCTGGGTCTAGGCGCGGCGTGGGGCGCAGCAGGCCGGCCAGCCGGTCGCGCTCGGCGTTGGAGAGGCGCAGGCGCTTGGCGATTTCGAGCGCGTCGGCGGCGGGGTCGAGCAGGGCCGCGAAGCGCGGCAGGGGATCGGGCGCTTGAGCATCGGAAGGGTGGGCCTCCAGCGCCAGCCAGTTGCTCAGGGTTTGCGTGCTCGCGGCCTCGGGCAGCTCCGCGGCGAGAATGGCGTGGCCGAGCATCACGTCCAGCACCGGCACCGGATCCGTCGCCTGGAGCAGGCGGAAGAGCTCCGCGCGCACCCGCTCGGGCGACAGCTCGGCGAGCTTGGGCGCGGCCGCCGCCGCCGCGGCCAAGCCGTCCGGATCCGGCGCGCCCCGGCCGAAGAAGGCGTGGAAACGGAAAAAGCGCAGCAGGCGCAGATAGTCCTCCGCGATTCGACGCCGCGCCTCGCCGACGAAGCGAACGCGCCCCGCCAAGAGGTCCGCCCGGCCGCCGAAGTAGTCGTGCAACTCCCCCTCCGGCGTGCAGGACAGGGCGTTGAAGGTGAAGTCGCGCCGGGCGGCGTCGGCTTCCCAATCGTCGGTGAAGGCCACCTTGGCCCGGCGCCCGAAGGTTTCCACATCATGGCGCAGGGTGGTGATCTCGAAGGGCCGGTGGCCGGAGACGGCGGTGACCGTGCCGTGGTCCAAGCCGGTGGGCACGGCCTTCAACCCCGCCGCGCGCAGGAGTTCCATTACCCGCTCCGGCGGCTCGGGGGTGGCGAGGTCGATGTCCCTGACCGGCCGCCCCGCCAAGGCATCGCGCACGCAGCCACCGACGAAACGGGCCGGCGCGCCGCCGGCCGTGACTGCGGCCACCACCGCCCGCGTCTCGGGCGCGGTCATCCAATCCTGAAGCGGCAAACGGTCGGACTCGGCCATGGCGGCGCCGACTATAGCGCGTTCGGCCCGTGGCCGGGTGATTGGATCGGCGGCCCTTTTCGTGCTTCTCTTCGCACCTCTTCTAGCACCCTGGGCCGCCCAGCCCTTTTCGTGCCCCTGGACCGGTCAGTGGAGCTCGATCCAGATGGTCTTGAGCTCGGTGTACTTGTCCAAGGCATGCAGGGACTTGTCGCGCCCGAAGCCCGACTGCTTGTAGCCGCCGAAGGGCGTGGTGATGTCCCCCCCGTCGAAGCAGTTGATCCAGACCGACCCGGCGCGCAAGGCCTTGGCCATCTTGTGGGCCTTGTTGACGTCGTTGGTCCAGACGGCCGCCGCCAAGCCATAGATCGTGTCGTTGCCGATCCGGACCGCGTCCTCGCCGTCTTTGAAGGTCAGGGTGGACAGGACCGGTCCGAAGATTTCCTCCTGGGCGATGCGCATGGTGTTGTCGACGCGGTCGAAGATCGTGGGCTCGATGTAGAAGCCGCCACTCTCGGCCATGGCCTGCTTGCCGCCCATGATGAGCTGCGCGCCCTCTTCCGCGCCGAGGCCGATGTAGGACAGCACCTTCTGGAACTGGTCCTGATCGACGATGGCGCCCACCTGCGTTTCCGGATCCAAGGGATTACCGAAGCGCATGGAGCGGGCCACCCCTTGCACCTTCTCCAGGAATTCCTCCTTGATCGACTCCTCGACCAGCAGCCGCGAGCCCGCGTTGCAGACCTCGCCCTGATTGAAGAAGATACCCCAGGCGGCCGCGTTGGCCGCCGCGTCCAGGTCGGCGGTGTCGGACATGACGATGTGCGGGGTCTTGCCGCCGCACTCCAGGGCGACGCGCTTCATGTTGCTCTCGCCGGAATACTTCAGGAGAAGCTTGCCCACCTCGCCGGAGCCGGTGAAGGCGATTGCGTCCACGTCCATGTGACGGCCCAGCGCCTGTCCGGCCTCCTCGCCGAGCCCCGGCACCACCTGGAAGACGCCCTCGGGAATGCCCGCCTCGGCCGCCAGCTCGGCGAGCCGCAAGGCGGTCAGCGAGGACTGCTCGGCCGGCTTCAGGATCAGCGAATTGCCGGTGGCGAGCGCCGGGCCGATCTTCCAGGCCGCCATGATCATGGGGAAGTTCCAGGGCACGATGGCCACGACCACGCCCACCGGCTCGCGCCGCAGCATGGCAATGATATTCTCGGCGGTGGGCGCCACCTCGTCGTAGACCTTATCGGCAGCCTCGGCGTACCAGCGGATACAGTTCGCCGTGGCCGGCACGTCGATTCTGGTGGAGTCCGTGATCGGCTTGCCCATGTCCAGGGTTTCCAACAGGGCAAGCTCGGTCGTGTGGCTCAGGATCAAATCGGCAAAGATCTGAAGAATCCGCTTGCGCTTGGCGGGCGCGAAGTTGCGCCACCTGCCGTCCTCGAAGGCTGCGCGGGCCGCCTGGACCGCGAGGTCCACATCCGCTTCGCCACAGCTGGCGATGCGCGTCAGCACGCGGCCGTCCACCGGGCTGATGCAATCGAAGGTCCGCCCGTCGGCGGCGTCGCGATAAGCGCCGGCGATGAATGCCTGATTGCGAAAATCGAGGCCCTCGGCCTGGGATTTGATGCTGTCGATGGATAGCGCGGCGGACATGATCGACCTCCTCCGGTTCTCGTCCGTGTCGTGTGGCTGGCCGGACGTTCAAAAACAGACGATAGACCCGGCCGGGCGCGGCCCGCAAGGTGGCTTGCCGCCGCGCATTACGGGGACTATGGTGCGCCGCTCCGGGGCAGGCCCCGCCGGCGTAGCTCAATTGGTAGAGCACCCGCCTTGTAAGCGGAAGGTTGTCCGTTCAAGTCGGACCGCCGGCACCATTCTCGCCTCGCTCGGGCGCCACCTGTGGCTCTCGTTCCCGTCGGCTGCACCGCCTTGGAGCGCCGGCGTTTCCCGCCGCCGATTTTGTTTCCCGCGGCTGATCCGAAACTAGCGGCCTATCCGAAATTCATGGCCCTCGACAAAATTGGGTAGAAGGAAATTGCACGTGCAATACGTTCATACGCATGTAACGCTATACGATTATCAAGCGATCGGCGATTCCAAGTAAGGACTCCAAATGACCGAGCGTTACGTTATCGAGATCAGCGGCGAGCATTACGGGCTTCTTGTCCAGGAAAACCGCCACTTCGTGTTCCACGCCACCCATCCCGCCGTCGTCCAGCTGGACCAATCTATTTTCAAGACGCTGCGCGCGGCCGTGCACGCGGTGAAGCAGGCCATTGCCGTTCGCGCTGCTTAAGCGTTTCCAGGCCGGATGAAAGATCTGACGATTTAGGGGTGCTCCCTTCGAAAGATTGACCTTGGGCACGGATATCCGGAGCCTCGTCTCTCTCGAGCAAGGGGATTCCGTGACAATGCGACTGACCAATCGACTGTTCCTGCTTGGCTGCCTGGCGCCCCTGATGCTCTCGGCGCCGGCAGCCCAAGCCCAAGTTTCCGACCGCGAGGTCCTGGTATGTCACGAACAGAAGGACGATGCGGCGCGGCTTGCCAGCTATGACGAAATCGGCGCGCGGGTCACCGCGGTCCGAGAAGCCGAAAAGACAGGCGGCAAATGGCGGGTCACCTCGCGGGATTCGAAATTCAGCGACACGCCGGACGTCTATGTCACCCTGCCGGCGGACGACACGGTTAACGATCTGCTCGCCGGCGAGGTGCGCCCCGTGCTTTGGCTGGCCTGCACGGACGGAAAGATGACCGGCTACATCAATTTCGGCTTCACCATCGGCGGCGGAAAGAAGCAGATCGAGTACCGGATCGACGGCTCTGCGCCACAGACCACTTCGCTGGAAACGTCGAGCGACTTCCAGGCCCTGGGCAACTTCAAGAATCCCGATCAGCTGACCGAAACCCTCAAGCTCTGGTTCGGCTCACGGGAGTTCGTGATCCGGACGGTGTCGATCTCCAACGAACCCATGGTCGCGACCTTCGACCTCACGGGGATCGAGGAAGCCGTCGAGCCCTTGCGGCAGTCCTGCGGCTGGTAAGCCCGCCGGTCATACCGCCAGGCCCAAAGCGACAGCGGTGATCGCGGCGGCGGCGTCCGCCCAATTCCGATCCGTGCTTCTGCCCGAGCTCTTGCGGGGCGCCAGGTCGTGATTGCCATCCTCGGCCCAATGCAAGGTGATAGACGGCGAGAGCGTGTAGCCCTCGATCTCCGCCTGTGTTCCAAAAGGATCGCGGGTGCCCTGGCAAATCAGCGTTGGGACCTTCAAGCCCGCCAGATGGGCGGTTCGCAGCCGCTCGGGCCGGCCGGGCGGGTGAAAGGGATAGCCCAGGCAGACGAGCCCAGCCACGCCCAGTTCGTCCGCCACCAGGCTGGCCATTCGCCCTCCCATGGACTTTCCACCGATGACAAGCGGCCCCTCGCCGGCCAGGCGAGCCGCCACTGCGCGCCAAGCTTCCAGCAGCTTCGCCTCTCGGTCAGGCGGCCGCCGCCGGCCGTCTTGGCGCCGCGCCGCCATGTAGGCGAACTCAAAGCGGGCCACACGTAGGCCCGACTCCGCCAAGGTCTCGGCAAAAAAATTCATGAAAGACGTATCCATCGGCGCACCAGCGCCGTGGGCCAGGGCCAAGGTCACCGGTGCGGCGCGCGGGCCGTTGAAATAGAGTTCTGGAGCCTCGGACAGCGCTTTACCCCCCCCTTAACACGGCCGATGGCAGGCTGACCGCCCCGCCCCGACGGATACCTTGCCCCGACGGATACCCCGCTCCAACGGATACCCCCGCGGAGAGTCCGGACGGGAAGTCCCGCGGGACGCCAGGGGGGCGCTGTCCGCCAAGGATACGGCATGAGCGACGATATCACCCAGCGCGACCTTTCCAAGAAAGCCGACGCCGATCTTACCGGCGAAGAGCGGCGGGAACTCGCGCGGCGTTTCGCCGCCTTCGTCGGACGGCTGCGCGCGAACGCGGCGGCAACGCGAACCGTGGCGGTTGGGCAGGGCACGCGGCACCCATCCGACAGGCGCCATTAGCGGCTAAACTCCGTCCCGGACCGCGCGTGATTTCTGGATCAGGATTTTTTCCGGAATTGGTCCAGCGTGACGATCTTGTCGCCCTTTGGGTCTAGGTCGCCATCCCCGTCTTCACCTTCGGCTGCGCCCGCGAGCGGCAGCGGGCCGCCGGCGCCTTCGGCCTCCTCGCCAAGCGGCGGCAAGCGGTCTCCCGGTTCCGCGTCCTCCTGGTCGTCATCGCCATTGAATTGCAGCCCGAAACGTACGCTGGGGTCCGCGAAAGCAGTGACGGCGGCATAGGGGATCACCAGCTTTTCCGGCGTGTCGTTGAAGCTCAAGGTCACGGCAAAAGAGTCCTGACCGACCTCCAGATCCCAATACTGGTGCTGCAAAACGATGGTCATCTCGGTGGGATAGCGCTCGCGCAAACGGGCCGGCAGCACGACGTCGGGGCGAAAGGTCTCGAAAGTTATGTAGAAATGATGCTCGCCCGGAAGGCCGGCTTTCGCCGCTTCCGCAAGCGCGGCCCGGACCACCCCCCTCAGGGCAGCCTCGACCAAAAGGTCATAACGCAAGCCGTCTTCGGACATCTAGGCCTCTTCCCCCTCTTCGTCGTCCAGCCCCGTTTCCCGGGGGCTTTATGTTCGCTTCGGGTGCTCTCCGGCCCTGGGCGCCCGCGATGAAGTGGGGCGCTTCTGTTGCCAGGCGCGCCCCGAGCCCCGCCCTGACGGCTGAAGGCCAGGGACTTTAAGTCGGATTACCCGACCGCCTTAAGCGGCGGCGAGGCGACCCTCAGCATAGTTGTCATTCGCAACTATATTTTGGCCCGATAACGGCGGTACCATGCCGAGCACCGAAAACGTCTTTACCACGCGTGTCGATCCTGTTTCGCCCCCAAGGAAGACCCGGTCAATCGCAAAAAGCGGCCGCCGCGGCCTAAGAATTGGTGGAGGCGCCGGGTACCGCCCCCGGGTCCACTGCGCTTATTCCACGCACTCGTTTAGCGCCATAGCCGGTTTCCCGGCACCCATTAATATAAGGACTCCACCGGCCTCGGGAAAGGTCTGGCCAAGAATTGCCGCGTTATCCACAGTTTCCCGGAAACTCACAGCCCTCTCGACTCGGAGTGCCAGGCTATGGTCTGCTCATGAAACGCAATTCGATGAACCAGGGTGAAACGCCCTCCGAACAGCCGGAGCGCGCCATGACCGCCCCTCCCGGCCCCGCTCGCAAGCTCCTGACCGACGCCCAAGAGGCGGAGGTGCGCGCTGCGCGCGGTGCGGCAAGCGAAACCCGCCGAGCCAGCGTGCCGGCCTTGGAAGAGATCCTCTACGAGCCGATCCCGGTGCTCGATCACGGCTTCCTGCGGGTGATCGACTACATGGGCGACGACGCGGCGATTACGCAGGCGGCCCGTGTCTCCTACGGCCGGGGCACCAAGCAGGTGCACGAGGACCGGGGGCTGGTGCGCTATCTCATGCGGCACCGGCACACCACGCCGTTCGAAATGTGCGAGATCAAGTATCACGTGAAGCTGCCGATTTTCGTGGCGCGGCAGTGGATTCGTCATCGCACGGCCAACGTGAATGAGTATTCCGCGCGTTATTCGATCCTGGACCGGGAGTTCTATGTTCCGGCGCCGGAACATCTGGCGGCCCAGTCCGCGAGCAACCGTCAAGGTCGGGGGGAGGTGCTGGAGGGCGAGGAGGCCGCCGAGGCCCTCGCCCTCTTGCGCGGCGACGCAGAGCGCGCTTACGACAGCTACGAGCGCATGCTGAACCGGGACGAAAGCGGCGAGGTGCTGGACGCGGATCGCCAAGGCTTGGCCCGCGAACTGGCGCGGATGAACCTACCGGTCAACTTCTATACCCAGTGGTACTGGAAGACCGATCTGCACAATCTGCTGCGCTTCTTGTCGCTGCGCGCCGACCCTCACGCCCAGCACGAAATCCGAGCCTACGCCGATGCCATGCTGGACACTGTCAAGCGTTGGGTTCCCCTGGCCTACGAAGCCTTCGCGGACTATGCCATGGGCAGTGTGAGCCTTTCCTCGCAAGGCTTGGACGTTGTGCGGCGGATGCTGGACGGGGAGGAGGTCACCCAGGAGACCAGCGGCCTCTCCCCGCGCGAATGGCGCGAACTCATGGATAGCCTGCGGCCCGGGGGTTAGGGTCCGGATCCCTCATCCCGCACGATAAGGACCGAACAGTTGGCGTGGCGCATGACGCGCGCGGCGTTCGGGCCGATCAGGTAGTCCTTCAGCTCCGGCCGGTGAGAGGCGAGCACGATCAGGTCGCAGCCGGTCTTCTCCGCGAATTCCAGGATCTCGCTGTAGATCGAGCCATAAGCGACGATGTGCTGAACGCTCACCTCGTCCGGCACATGCTCCTTTACGTAGGCGTGGAGTTGGGCGTTCGCCTCGGCTTCGGCTTTTCGCGCGAAATCCTCGGGAAAATAGCTGGAAACGATGCTCATCCCGAAGTCCGGCACGACGGTCAGCACATGCAGCTTGGAGCCGAAAGCCTTGGCGTATTCGGTCGCCGTGCGGGTCGCTTTCTCTTGCGTTTCCGGGTGGTTCAGATCCACCGCCAGCAAGATGTCCTTATACATGATCCTGGTCTCCCGGTCAGAAGGCCGGCACAGTGGCGCGCCGGCGCTGCAACAGAATGACCCCGAAGAGGAGCAGGAACGCCGGAATATAGAAGACCTCCTTGGGCAGGCGCTCGGCCGGCACCTGCACCGCGACAATCTCCGTCGGCTCGTCGGCGTAGAAGTCGAAATCCTGCAACTGCTCGAACAAGGGCGAGCCGAAGACCGGCTCCTCCAGCTTCGCGCGGTCATCCTCGATCATCACGAGGAGGCCGGCATCGCTTTCCAAGCGGGCCGCGCCATCCGGGCCTTCAGCCCCGAGTGGCAGCCTTGCGGTCAACCGGCGCTTGGGCCCGTCGGGATTGGTGAAGTTGGGCCCCTCGATCACCACCTGCAGGTCGCTGTCGGCGGGTAGGGATTGCACCACTTGCAGGATCTCGGCCGGCGGGATCTCCTCATAAGGCGGCTGCACCTGATCCAGCCAGTATCCCGGCCTAAACAGGGTGAAGGCCACCAGCAGCAGCGCCACCGCCTCCCAGGCCCGGTTCCGGGCGAAGAAATAGCCTTGGGTGGCCGCCGCGAAGACCAGCATCGCGATGGTTGCCTTGATGAAGATCAGGATGCCGCCCACCAAGGTCACGTCGATCAGCAAGAGGTCGGTGTTGAAGATGAAAAGGAAGGGCAGCACCACAGTGCGCAGGCTATAGAAGAACGCGGTGAAGCCGGTCTTCATGGGATCCCCGCCGGAAACCGCGGCCGCGGCGAAAGAGGCTAAGCCCACTGGTGGCGTCACGTCCGCCATGATCCCGAAGTAGAAGACGAAGAGGTGCACCGCGATCAAGGGCACGAGAAGCCCGTTCTCCGCGCCCAGTTGCACCACCACCGGCGCCATCAGGGAGGACACAACGATGTAGTTGGCGGTGGTGGGCAGGCCCATGCCCAGGATCAGGCTGATGATCGCGGTGAACACCAGGATCAGAATCAAGCTGCCGCCGGAGATGAACTCGACGAACTCCGCCATCACCTGACCGATGCCGGTCAGGGTGACGGTCCCGACGATGATGCCCGCCGTCGCGGTCGCCACCGCGATCCCGATCATGTTGCGCGCACCGGTGATCAGGCCGTCCCCCAGCTCGCCAAGCCCCACGGAGAAGCTGTGGGCCAAGGCGCTTCCCTGGCCGCGGAATATCGCCTTCAGGGGGCGCTGAGTGATCAAGATGATCAGCATCAGGGCCACCGCGTAGAAGGCCGATAGCCCGGGCGACTTCTGCTCGATCATCAGGAACCAGACCAGCACCACGATGGGCAAGAGATACTGAAAGCCAGTCTTGGCGACCTCTCCGGCCACCGGCAGTTCGATCAGTGCAGCGTTGGGGTCGTCCAGTTCCAGGTCCGGGCTGCGCGCCGCGAACCAGACCAGGGCAACGTAGACGACCAGCAGCAAGACCACGAGAATTCCGGTGGACAAGCCTGGGATCAGGGCCTGCACGCCCACGATGATCCAATAGGTAGCGCCCGCCAGGATGAAGATCGAAGCAATGATGATGCCGCTGCGCAGCAAGGCTTGCTTGGCGGTCTGGACGACCGGCTTCGGCAAAGCCTCCATACCGGTCTTCAAGGCCTCCAGATGCACGATATAGAGCAGCGCGATGTAAGAAATCGCGGCTGGCAAGAAGGCATGCTTGATCACGTCCACATAGGGAATCCCGATGTATTCCACCATCAGGAAGGCCGCGGCCCCCATGACCGGCGGCATGATCTGGCCGTTGACCGAGGAGGCAACCTCTACGGAGCCTGCCTTTTCCGAGGTGAAGCCGACCCGCTTCATCAAGGGAATCGTGAAAGTCCCGGTGGTGACCACATTGGCGATGGAAGAGCCCGAAATCAGGCCGGTCATGGCCGATGCTAAGACCGCCGCCTTCGCCGGCCCGCCCCGCAGGTGGCCCAGCAGCGCGAAAGCCAGCTTGATGAAGTAGTTGCCGGCCCCCGCCTTCTCCAACAGGGAGCCGAAGAGCACGAAGAGAAAGACGTAGGAGGTCGACACGCCCAGCGCCACGCCGAACACACCCTCGGTGGTCAGCCATTGATGGCTCATGGCCTTGCTGAAGGAAGCGCCCTTCCAGCGGATCACCTCCGGTATGAGATCCGAGGACCCGAAGAACACGTAAAATAGGAAGACCAGCGCCACTATGGCCAAGGGCGGGCCCAAGGCACGGCGCGTGGCCTCCAGCAGCAAGACCATGCCCACCGCGGCGACAATGAGGTCGGTCTGCGTCGGCAAGCCGGGGCGCGCGGAGAGCGCCGTATAGAAAAGGAAAAGGTAGCCCGAGCAGAAAGCCGCGGCCAGCGCCATCACCCAGTCTTGGATCGGCACCCGGTCGCGCGGGCTGCGCTTCAGAGCGGGAAAGGCCATGAAGGCCAGAAACACGGCGATCGCAAGATGGATCGAGCGCGTCTCGGTATCGTTCAGGACGACGGAGACGCCAAGCGTGCTGGATACGATGAAGGGCAGGGGCGAGGCGATCCAAATCTGGAACAAGGACCAGAACAAGGCAACGCCCGCCAAGAGCCGCCCGACCCAACCCATCGGATTGCGCGCGCCGGTGTCCGTCGACGCTACGAGATCTTCTAGCTGATCGGACGGCAGCGGACCGTCATTCCCCTGACTCGCCATGTAAGCCCCCCATGCATGCTCATGCGTTTCGTAAGACTCCGCCGCCGGGCGGGTCGAACCGCTTTGACCCCCTGAAACCGCGCTTCGCCGATACTCCGCGCCATTACGATCGGTCCGGCTCTTGGACGCGGGATCTTGCGAAAGAAGGCTGAAGCGGCGGGCCCCTCCCCTTGGCGCCCGCCGCCCCTTGGCCTATCCGGAGGCCCGTTCAGGCCGATTACATCAAACCGGCTTCCTTGTAGTACTTCGCCGCGCCGTCATGCAGCGGGGCCGAAAGGCCATCGGCGATCATCTCTTCCTTCTTCAGGTTCGCGAAAGCCGGATGCAGCGCCTTGAAGTCGTCGAAGTTCTCGAAGACTGCCTTAACGACTTGATAGACGACCTCTTCCGGCACGGCGCTGGAGCTGACCAGGGTGGCACCGACGCCGAAGGTTTGCGTATCGCTATCGGACCCGCGATACATGCCGCCGGGGATTGTCGCCATGCGGTAATAGGGGTTCTCCGCCACCAGCTTGTCGACCGCGGGGCCGGTCACGCTGACCAGCACGGAATCGCAGGCCGTCGAAGCTTCCTGGATCGAGCCGTTCGGATGGCCGACGGTGTAGACGATGGCGTCCACCTTATTATCGCAAAGCGCCTGGCTCTGCTCGGCCGGCTTCAGTTCGGACGCGAGGGAGAAGTCGCCCAAGGTCCAGCCCTTGGCATCCAACAGCACTTCCATGGTCGCGCGCTGACCCGACCCGGGGTTGCCCACATTCACGCGCTTGCCCTTCAGGTCGTCGAAGGTCGAAACGCCGGCATCGGCGCGCGCCACCACAGTGAAAGGCTCGGGGTGGACCGAGAACACCGCCCGAAGGTCCTCGAAGGCGCCTTGATCGGCGAAGTTCGAAACGCCGTTGTAGGAGTTGTATTGGACATCGGACTGCGCGACGCCGAGGTCGAGCTCGCCGGCCCGGATGGTGTTGACGTTATAGACAGAGCCGCCGGTCGATTCGACGGAGCAGCGAATGCCATGCTCCTTGCGGTTACGGTTTACCAAGCGGCAGATCGCGCCGCCGGTCGGATAGTAAACGCCCGTGACACCGCCGGTGCCGATGGAGATAAATTGTTGATCCTGAGCGTTCGCGTCAGGCGCGCCGCTGACGCCGCCAAAACCCAGCGCAAGCCCGAGGGCGATGCCGGTCAGAACGAGTTTCTTCATAGTCTCCCTTGCCTCCGATCTCAGTGTTTCCGTTCGAACTTGCCTGCCGGCGCCTTGTGGCGATCCGACCGGACACCGCCCAGTGAACACGGGAAAGATCCCCGCGTCACCGAGATTTACGGTGCCCTCCGACAGCTCGCGGCTGTGGAATGGGGCGCTCTTGGCACCCGAACCAAATGTAATTGAACACCTTTTTGCTGGAATTGGCCAGCTACAATCCATCAGAGCACGAGTGTGTGGCGAATGATTGTCCCTTCATGCCGCGAAGATCGCCCGGGCGGCGTCGGCGTCGGCGAGCGGCCGCCCAACTGCGCGCGCGCCGCCGGCGGCCGCGGCCACGAGAGCCGCGTTGCTTTCGGCCATCGTTCCGTCCGGCAGCGTGAAGTTGTTCTCGAAGCCAACCCGCACGTGCCCCCCCAAGGCCGCCGCCGCGGTAGCGCAGGCTATTTCCTTCGCGCCGAACGCGCAGACCGACCAGCTATGGCCCTGGCCGTTGGCCGCTAGAAAAGGCAAGAGGTCCGCAGGCTCGGACACTTGGCCCGGGGTGTATCGTCCCAAGACGAACAGGGCCGACTTCCGCCCACCCGGCAGGACACCGGCCGCCACCAAGGCATCGAGCCGCTCTAGGTCCTCGGCCGAGTAAAGGATGAACTGCGTCAAGATGTCGGTCCGTGCCAGCCATTCAAAGAAGGGCGCCGCCCCGACTTGCGCATCGGCGTCGGGAATCAGCTCGCGCAAAGCCAGACTCACCGCTTCGGGACGAAGTTCGCGCACCATCGCCATTTGCTGGGCAGGCGCGTAGATCCCGACCGCTTCCGTGGTGACCTGAAGAATCATACGCTGCCCAACGGCCCGCCGCACAGCCGCGATCACGGTGCGGTAGGCCTCCACATCCAGGCTGTGCCGGCCCTGGGCGTCGCGCACATGCAGGTGCAGCATCGCAGCGCCAGCCTCCGCACAAGCAGCGGCCTCGCGCGCGATTTCCTCTGGCGTGATGGGAAGTGCTGGATGGTCCTGCTGGGATTTCCGCGCGCCATTAGGCGCCACCGCGACCACCAAGGGCTCCCAGGTCATGCAGGCACCTTCGCCAAGACCGTATCGAGAGCCTCCCCAAGCCGCTCGACGATCTCACCGACCTGCTCTTCCTCAATGATGAAGGGCGGCGCCAAAAGGATGTGATCGCCCCGGCGCCCGTCGGCTGTGCCGCCATTGGGATAGCACATCAGGCCAAGCTCCATCGCCTTGGACTTAATCGCGGCGTGGACTTTCAAGCTGGGATCGAAAGGCGCCTTGGTGGCCCGGTCCTCGACGAGCTCGAGGCCCAGGAACAGGCCGCGCCCGCGAATGTCGCCGACGTGCCGGTGATTGCCGAAACGCTCCTCCAACGCGGTCCGAAGGGCCGCGCCCCGCTCCCGCACCCGGACCAACAGGTTCTCGCTTTCCAAGGCGCGCTGGACCGCCAGCCCTCCGGCACAGGCGGTGGGATGGCCGATATAGGTGAAACCATGCATGAAGCTGCCGCTGCCGGAGACGATGGTATCGTGGATCCGGCCGGACAAGAGGCAGGCGCCGATCGGCTGATAGCCCGCCCCAAGACCTTTTGCGCAGGTCAGGATATCCGGCGCCACACCATCCTCCTCGCAGGCGAAGAGCCGGCCGGTGCGGCCCATGCCGGACATTACCTCGTCCAGAATCAGCAGCACCCCGTAGCGATCGCAGATCTCGCGAATGCGCTTGAAATAGCCAGGAACCGGCGGCACGGCGCCCAGGGTGGCACCCACCACGGTCTCGGCGAAAAAGCCGATGACCGTTTCGGGCCCAAGGTCGAGTATCGCCTGCTCAAGCTCGTCCGCAACGCGGCGGCCATAATCCTCCTCGCTCTCCTCCGGCCGCTTTTCCCGGTACGCGTAGCAAGGGGCGACGTGGGTGGTCTCCTTCAAAAGCGGCTGATAAACCGCCTGGCGGCCCGGATTGCCGCCAACCGCAAGCGCCCCCAAGGTATTGCCGTGGTAGCTTTGGCGGCGGGCGATGAAGCGGCTGCGCTGGGTTTCGCCCTTCTCGTAGAAATACTGGCGCGCGAGCTTCATCGCCGTCTCGTTGGCTTCCGACCCGCCAGAGACGAAGTAGACTTTCTCAAGGCCTTCCGGCGCGCGGGCGATTAAATGCTCGGCCAAATCCTCGGAAGGCTGATTGGTGAAAAAGCCCGTGTGGGCATAGGGCAGCCGGTCGAGCTGATGCTTGATCGCCTCGACGACCCCACGGTGACTATGCCCAAGACAGGAGACGGCCGCTCCCCCGGACGCATCCAGATAGCGCTTGCCGGCGCTATCGATGACATAGGCCCCATCGCCCCCCACGGCGAGCGGAAGCTGGGTTTTCGGGGCGCGGTGCAGAATGTAGGTCATGACCCGCATGATAGCCCGAGGTGACCCCAAACCCGCAAGGGGGGCAAAGGCGGATTTCACGAAAGCCTGATCCTGACGCCAGAATCCGGGCAGAGGAATCCCAGCAAGGAATTCTCTGCAACGCCTTCCTGTCGCCGCGTGCCATGCGACGGGTTGCAATTCCTGCTTCGAACACTAGCCTCCCCCCTCACGCCTTCACACCGAAGAGTTCCCATGGACCTGAAAGACCACATCCGCGCGGTTCCGGATTTTCCAAAGCCCGGCATCCTGTTCTACGACATCTCGACCCTGCTGATGCATCCCCAAGCCTGGCGCGCCACGGTGGAGCGGATGGGCAAAGCAATTGCGCCACACGCGCCGGATCTGTTGGTGGGGATCGAATCGCGCGGTTTTCTGACCGCCGCGCCACTCGCGCTGCACCTTGGCCTCGGCTTCATCATGGTGCGCAAGCAAGGCAAGCTGCCCGGTAAGACGATCCGGTTCACCTACGACCTGGAGTACGGCAGCGACACCATCGAGGTGCAGGCCGACGCGGTGAAGCCGGGCCAGCGCGTGGTCATCCTCGACGACCTCTTGGCCACCGGGGGCACCATGCAGGCCGCCGTGGAATTGCTGCGCGGGCTAGGCGCGGAGGTCGTTGGCGCCGCCTGCATCGTCGAATTGCGGTTCCTTGAAGGGCGAAGCCGGCTGGACGTGCCCGTATCCGCGCTCGTAAGCTACGATAGCTGACGCGCAGCCCATTATTCGCATACCAACTAATAGCTTATGAATAACTGCCGTTAATCGCGTAGTAAGATAAGATACATGTTGGGCTGGCATCACAGGCTATTCTAGGCGCAGCACCCGCCCTTCATCATGCGAAAAGCCAAAGCCGATGCGCCACACCGTTCTCTCTATGGCAACCGCCTTTCTCGTCACCTTCACCGCCCTGGCCTCCGCCGAGCCAGGGGAGCCGCTTTCCGTCGAAACGGCTCCCGAGCGCCTGAACCCGGAAGCGCCCGACCTCGAGCGTTTGGGAGCCCTGGCCTGGCGGGGCGGCTTGCGGCTCACCTCCAATCATCTGGAGTTCGGCGGCCTTTCGGGCCTCTTGATCCTTGAGGAGGGCCGCAAGCTACTCGCGGTCACTGACCGGGGGTCCTGGATCACGGCGAAGCTGATCTATGACAGCCAAGGGTGGCTCGCCAGCCTGGAAGACGCGCGCATCGGCCCGCTGCTCGACCTTCATGGAACGCCTGTCGCAAGCACAAGCGGCGCCAGCGATGCGGAAGCACTTGCCTTGCTGCCCAACGGAGATGTTTTGGTCAGCTTCGAACGAAAGCATCGTGTGCTTCGCTATGCCTTGATCGACGGCGCGCCTAGCGGCGTCCCCACCGCCTTCGCGACGCCCAGGGGCCACCCGGAGGGCAGCAACGAGGGTCTGGAAGGCCTGGCGGAATTGCCGAACGGGGTGCTCGGCGTGAGCGAGGGGCTAACGGGACAGGGCCCCTTTGGCAAAACCTCCATCGGCTTTCTGTGGACCGGCGAAGCCTGGGCGGAAACCGCGTTCCGCCCCCGCGACGACCTCGCCCCGGTAGGCGCGGCGCCGCTGCCCGACAACTCCGGCGTTCTGCTGCTGGAGCGGCATTGGTCGCGCATCGGGGGTATTCGGGTCCGGCTATCGCGGGTTCCCATGGGCTCCGTCACGCCGGGTGGCATGAGTGAGGCCGTCGAGCTTGCTTTTTTTCGCCCGCCCATTGTCGCCGACAACTACGAAGGGGTCGCCGCCCGCCGTACCCAAGACGGCGAAACCCTGATCTACATCGTGAGCGACGACAACTTCAACATCCTGCAGCGCAACCTGCTTGTGATGTTCGCAATCGAGGAGTAACGCCATGACCGACGCCCCGCCGAGCATCCTCTCTCACGTTTCCATCGGCACAGTCGATTTCGAGCGGGCGGCCGCTTTCTATGACGCTGTCCTGCCGACGCTCGGCATCGCCCGCGTGATGGAGCACCCGGATGCCGTGGCCTATGGCAAGGCCTTTCCCGAGTTCTGGGTGCAGACCCCAATCGACGGGCAGCCCGCTTCCGTCGGCAACGGCACCCATATCGGCTTCATCGCGCTGTCGAAGGACCAGGTGGACGCTTTTCACGCGGCGGGCCTCAAAGCCGGTGCCATCGACGACGGCGCCCCCGGCCCCCGCCCGCTCTATGGCGCCCCCTACTACGGTTGCTTCCTGCGCGACCCCGACGGCCACAAAATCGAAGCGGCCTTCTGGGACGAAAGCTTGGCGGGCTAGGGGGTCAGGACGCAAAGAAGCCCGCGCGGACCTTGACCGGGCGGGCTTGCTGGTTGCCGGACGGCGAAAGGATTACGCGGTGGCGGCGCTGTCCTGATTGGCCGCGGCGGCCTTGGCGATGCGCTTCTTCAGGCGCACGGCCTCCGGATCCAGCTTTGCGTCGGCGGTACCGAGCAGGAAGGCGTCAAGCCCGCCGTTATGCTCCACCGTGCGGATCGCGCGGGTGGAGATCTTCACGCGCACCATGCGCCCCAGCGCGTCGCTGTAGAGCGCGGTTTCCTGAATGTTGGGCAGAAAGCGGCGCCGCGTCTTGTTGTTGGCGTGGCTCACATTGTTGCCGCTCTGCACGCCCTTGCCGGTAAAGGCGCAGCGTCGTGCCATGACTTATCTCGCTCGGTCTCGAATTCTCTATAAAACGCAAGCGGCGCCAGTACGCCGGCGCCCGCAACGAAACGAGTTTCTATGGAAAAGCAGGCGCCGCGTCAAGGCCCTCGCGCGAAAGCGGGCGCGCGAAGGAGCCCAAAACCTTTGGATTGCTTCGCTGGCGCTCCCAATGACGGGATAAACAGGCTTCTAGGCTCGTCATTGCAAGCCAAAGGCTTGACAATCCAGAGGCTTTGGGTTCACTCCCCGTCCCCGGCAGCGAAGGCTTTCAGCAAGAGCCTGGCCGCCACGGTCGCGGGAAGTTCGCCGGCGGCCACTCCTTGTTCCAATTCGCCCAAGCGCGTGGCCACGGCTGGATGGCGGCGGAAGGCGGCGGCCAGGCTGTCTTCGACCTCGCTCCACATCCAGGCACGCGCTTGGGCGCCGCGCTTTTCGGCCAGCGCCGCGGGGCCAAGGACCTCGCGATGGCGCTGAATTTCCGCCCAGATTTCATCGATACCACGCTTTTCCAACGCCGAGCAGCGCAGAACCGGCACCTGCCAGTCCGCGCTCAAGGGGCGCAACATGCGCAGCGCGCTTTGATACTCGGCCGCGGCCCGGTTGGCGGCTTCGAGCAGGGCGCCGTCGGCCTTGTTGACCACAACCAGGTCCGCGAGCTCGACGATGCCCTTTTTGATGCCTTGCAATTCGTCGCCGCCGCTCGGCGGCAGCAGCAGGACGAAGAGATCGACCATGTCGGCGACCGCGGTTTCCGATTGTCCCACGCCTACGGTCTCGACGATGACCACGTCGAAGCCCGCCGCCTCGCAGAGCAGCATGGCCTCGCGGGTCCGCCGGGCCACACCGCCCATGGACCCGCCGGTGGGCGATGGGCGGATGAAGGCCTTGGGGTCGCGCGACAGCTCCTCCATGCGGGTCTTGTCCCCCAGAATCGAGCCGCCGGTGCGGCGCGAGGAGGGATCGACCGCCAACACGGCGACACTGAGCCCCTGCCGGGTCAGCATCAGGCCGAAGGCCTCGATGAAGGTGGATTTACCCACTCCTGGCGACCCGGAAATGCCTATGCGGATGGCACCACCCGTCGTAGACATCAGCCCTGAAAGCAAGTCTTCGGCGCGCGCCCGGTCGTCGGCCCGAGTGGACTCGATCAAGGTGATGGCACGCGCCAACGCCGGGCGCTCCCCCGCCTTCAAGGCCTGGGCCAGATTCTCGGATTCGCCTTTGCGCGCCGCCATGCCTTCCGCCATCAGGAAAGCGCCTCCGGTTCCACGGCCGGCCCGGCCTTCCCCGAGTCCACCCCGTAACTCTCTTCCTGGGATTTCGCCTCGGCGGCTTCCTGCTGCCGCCGCCACATTTCAGCGTAAGCGCCGTCCCGTGCCAAGAGCTCTGCGTGCCGGCCCCGCTCCACGACGCGGCCGTGCTCCAAAACCACGATTTCGTCCGCGTCGACCACGGTGGAAAGGCGGTGGGCGATCACCAGGGTGGTGCGCCCGCGGCTGACCTCGCGCAAGTTTGCCTGGATCTCGCGCTCGGTCTTGGTGTCGAGGGCGGAGGTCGCCTCGTCGAAAAGCAGAATGGCGGGGTTCTTCAGGATGGTGCGGGCGATGGCCACGCGCTGCTTCTCGCCCCCCGAGAGCTTTAGCCCGCGCTCGCCAACGAGGGTCTCGTAGCCTTGCGGCAAGGACTCGATGAAGCCCTCGATATGGGCCAGACGCGCGGCCTCGCGCACCTCCGCCTCGCTGGCCTCGGGGCGGCCGTAGCGGATGTTGTAGCCGATTGTGTCGTTGAACAAGACGCTGTCCTGGGGAACGATCCCGATGGCCCCCCGCAAGGAAGCTTGAGTGACGTCGCGCAGATCTTGCCCGTCGATCCGGATGGCTCCGCCGGTAACGTCATAGAATCGGAACAAGAGGCGCGACAGGGTGGACTTGCCCGCACCGCTCGGCCCCACCACGGCGAGCGTTTCTCCTGGCCGGATGACGAAGGAAACACCGCGCAGGATCTGCCGGTCCGGATCGTAGCTAAAGGCCACGTCGTCAAAAGCCACCTCGGCGCCGTCCACGGCGAGAGGCTTCGCGCCAGCCCGGTCCGTCACCTCCCGTGGGACAAGGTTCAGCTGGAACATCGCCTCCATGTCCACCAGGGACTGCTTGATCTCCCGATAGACCATCCCGAAGATGTTCAAGGGCTGGGCGAGCTGCATCATGTAGGCGTTGACCGCCACGAAATCGCCGGGCGTCATGGTCCCCGCCACCACCCGGTTGGCGGCGAGCAGCATCAGGCTGGTCACGCCGACGGCGATGATGACCGCCTGGCCGATGTTGAGGATTGAAAGGGAGGTCTTGGAGGCCGTCGCCGCCACCTCGTAACGCCGCAAACCCACATCGTAGCGGCGGGCCTCGTGCTCTTCGTTGCCGAAGTACTTTACCGTTTCATAGTTGAGCAGGCTATCCACAGCGCGGCTGTTGGCGGCTTGGTCGCTCTCGTTCATCTCGCGCCGCAAACGCAGGCGCCACTCGGTGACCTTATAAGTGTAAAGGATGTAGCCGATCACCGTGACGAAGGTAATGCCGGCCACCTCGAAGCCGTAGAAGTACCAGAGGATTCCGCAGCTCAAGGCCAGTTCGACGAAGGTCGGCACCACGGAGAACAAGGAAAATCCGAGCAGCGTCTCGATTGCCTTGGCGCCCCGCTCTATGACCCGCGACAACCCGCCGGTCTGCCGCTCCAAATGGAAGCGCAAGGACAGCGCGTGAAGGTGCTGGAAGATGCCCAAAGCCACCGAACGGATCGCCCGCTGCGCCACCTTGGCGAAGAGAGCGTCGCGCAGCTCCTGAAAGCTCAAGGCCAGCACCCGCGCCATGCCGTAGGCCAAGATGATGCCGAGCGGAACCACCAGGACCGCCACGGTCGTGGCACCCACCGGCTGTGCCAAGGCATCGACCGCCTGCTTGTAGAACAAGGGAACCGAAACCGTGGCCGCCTTGGCGATCAGCAGGAAAACAAGCGCCGCCGCCACGCGCAAGCGCAACTCCGGCTCGCCCTTCGGCCAGAGATAGGGCAAGAGATCGCCGATGGTCCGCCAGTGGCTTCGATCGCCTTCGGCGGAGGCCGGCACGTAGGGGCGCGGCGGCACCATGGCTCGAACTACTGCGTTCGGCCGATCGACCGCGCGAGCAGAAGATAGAGTTTACCGACGTCGGCGGTGAGGAAGGTCGCGCTCAAGACATTCTCCGGATCGCAGTTCTGCGCCTGATTCATCAGATGCTCGAACTGGTCTATATAGCGCGTGACGCGGCTGCGGAACCGTTCATCGTTCTCATAGCGCTCGCGCACCTCCGGCAGGCGCTCTCCCTCGTCCTTGCTGCGCACCAGGAGCCGCGCGAAGATCGAGCGGTCGCCCTTGCGCCAGCGCTTCATCACCTCCCCCGGAACCTCGCCGTCCAGCAAGCGGGATAGATCGACCGACTGGGAGTTTAAATCCTCGATCATCATGGCAGCGGTGCGCAGGAAGAGATCGCGCCGGCTTTCCAAATCTTGGGAGCGCAAGCGAAGCGAAGTTTCGTTAGCCTCGTCCGCGGCCCGGCGCATGGCCTCTGTATGTTGCAGGAAGCCCACGCCGACCTCTTCCAGCCGGGTCGCCGTCGCCGTTACCACCTTGCGGAAAGCACCAGTCTGGGCCTCGAAGAGGTTGGTGAGCTCCTTGGTCTTGGAAAGCGCGTTGTCAGCGGCCTTGTCCAGGGCCTCCGAGCGGCGGGATAGCAGCTCGCCAAGCTGCGTCAGCCGGGTCACCGAGGCCTCGGAAGCCTGAGCCATATCCTCCGATTGGGCCAAGAGCTCCTCGCGGATGTCCGCCGTGGTGTCGCGCGCCATGTCGCTCGCCCGCTCCACGGCTTCGGCCTGGTCGCGCAGGGATTCGCGGGTTTCCTCGGCGATCCGCCCCACCTTGGACGACATGTCGGAAAGGCGGTCAAGTTCCTCCTGCACGGCCGCGCGCAGCGCCGCGGCCGCCTTCTGGGTGCCGCCGCCCGCGGCGCTCAAGGCTTCGTTCTGCTGGCGCAGCTCCTCGGCGATCCCATCGCTCAGGCTCTGTGCCTGACGGCCGGTCTCTTCCATCCGTCCGACAAGCTCCGAAAGCGCGGAGCCCATGGAGGCTACCCGCCGCGCGGTCTCGTCGGTGACACCGCGCAGATCGGCGGCCCGGTCATGGAAGGCTTCGCCCACCTGCTTGGCCCGCTCCACCGCTTGATCGGCGGCGGCGAGCAGGGATTGCACATGCGGGCGTGTCGCTTCGCCCGCCTCCGTCATGCGCCGGCTGACATGGCCGGTGACGTCGATAAGGTTGGCGGCCGTTGCCTCGCCGCTATCCTTGAGCTCGATGCGCGCTTTCTCCGCCGCTTCGACCAAACGCTCGGCGATGCCTTCGGCTGCTTCCGCCAGACCGGCGTTCTGCTCCCGAAAGGCACTGGCATTCTCGCGCACGCGCCGGCTCGCCTCGTCGAAGACCTTGCCAAGATCGCCCGCGGCCGCCTGCACCCCATCGCGCAGCCCCTCGGAATGCTCTTCCAACTCGCTTGCCAGGCCGCGCAGATCAGCCAGCTGGCTTTCCAACGTCGCCTTGAGATAATCCGCCTTGCCCGCGGCCCCGTCGAATCCGCTGGACATCCGCTCGATATGATCTTGCAGCTCCTGGCCAAGGCTTCGGGCCTTCTCCGCCAATTCCTCGCCCGAACCCACGACCGAGCGAGCGGTTTCGCCAAGCTCCTCGGTAAGCTTTCGCGAGGAGGTGGCCAGGCGCTCGCTGACACTTTCGATTTCCTGGGCCGCCCGGCCGATTTCGGCGCCGGCCGTCTTGCCCCGCTCCACCGCGGCCGTGGAGGCGGTCTCCAGGGCGCCCGTCGGTTCGGCGAGAATGCCGGGAATCTGCTGCACCAGAGCCCGCGCCCGGGATGCCGCCTCCTCCAAGCGCCGCGCCTCGGCCTCGATCCGCTCGCCACCGCTATTGAGCTCCCCGCCGACGCGCTTCGCCGCGCTGTCCAGAGCCTCCGCCTCCTTGCCAAGGCTTTCGCGCAAGCGCCCGACGGCGGCGTGCAGGCTATCGGCTTCCTTGCTCAGGCCCCCGCGCAGCCGCTCCGCCGCGGCGTCGAGGTCCTCCACACCGGTAGCGACTCGGTCGCGCAGGTCCTCGCCCTGTTCAACCGCTTGCCGCCCAGCCTCGGTCAGTTCCTTCGCCTTTTCGCCGACCCGAGTCTCCACACCGTCGACTTCGCTCTTGAAGGCTACGGCGGCTTTTTCCAGTTCCGCGATGCGCAGGCGCAACTCGCCGGTCGCGACGGAAATGCGCTGCTGACCGTCGTCGGAGAGATCAAGGCGCTCGATGCGCTGCATAAGCCCTTGTGCCTCGGCGCTGACCCAGTGCCCCTTGGTGATGTAGAGCAGCAGCAGCCAAAGAAACGCCAGGGGCGTCGCCACCGCCACCACCGCCAGCGCCAAGTCCTTGAGGGGAAGCGCGCGAACGTTTTCCCAGCCAACGGTATCGCGCAGATATATGGCGCAAATCGCCAGCCAAGCCCCGGTCAGTAGCAAGCCCAGAAGCAAAAGTAGATTGTTAAGCGCGCGAACGCTGGAACTGCCTCGCATGTCGCGGTCAAGCTGCCTTTCGCCGGCGCTGGAGGATCCCGAGGATCTCGTGCGCCGCTTTTGGAATATTGGTCCCCGGCCCATAAATCGCGGCCACTCCGGCCTGCAACAAGAAGTCGTAATCTTGCGGCGGTATGACTCCACCGCACACCACAATGATGTTCTCCCCGCCCGCGCGCATCAACTCCCCCATAAGGGCAGGTACCAGGGTGCGGTGGCCGGCCGCCTGACTCGAGACGCCAATGACATGAACGTCGTTCTCGACCGCCTGGCGCGCCGCCTCCTCGGGCGTTTGAAACAAGGGGCCGACATCGACGTCGAAGCCGATATCGGCGAAGGCGGTGGCGATCACCTTAGCCCCCCGGTCATGTCCGTCCTGACCCAGCTTGGCAACCAGCATGCGCGGCCGGCGCCCCTCCTGCTCCGCGAAGCTCCCGATCTCTTGCTGGATCTTCTCGAAGCCAGCGTCCCCTTCGTAGGCGGATCCGTAAACCCCTGAAATCGAACGAACAACTGCCCGGTGTCGGCTGTAAACCTTTTCCAGGGCATCGGAGATCTCGCCCAAGGTCGCGCGCGCCCGGGTCGCTTTGACGGAAAGATCGAGCAAATTTCCGGTCCCGTTCTCGGCCGCCGCGGTCAAGGCGTCGAGCGCCGCGGCCACTGCCCCATCGTCGCGATCCTGGCGCAGTTTATCGAGCCGCGCGCGCTGATTGCGCAGGACCTCGGTGTTATCGATGGAGAGAATTTCCAGGTCGTCGGGCGTTTCCGGCCGGTACTTGTTCACACCGACGATCACGTCCTCGCCCCGGTCGACGCGGGCCTGATGGCGTGCCGCGGCCTCCTCGATACGCATTTTCGGCATACCACTTTCGACTGCCTTGGTCATGCCGCCCATTGCCTCGACCTCCTCGATCAAAGCCCGGGCGTGAGAGGCCAAGGCGTGAGTAAGGCTTTCGACGTAGTAGCTGCCGCCCAAGGGGTCAGCGACCTTGGTGATCCCGCTCTCCTCCTGAAGGATGAGCTGGGTGTTTCGAGCGATGCGGGCGGAGAAGGGCGTGGGCAAGGCCACCGCCTCGTCCAAGGCATTGGTGTGCAAGGACTGGGTGCCGCCCAGCGCCGCCGCCAGGGCCTCCACTGTGGTGCGAACCACGTTGTTGAAGGGATCCTGCTCGGCAAGGGAGACGCCGGAGGTCTGGCAATGAGTCCGCAGCATGAGCGAGCGCGGATCCTTGGGCGCGAAGATGTCTTGCATGAGATCCGCCCAGAGCAGGCGCGCGGCCCTTAGCTTGGCGATCTCCATGAAGAAGTTCATGCCGATGGCGAAGAAGAAGCTCAGCCGGGGGGCGAAGCTATCCACATCCAAACCCTTGGACGAAGCGGCGCGCACGTACTCCAAGCCATCAGCGAGCGTGAAGGCGAGTTCCTGCACCGCCGTGGCGCCGGCTTCCTGCATGTGATAGCCGGAGATCGTGACGGAATTGAAGCGCGGCATGTGCTGGGCGGTGTACTCGATAATATCCGCCACCACCCGCATCGAGGGGGCGGGCGGATAGATATAGGTATTGCGGACCATGAACTCCTTCAGGATGTCGTTCTGGATCGTTCCCGAGAGCTTCTCCGGCCCGACCCCCGGCTCCTCGGCGGCGACGATATAAC
>JARFRB010000068.1 GCA_029287455.1 Pelagibius litoralis | reverse complement strand
CACTGCCCTGGGCAAAGTCACCAATAACCGAAGCTTCAAAACCCACTTTGAACTGTGTGTCCGCGAGCAAGCTTTTCAGGCCTTCCCGGAACAACTTATTCGAGTCGACTAACGCCGTTAGTGTTTCTTGCATTTACCCGCTCCCCATCTACATGATGCGCGTCCGCAGTGTCCGCTCACCCAAAAAGAGCTTCCCGATACCCTCGATGTCTTACGCATCGCTTTCTTGTTTGCTGCTGGACATACGATGTAGCTCCACAGCTTGCTTAACCTACCGATAACTAATGGCTCTTTGAACTATACGAACGGCCAGAACCCAGCTTCTGGTGACATACGCCGATAGGTTACCAAAATTGTGTTACATCCTCCAGCATGTCTTTTCTCACCCCCTTTGCGCCAGAACCAATCGCCAACTAGCCAAATTTGACACCTAAGGTAGAAGCAATTCCGAAATAAAAAGGTTCCGGTTATCATAAATTCCCCCACGGCACGGAGTTTGCAGCGGCGCCTCCACTGAATGGGGAGGTTCGGAGCCATGCAGGTTCTCTTGATCGACGAATTGCCGCTCATGCGCCTTGCGGAACGTCTTCTTTTGCAAGCACTTTTCGAGAATGCGGCGGTTATCGAGGCAGGTAGTGCCAAGGACGAGGATGTGGAGCGATGCGACGCAAATTGCATCGATCTCGTCATTCTGGGAATGCAAAGCCCTAACGAGGCGCACTTTTCCGCCATCGCGGAAATTGCCAAACGTTTCAACGAAGTGCCCGTCATTGTTCTCTCGCCGTCTGGGCGTGCGGAGCATATCTCTTCGGCGATGCGCGCAGGCGCCCGGGGCTATCTGACGACTTCGTCGAAACCGGAAGCCCTGCGCCACGTGATTTCGCTTGTCATGGCCGGAGAAACCTTCTTCCCCGCGCCCTGCTATTCAGAAACACCCATTCAGCCCCATGCCGCGACTCCAATGGCACATGCGGCCCGCCACGACATCATGGGCGAGGTGGCGCAGCTGACCCAGCGTCAGATCGAGGTTCTGCGGCTCCTGTCCAAGGGCCAGTCGAACAAGCAGATTGCCCGGGAGCTTGGGATCTACGAGGGCACCGTCAAGGCGCACCTGCGCTTGGTGACCCAAAAGCTGGGCACCCACAATCGCACCGAACTCGCCTTGCTCGCCGCGCGGCTAAAGCTGTTCTCCACTCCCGGCTCCGACGAGGACCCGCATGTTGGCGACGACTCCGGGGATCGCCCCAGCGAAAGCGCAGCCAGCTCCCTGCACTGAGCCAAGGAATGAGCCTGCTAAGGTGAGGCCTTCCCCTCTTCGGTAGCTTGGGCCGCGTGGATTGCCTTGTTGATCAGGTCGCAGGCTTCCTGAGGGTCGCCCCAGCGCTGCACCTCCGCCCATTTGCCCTGTTCCAGGTCTTTGTAGTGGGCGAAGAAGTGCGCAATTTGATCAATGAGAACGCGCGGAAGCTCCCGCCAGGAGTTTACGTTGGTGTAGAAAGGATGGAGCTTATCCACTGGAACGGATAGGACTTTCTCATCCCGCCCCTTCTCGTCGTCCATAATCAAGACGCCCACCGGGCGAACCCGCACCACCGCGGCCGGAATGATTGGCACCCGGCTGACAACCAAGACATCCACAGGGTCCCCATCATCCGAAAGGGTATGGGGGATGAATCCGTAGTTGCAGGGATAATGCATCGCCGTATGGAGGAACCGGTCGACGAAAATCGCACCCGAGTCCTTGTCCATTTCGTACTTCACCGGATCGCTTCCGATCGACACCTCGACTATCACGTTGACGTCGTAGGGCGGATTCTCCCCGATCGGGATCTTATCGACGTTCATGGGGCCTCTCCCTCGTGCTTTCGCGTGCCGCCAAGCCTTCGCGGGCGCGATCCGCAGTCAGGCCTTTTGGGGCTTTCGGCCGTAGACGTCCTCGAACCTAACGATATCGTCCTCGCCAAGATAGGCGCCGGATTGCACTTCGATCAATTCGAGCGGAATCTTACCGGGATTCTCAAGCCTGTGCCGGGTGCCAAGGGGAATATAAACAGACTAGTTCTCGTGGAGCAGCAACTCCTCCTCGCCACGCTGAACCTTGGCCGTGCCACGTACCACGATCCAATGCTCGGCGCGATGGTGATGCATCTGCAGACTGAGCTGCTGCTTTGGCTCGACCACGATCGACTTGACGTGAAACCGTTCCCCGAGAGCCAGAGTGCGGAAACTACCCCAAGGCCGATAGACGGTAAGGTGGGTTTCCCGCTCCGGGCGCCCTAGCTGCGCAAGCCGGGCAACAATCTTCTGAACATCCTCGCTCCGGCTTCGGTCCGCCACCAGGATCGCGTCCTCGGTGGCAACCACGGTAAGATTGTCCGCGCCCAAGGCGGCAACCAGCGGGCCATTGGAGAAAACCAGGCTCTCGCTGCTGTCGACCAGCACGACATCGCCGTAAACTGCGTTGCCCTCGGCATCCTTCTCGGACATCTCCCAGAGAGCACCCCAGGTGCCCAAGTCGTTCCAGCCAGCGTCCAGCAGGATCACCGCCCCCAGGTCCGTCCGCTCCATAACGGCGACATCAAAAGCAGGGGCATTGGCCCGCTTGAAAGCTTCGGCGCCAAGGCGCAGAAAATCGAGGTCCCGCTCGGAACTCTCCAGCGCCTCGCGGCAGGCTTCGATCAATCCGGGCTCGTGGCGCTGCAATTCCTCAAGCACTAAATCAACTGGAAGATGGAACATGCCGCTATTCCATAGGAAATCCCCACTGGACAGGTAGGCAGTCGCGGTCGCGAGGTCCGGCTTCTCCTCGAAAGCGGCAACATCGAACACATCCTCCTGGCCGGCCAAAGGCAATCCTCGCCGGATATAGCCGAACCCGGTCGCCGGATGAGTCGGCACGACCCCGAAGGTAGTCAGACGCTCGACCGACTCGGCACGGCGCAAGGCCTCGCCGAAGGCGCGCGTATCCGGAAGAGCGTGATCCGAGGGCAGGACCAGGATCGAGAGGCTTCCGGCATCGGGCCAAGTCTGGCGCACCCTCAAGGCCGCGGTGGCGATTGCCGCGGCAGTCCCCCGCCCCGCCGGCTCCAAGATGATGTCGCTCGCCTTGCGGCCCGCGGTGCGCAGCTGTTCGGCCACGAGAAAGCGGTGCTCCTCGCCGCAGATCACCAGGGGCTCGGCGAAACCGTCTCCCGAAACGCGCGAGATGGTTTGCTGCAGCAAGCTTTCGCCACCGGTGAAGCTTTGAAACTGCTTGGGAAATAGCCTGCGTGACAGGGGCCAGAGCCGCGTGCCCGACCCACCGGCGAGAACCACTGGAACGATGGTCATGTCTGCCCTTCCTGTATGGCTGCCATACACCGGCCCACCGCAACGCGAACGAAGGTAGATGCTGCCTTCTCCCGCGGCGAGAGACAAATTCCGCACAATGCCTTTGTATGCCGCTTTAGCCCACAATTCCGCGCAAGACAACGCACCAGACGCCGCCGCGGCGCTCGGGGCGCTCGGGGCGCATCACTCCCGCTGACTTTCCAGACGCTCGCGGAACTGCTCGCAAGGGTCAGGCCGCTGGGCCGCCGGCGTAAACCACAGAATTTGGCCCGCCCAGCGGCCGCCGGCGTAGCTGCCTGGCTGCACGGCGGAGTCCGATACCTCCACGAAGGACAGGCTGAGGCTCTTGCTCCCTGGGTCAAGCGCCCGCAGGTACCAGGGCACACCTCGGTCCGGTCGCACATGCCCCGCGCCGGCGATCAAGACGACCGGGGATCGGCCGTCCGCCCGCTCCTCGACCATCACAGCAGCCATCGCGCCGTCCCGCGCCCGCTGAACCGACGCCATCCCCGTCAGCCGCGACCTGGGCACAAGCCCACAATGCGCATCTTCCAGTTCATCCAGCAGGCTGGAGTCGAAATCCTCCGGCCACACCTCGTCGAGCGCCAAGCGGCGGCGCTCTTCGGGATCAAGCGCGGTCAGCCGGCCGCGTGCCAGCAAGCCCATCCGCGCCTTGGGCAAATTGGCCGCGCGCTGGGGCAGTCCGGCGGACAAGGCAGCCTCGGCGATGGGCGCGTATGCGGACCATTCAGGCCACCCGCTGTCCGCCCACTCCAGTGCTTCGCCCAGGCCCGCGGCATCTCCAGCATAGGCATCGAGGCGCGGCTGGGCATCCCAATCCAGCATCTCCCATGCAACGCTTGGCCGGTGGCCGGCCTCCACCAGGCCGGCAATCACCCAAGCCTGCAAGCGGTGGTGATCCCAGTTGTCGTGAACCTCGCCGAGCAACACGTAATCGGACCGCGCCAAACGGCGGATCAACCCCTCCGGCGAAAGCACTTGCCCCGTGGCGGAGTCCCAGATCAGGCCCGCCAGACGATGATCGCGGTTGCGCTCGGAAAGCCAATCCGACGGTGGGGATGATTCAGCAGGGCTGACGGCGCCCAGCCACGCCGCAGCAAGGAAAATGGTCAATATCCCGATGCACGCATGAAACATCCGGTGGACCGACCTACATAACCAGCGGGGCGGCGGTTCCACCGAGGCCCGAGCAGCAGTCAAGGACCCGCCAGACATGGCCATTTCCCCAGACCACTTCGGCACCCGACCCCCGCCCCCGCCGGGCGGCCCCGGATCGGAAAAGATCACGCTTCCGCGCACTGTTCTGGTTTTGCTTGGGATAATGGTTTGCATCATGGCTCTGCGTCAGGTCCTGCCCTTCGACCTCGACGAAAAGCTGCTCGTATTCTTGGGGCTTGCGCTTTTCATCGGCGGAGAGTTCCAGTGGGATCGCCTTTACACCCTCATCACCAGCGTGTTCGTCCACGGCGGCTGGATGCACCTCATCTTCAATGGAATATGGATCGCGCTCCTGGGTGGCAAGGTGCAGCGGCGGGTCAGCGCAAAAGGTTTCCTCGCATTCTTTTTCCTGACAGCGATTTTCGCAGGCCTGACCGAGACCTTCATCAACTGGGGCACAACGACCCTGCTGATTGGCGCCTCCGGCGGCGTTTTCGGGCTGATCGGCGCGGCCGGGCATATCTGGGCGGTCAAACCCTGGCAGACCCGGCCGGAACGCCTGCGCACGCTGCTCGCCTTCGGCGCCCTGATGATGGCGCTCAATCTGGGCTACGCCTTCGTCGGCGACGTGCCGGGCAGCGACGGGGAGGCGGTGTCCTGGGAAGCGCACGCTGGCGGACTGGTCGCGGGGCTTCTGCTCTTCCCGCTTTTCGACCGCTACCGCCCCGCTATCCCAGAAGGCCCCGACGGACCAGATTGGCGCCAATAAGGATCAAGACGAAGAGAATGAGGTAACGGAACTTCTCCTGCGGCAGGCGCCGGCGAAGACTCTGCCCGACGAAAACGCCAAGCATAACCGGTACCAAACCGGCGACGCCGAAAAGCACTGTATCCCAGTCGAGCACGCCGTAGACGACCAGCATCCCGTAAAGCGGTAGGGCACCGGAAAGGAACATCATGGCGACCACCGCGACGAAGAGGTCTTTTGGGAGCCTCAAGGCCACGAGATAGGCGATCATCGGCGGGCCGAAGAAGCTTGAGAAGCCGCCTAGCAAACCGGCGCCAAGACCAACCGATGGGCCGAGCCAAGCCTCCCGCGGCCTGGGTATGGAGAAACGCGGGCTGAACAGGCTGAAGCAGGCGAAGGCCACCACCGTTGCCCCAAGCGCGATATTCAAGACCTCGGGGTCGAGACTCACCAGCAAGTGGGTGCCAAATGCCACGCCAATGGCCAAAGCGCTGAAAGTCAGCCCAAAGCGCTTAAGGAGGGGCCGGAAATCAAAGCCTTGCCGCGTTTGATAGAGATTGCTGACAAGAATAGGCACCGACATCGCCGCGACCGCGTTGGGAATCGGCATGAAAAGAGACAAGAGGGGGACCGTCACGAGCGGCAAGCCGATTCCCACCAAGCCCTTCACCAAACCACCCGCGGCCAGGATCGCCAGGATGGCCGGCCAGTTGGTCAAGGCAGCCTCGATCAGATCAACCGGCAATCTTCAGGGTCTCCGAGTTCATCCGTCGCGAAACCGCCAGCCGGACAAATAGTCGAAGCTCAAACACTTGGCTTTTCACGGCTCGATTAACTCCTCTAACATAACCCAAGACTGCTAATTTTGGTGGATTCGACGATGCGAACCGTCTTGAAGGGACTCCTTGCCACGGGAGTGATCCTCGCCTTTATCGGCACCACCCACGCCTTCGACCTGACACTGTCCGGCGGCCGCCCGGGCGGGCTTTGGGCAGCCCTTGGCCAAGCGATCGACACGGCTGTGCGAAAGGACAACCCCAGTTCTGGCGTAGCCTACGTATCCTCGTCCAGTGGATTTGCCAACGCGGCCATTCTGGACAGGGGAAACGCGCACCTCGCCATCGCCCACGACGCGGAACTCGCACGGGCAAGGCAGGGAAAGCCGCCATTTGATGCACCGATCGAATCGCTGCGCGCCATAGCTTATCTCTACACCTGGTCACCCGTCCAAATCTTGGTGCGCAAGGAATTCGCGGAGACCTACAACCTGCGCAGCGTCGTCGACCTGGCAACCGAGCGGGCCCCGGCCCGAATTGGTCTCAACGCGCCGGGAAACGTCTCAACCATTCTGGCTGAAGAGATGCTGGGGGCAATTGGCGCCACGCCCGAATCCATCGCGCGCTGGGGTGGCAGGCTCGAATTCGGCGTTATCGCCGAGCAAGCCCGAAAGCTTGCGGAAGGTGAACTCGACGTCGTGATCGACTCCGCGTTCTTGCGCTACCAGCCCATCGAGGAAGCCGTGGAGACAATCCCCGTGACCCTGCTCGACATGGACGCGCTGGTGGTGGAAACAATGATGGAGTCACTGGGCACCCAGCCTTTCATAATTCCGGCGGGCACCTATCCGGGTCAGGAGGAAGACATCCAAACGGTGGCGCTAGGCGCGGTTTTGGTCGCCAGTAGTTCCCTGCCCGACAGCGTCGCCTACGCCGTCGCGAAGGCCATCTTCGAGAACCACGAGCTTCTCGCTGGCGTCCATCCCGCAATGTCGCCGCTATCTCCAAGCATCATGGCCTCACAGAAGGCGCTTGAGTTCCATCCCGGTGCTCGCCGCTATCTGGAGGAAGTCGGCCTGCTGGCCGGCACCTGATCCGCCGGCGCGCTCGGAGCAAAGGCCCCTATCCCTCGTTGGCGATGGCGCTGTCCAGATTTTTCTTCAGCTTTCCCAGCAGAACCCAGAGCAGGTCCAGTTCCTCCTCGGACAGTCCACTAGTGGCGATGAGCTCGACCTCGTGAGCAAAGGGCAAGGCGACGTCCTTCAAGGCCTGTCCTCGCTCTGCCAAATAGACTAAGCGGCGACGCCTATCGTTCGGGTCTCGGCGGCGCTTGGCAAGCCCATCGCGCTCCATCATGGTGACGGCGGTTACGGTCGTCGGCTCCATCATGCCAATGCGACGGCTGAGTTCGCGCTGGGAAATGCCGTCCTTCTCCCACAGAACCCGCAGGAAATACCACGTTCCCATGGTGAGCTCCTCCGTGCCGATCTTTCGGCCGAGAAGCTTCGCGAAGGCACGATTGCTGTCGCGCAGGATATGGTTGACACCATCGCCCGGCCGATAGCCAAGACGCTCTTTCAGATGGAACCGCCCCGCGTCCGCCTGAGGTACAGTATCGCTGACCATCGCCGCCCCCTCGGTTCCAGCCTTATAGCGCCGCGGTGGCCATTAGCATCGCGAGCGAGCCATCTAGTATAGGTTGCTTCTTGTCTTTGCAAGACCTTGTGGCCCAGGCGCCAATCACAACAGTGCAATGCTTGTTCTAATTTCATGTCTTGCATCAATTATGCATCCTAACATCTATTTTAAATCAGTTTTACCGTTGCGCTTTTTTTGAATCGTGGCGTCAACGAAGTAACAGGCATCAAGAGGCAACCTTGAAATTCACGTCTATTAGTAGAATAAAGGGGGTTCGTCTTTGCTGTTCCAGGGCCTCCCCATGCTAGACGCCCACATCAGGCCTTTCATTGATGGCCCTCTCGACCGCGCCGGCAAGCGCCTGGCCGAAATCGGTGTGAGCGCTAACGCGGTGACCTTAGCTGGCTTCGCCATAGGTATGCTGGCCGTTCCGGCCATTGCCGGTCAGGCGTACCTCCTCGGCCTCGCGCTCACCCTGTGCAACAGGCTCGCCGACGGCTTGGACGGCGCGGTGGCGCGCGCGCGCGGCCCCAGCGATCTCGGCGGCTATCTCGATATCGTCCTCGATTTCATCTTCTACAGCGCGGTGGCCTTCTCATTCTCGCTGGCCCGGCCGGAGAACGCGCTCTGGTCGGCGCTCCTGCTCTTCAGCTTCATGGGAACCGGCAGTTCGTTTCTGGCCTACGCCATACTTGCCGCCAAGCGCGGGCTGACGACGCGTATTCGAGGATCGAAGTCGCTCTACTATCTGGGTGGATTGACAGAGGGGAGCGAGACGATCATCGCCTTCGTCCTGTTCTGCCTGTTCCCAAGCGCCTTTCCGGTGCTGGCAGCGGTCTTCTCGGCGATGTGCTGGATTACCACGGTGTCAAGGATCCTGGCTGCCTATCGCAGCTTCCGCCGGAATTAGGCGAACTCCCGCAGCCGCGCGGCTTCAAGCGCCTTGGTCGTCCTTGACGATTCTTTGCAAGGCCTCCCGGTCCTTAACGGTAACGCTGCTGCGCGCAACATCTATGTAGCCGGCGCGGACCCACTCCTGAAGGTGCTTGTTCACGCTCTCCCGGGAGGTGCCCAGCATTCGAGCCATACTGCTTTGGGAAAGCTTCAAGCCGATGTGCACCCCTTCCTCCGCAGCCTCTCCATAGAGCGTGGCGAGGCTCAACAAGCGCTTGGCCAAACGGGCCGAGAGCGACAGGAATGCCGCGTCTTCGACCAAGGAATTGGTCTGGCGCAAACGCTCGCAAAGCAACTGCAGCAAGTGGATCGAGAGCTTCGGCTCACGCTCCAGAAGGGCCAGGAAATCGCGCCGCCGAATCATCAAAAGATCGGCCGGCTCCAGCGCCCGCGCGTCGGCGGTGCGCGGCAATCCGTCGATCAGCGCCACCTCGCCCAAGATATCGCCAGGCTCCATAACGCTCAGGATGACTTCCTTACGCCCAGGGCCAGACGCGCAAATTGCCACGTTTCCGTTGATCACGCCATAAAGCGCATCTCCATCGTCGCCCTTGGAGAACAGCCTCTCACCCGAGGCCAAGCGCCGCTTGATTCCAAGCTCAGCCACCCGGCGCAAGGCGGAGGGATCGACGTCGCGAAACAGGAAGTTCCGCGACAGCAGTTCGAAGGTATCCTGAGAACTCATAACACTCCCCGTTTTTCGAGGAAGTCTACGCCGAAACGCAAGGGGCCGGGAACAGGACTCTCGGATTCGCCCGCCGTTTCGATGGCTGGGCAGAAAATGAGCTCAGTCGCCCTCGTACACGGAAAGATCGGCCCCATCTTCCGGAGCGAAATCGATGTGGATATGGTTGCCGTCCACATCATGCAAATTGATCTGCACGATATTGAAATCCTGAATCTCCACGGGGCGGTAAGGCACCTTGTGATGCCGAAGCTGGGCCATGAAGTCCGTAAGCCCTTCCCCGGTGAAGGCAAAGTGCTCGAGCTGCAGCCCGGCCGGACCGCTGTCCGGAATGCCCGCCGCCTGGGGAACGGCGATAAGGTGAACCGTCGCGCGCTCGCCGCAATATAGCCAGGCCCCATCAAAACCGAATGCGGGGCGGGGGCCCAAGGTCAACCCTAGAACCTTCTCGTAAAAGGCAATCATGCCTGCGAGGTTGGCGGTCCTAAGATTGACGTGGTCGAGGTCCTTCACCGGCATGGGAGCCTCCTCGCAAATCCACCCACCACGGGCCGCAGGCGCGCGTCAGTTAGCGCGATGCTCACGCAGCTCGTATTTTCCGTCCACCAAGCGCGCGAAGACCTCGTGAACGCTCGGGTGCGACACCGGCGCCGGGTCTTCGTCCAGAACGAGATTCTGTTCGGAGACATAGGCGATATAGGTCGTCTGATCATTCTCCGCGAAGAGATGATAGAACGGCTGGTCCTTGCGCGGCCGCATTTCCTCCGGGATAGCCAGCCACCACTCCTCCGTATTGGAAAAGGTCGGGTCGACGTCGTAGATGACACCCCGGAAGGGATGGAAGCGGTGGCGGACGATTTGCCCGATCTGGAATTTAGCCGTTCTGACCGTCATGGCATGGCTTTCCGATCCGACTGCTGTTGGATTCGTCATAACACGCCCACCGGCGATTCACCGAAAACATTAACGGAATTCTTCAACATAACTCCCCCGAACCCCGCGCCCGAACCGCACGGACTGGCACAGTCCAGCCAGACAACGGTAGCGCGGCAAGTCTTGTCGAAAGGTTCATCCCTTTCGAGCCCCAGTAAACTCTACACCAGTCTCTCACCATTGAAAAACGCCTTGCGCCATCGCACGACCGTAACTCCGGCGAAAAGTCCCCCTAAGGTGAAGGGATCCTTGGCGATAAAGTCTTCCGCTTCGCTCCGGTCTTCCGTATCCACGATAATTACGCCACCGTACCCGCCGGACCCATCGTCGGAAGTCATGGCACCGGCCGCCAGCAAGCGGTGCTTGTTGTCATCCAGATACTGGAGGTGTTCGTCGCGCAAGCGTGTGCGCAACTCCAGGCTATTCGGCTTATCGGTGGTCATCACTGCGTAGGGCAAGTTTCTGTCCTTCCGGTCGTCTGAAATCGGCCGCAAGCTTGGCGGTCCGATCAAGGGCTGTCCAGCCTGGATTCGGCACGGGAGTCACGGGCGGAAGGTCAAGCGCAGGTCGAAGCGCCCATAGCTCGCTTGCAGCATCAACCCGTTCACCAAGACCACCGCGCTCAACATCGCGCCAAACTCGCGCGCGGCAACCAAGTAATCGACACCCGCCCGGTCCAGCACCAAGCCCGCTTCTCCCGCCAGGAACAGGCCGCCGCCCCCGACGACAATCTTCGAGAAGAGGAGAAGGCCACCCCATGCCAGGAGTATTCGGCGTACGTCAGCGCTCAAGTGAGTCAATAAGGGGACAAAAACCGCGCCCAAAACGAGCGCCGCCAAGATCACAAGGATTCGAAACGGGTTCTGGTTCCCAGACTCACCCGCGATGGCGTCCGCGAGCAGCCTTGCCAGGAAATCCAGAATGCTCGCCACTTCGTTTGCCGAGAGCAGGACGCAAAGCGCCGAAAGCGCCCACCAGTAGCCCACCCCCCAGCGTTTGGCGGCCTGGGTCTGCGACGCCACAACGGCCGCCATCGCGCTCGCGAGCAGCCAGAGCGCGGCCAAGAACCATGTCGGAATGGCCGACTCGCTGTTCATGTCGAAGAATCGGAAGACCGCCGCGCAGGTTTCGGACGCAAAGCAGCGTTCTCCGCCGAGCGACACGCCCAGGAAGACGAGAGTCAAGGCCACGGACATCAAGGTCAGCGCAAGCGTTGCCCTGAAGCGAGACAGGAAAACCTGCCCACGCCGCCGGGCTGGCGTGGGTCCACTTGCACCTGCGTCGCGCTGCTTCATACAAGGTTTCTTAAGGAGAATTAACGGCGTGCGCATATGCGCATAGTGGATATCTCCATCGATATGCAATTGCCCGATGGAGCGCCGGGCGGAATTTTCACAATTTTTCGGTCGCCTGCCCCGGGCCCGGGAATGCTATATCTCGTCCAAGGAACAAGCAGGGGAAACAGGCATGGGCATGGAAGTAACCGGCGTATTCGGATTTCTGATCCTGGTCGCCGACGTCTACGCGATCGTCAAGACCTTTCAGAGCGGCATGTCGACAGGCGGCAAGGTCGCCTGGATCGTGGCGATTGTGCTTCTGCCGCTGCTCGGCGTGATCCTGTGGTTCCTTTTCGCCCGCAAGAATTGATTTGCGGGGCCTGAAGCTCCGCTTTAGCTCTGCCCGGCCGCGAGCGGGGTGTCCAAACTCTTGGCACGCTCCGCGAGCAGGCGGAGGATTCGGTTGAGCTCCGCAAGCTCCGCCGGCGCCAAACCCGCGACCAGTTCGCTCTGCAACTCCAGGGTCAGGGGCACGATGCGCCGGTAGATCCCGAGGCCCTTACGCGACAAGGTCAGGCGATTTCGTCTTTGATCCTGCGGGTTCTCGCCCCTGACCACCAGGCCCGAGGCCACGAGGCGGGTCACCGCCCGGCTGACCTTCGCCTTGTCCATGGCGGTGCGCTCGCAGATCTCCTGGGAGGGCGCCGGGGCGAAGCGGCCCAGCACCGCGATCACCCGCCATTCAGGGATACTAAGCCCAAAGGCCGACTGATAGCGGCGCGCGAAGGCGCGGCTCACAAGGTTGCTGGCCACGGAGAGCCGGTAGGGCAAAAACGCCTCGAGATGGAGGATTTCGGGATCATCCTCGGCGCTCTCGGGCTCGCGGGCGGAAGAACCGTCCATATCGGCTCAGCTTCCTCGTTCGCGGGGTTGCAAATTCGTTTCGTTTGAAACAATACTATCTATGGGCCAGCCCAGGTCAAGTCAGGAGAGATTCTGTGAAACGCTATATATCGCTCCCCCGCACGGAAGGGCGCGTCTCCCGCCAGGCGCACGCGGACCTGCCCGAAGGCACCTACGAACGAGAACTGGGCAAGGAGGGCTTCTTCGGCCCCGCCACCCACATGTACCACCGCCACCCGCCCACCGGCTGGATCGATTGGGAGGGCCCTTTGAGGCCGCGCGCCTTCGATACCACGCTGTTGACCGAGTCCGCGGACTCACCCTGGCAGGCGCCAATCTTGTTATCGAACGCGCACGTCAAGATCAGGGCCTGGCGCGCACCGGAGCGGATGAGCCGCCTGGCGCGCAACGCCGATGGCGACGACTTGCTTTTTATCCATCAGGGCTCGGGCGATCTCTTCTGCGACTATGGCCATCTCCCGTTCCGTGCCGGCGACTACATCGTGCTGCCCCGCTCGACCATGTGGCGATTGGAGGCCGCGGCGCTGGTCATGGCGCTGATGATCGAGGCGACCAATGCGACTTATAAGCTGCCCGAGAAGGGCATCCTTGGGCCGCACGCCATCTTTGATCCGGCGGTTTTGCAATCGCCCCTGCTCGATGATGCCTTCCTCGAGCAGCAGGACGAGCGGGACTGGCAGGTGGAAATCAAGCGGCGCGATACCGTGTCGACTGTCACCTACCCCTTCAACCCCTTGGACGCCGTGGGCTGGAAGGGCGACCTCGCCCCGGTGAAGCTAAACGTCGAGGACATCCGGCCGGTGATGAGCCACCGCTACCACCTGCCCCCGTCGGTGCACAGTACCTTCGTGGCGGAGAGGTTCGTCGTTTGCACCTTCGCACCACGCCCCTTCGAATCCGATCCAGGGGCGCTGAAGGTGCCGTTCTTTCACAATAATGACGACTACGATGAGGTGCTGTTCTATCACGCGGGCGATTTCTTCAGCCGCGACAACATCCATCCGGGCATGATGACCTTTCATCCCTGCGGCTTCACCCACGGACCGCATCCAAAGGCGCTGAAGAATGCCTTCACCGCCAAGAAAGCGGCGACCGATGAGTACGCCGTGATGATCGACACGCGCGACGCCTTGGATCTGGGCGACGGCGCTCGCGCGGTGGAGTGGGACGGCTACGTCGACAGTTGGAAAGCCCCAGCGAAGTCGGAAGCGGCTGAATGAGGCAGCACTTCACATGAAACTGGCGTCGCTCAAGCACGGGCGGGACGGCCGCCTTGTCGTGGTGTCGCGCGATCTCTCGCGCGCGGTCGCGGCAAGCTCGGCGGCGCCAACCCTGCAGGCGGCGCTGGACGACTGGGCACGGGCCGAGCCCGTCCTGCGCGGGCTTTCCGACGCGCTGAACGGGGGCGGTGTCGAAGATGAATTCCCGTTTGAGGCCTCCGCCTGCGCGGCCCCGCTCCCGCGCGCCTACCAGTGGTGCGATGGCTCGGCCTACGTCACCCATGTGGAGCTGGTGCGCAAGGCACGGGGTGCGGAGATGCCGCCCAGCTTCTGGACCGACCCCTTGATGTACCAGGGCGCCTCCGACCGGATGCTGGGGCCGAGCGACCCGATCGAGGCGGTTTCCGAGGATCACGGGATCGATCTCGAGGCTGAGATCGCAGTGATCCTGGACGATGTGCCTATGGGTGTTTCACCCGCCGATGCCGCCGGGCATATCAAGCTCCTCACCCTCGTCAACGACGTGAGCCTGCGCGCGCTCATACCCGCGGAGTTGAGCAAGGGCTTCGGCTTCCTCCACGCCAAGCCGGCTTCGAGCTTCTCCCCGGTCGCCGTAACGCCGGACGAACTGGGCACGGCATGGCGAGGCTGCAAAATTCATTTGCCGCTGGAATCTTGGGTAAACGACGCTGCTCTTGGCTGCCCGAACGCCGGCGTGGACATGACCTTCGACTTCGCCCAGTTAATCGCCCACGCCGCGAGAACGCGCCGGTTGGGGGCAGGAACCATCGTCGGCTCGGGCACGGTGGCGAACGCGGATGCGGGCGTGGGCTCCTCCTGCCTCGCCGAGAAGCGCATGCGCGAGACCCTAGAGACGGGAGCGCCGGTCACGCCTTTCTTGGCCTTCGGCGACCGCGTCCGCATCGAAATGCGCGACAGTCACGGCAGCAGTATTTTCGGTGCGATCGACCAGCAAGTAATCGGCCCGAACGGTTTCGCCGGACAGCGGGATACCGCGCTCGGCGCCGTTCGTTAAAGCCCCTGCAGGAGAGGACAAGAGAGAATGAAAGCCTTTGCTTCCCAGGCCGACCTAGAAGTCAAGAAAACGACCTTCGCTGAATTGGCGGAGGGGGTCTACTGCTTGACCGCGGAGGGCGATCCCAACTCGGGCGTCATTGTCGGCGACGACGGCGTCATGGTGATCGATGTGCGCGCCACGCCGGTTATGGCCCAGGAGCTGATCGCCGAAATCCGCAAGGTCACGGACAAACCCATCAAGCATCTGGTGCTCTCCCACTACCACGCGGTGCGGGTGCTGGGCGCCTCGGCCTACGGCGCTGAGAACATTATCGCCAGCGACGCGACCTACGACTTGATCCAGGAGCGCGGAGCCCAAGACTACGCTTCCGAAGTGCAGCGTTTCCCGCGCCTCTTCAAATCGGTGGAAACCGTACCGGGCCTAACCTGGCCCAGCATCGTCTTCAAGGACCGGCTCGTGGTCAGGATGGGAAATCGCGAGGTTCATGTCATCCACGCCGGGCGGGGACACACGAAAGGGGATACCATCGTCTGGATGCCGAAAGAAAAGGTGCTGTTCTCCGGCGATCTGGTGGAATATGGCGCGACACCCTATTGCGGCGATGCCTATTTCACCGATTGGCCACAGACATTGGACCGCTTGGCGGGCTTCGGGGCCGAGAAGATGGTCCCGGGGCGTGGCGAAGCCCTGCAAACGCCCGAGGAGGTCGCTAAAGGCCTGAGCCAGACCCGCGATTACCTCAGTTCCCTCGCCGCCGTGGTCAAGGAAGGCGTGGACGCAGGCCACGATTTGCAACAGGTCCACGAGGAAGCATCGCGCCGCTTGGCGCCCAAGTTCGGGCACTGGGTGATCTTCGAGCACTGCCTGCCCTTCAACGTCTCCCGTTGCTACGACGAGATGAGCGGCATTGCAGACCCGCGAATCTGGACCGCCGAGCGCGATATGGAGATGTGGAAGGCCCTCAACGCCTGAGCCATGACCGAAGCGCCGCCAGCCAGCCTGCCCTACGCCCCCCTGCCCTATAGCCCAGCCCCGGAGCTTTCCGGCGGCCCGGTCCGGCGCTGGCCGGTGGTGATCGTGGGCGGCGGGCCGGTGGGCCTGGCGGCGGCAATTGACTGCAGCCTGCACGGCATCCCGGCCCTTTTGTTCGACAAGGACGACCGGGTTTCCGACGGCAGCCGCGCGATCTGCTGGGCGAAGCGGACCTTGGAGATTTTCGACCGCTTGGGGGTCGCGCGTCCGGTGGTCGACAGGGGCATCACATGGAAGCTCGGCAAGGTCTTCCATGGGGACCAGTTGATCTACAGCTTCGACCTCTTGCCCGAGGAGGGCCACAAGCACCCGGCTTTCGTCAACTTGCAGCAATACTACGTGGAAAGCGACCTGGTGGAGCGCGCGCGCCAGATGCCGGGGGTGGAGACGCGCTGGCAAAGCCGGGTGGTCGGCCTTTCCGAGGACGGCGAAGGGGTCGTGCTGGAGGTTGAGAGCCCCGACGGTGGCTACAGCGTGGCCGCCGATTGGGTGATCGCCTGCGATGGGGCACGCAGCCCATTGCGCGACATGCTGGGGCTCGACTTCGTGGGAAAGGTTTTCCAGGATCGCTTCCTGATCGCCGACGTGAAGATGGCCGCGGCCTTTCCCACCGAGCGGCGCTTCTGGTTCGACCCGCCCTTCCACCCCGGCGGCAGCGCTCTGTTGCACCGGCAAGCGGACGATGTCTGGCGCATCGACCTGCAACTCGGCTGGGACGCCGACCCGGAAGAAGAGCGGCAGCCGGAAAAAGTGATCCCGCGCTTGAAAGCCATGCTTGGCGAGGACGCGAAATTCGAGCTGGAGTGGGTCAGCGTCTACACTTTCCAGTGCCGCCGCCTCAAACGGTTCCGCCACGGGCGCGTGATCTTCGCCGGCGACAGCGCCCACCAGGTTTCCCCCTTCGGCGCGCGCGGCGGGAACGGCGGCGTGCAGGACGTGGATAACCTGATCTGGAAGCTCGCCCTGGTCATCGGCGGCGAAGCGCCGGACAGTCTGCTTGACAGCTATGACGAAGAGCGGATCCTGGCGGCTGACGAGAACATACTGAATTCAACCCGCAGCACCGACTTCATCACGCCCAAGGGTCCAGGCGCGCAAGCGCTGCGCGACGCCGTGCTGTCGCTCTCGGCCGAACACGACTTCGCCCGGCGCACAGTCAACTCCGGCCGCCTTTCCATCCCCGCCAAACTGACAGGCTGCGGCCTCCAAACGCCCGACGACGCAAGCTGGGCCGGTGGAGTGGCACCGGGCGCCCCCTGCCCCGACGCCCCGATCGAGGACGCGCTGGCAAGGCCGGCCTGGCTGCTGGATCGACTTGGCGGCGCGTTCGTCTTGATGGCCCGAGAGGAGGATTTAGCCTCCGGGAATGTGCGAGATGCCTTCCCCGGCATTCGAGACCTGGCCGTCCTCGGCATTGCCGAAGCGGGCGAAGCGCTTAGGTCCGATAGCGGGGTGACGGACGTTTCGGGCCTGCTCACCGAGCGCTTTGCCCTGTCCCCCGGAAGTTTCTACCTGATCCGGCCCGACCAGCACGTCGCGGCCCGCTGGCGGTCCTTCGACCCAAAGAAGGTCCGGCAGGCCCTGGCACGCGCAAAGGGTTTGGACGCCACACACCTTCGGGAGATCGCGTAATGACGGTAGGAGGAGTGAACCGCGACGATATCTACGAGGCCCTCGTCGGCCTTCATCACGGCCTTGATGCCGAACAGAGCCTGCTTGTCAGCAACCGGTTAATTCTTCTGCTGGCGGAGCAAATTGGCGACCGCGACGCGGTTCTGCAGGCAATCGAAGCTGCGCGGCTGCCCGATCCTGTGGACCGAAAGCGCGGATAAAGCGCCAAAGCGGCCGGGAGTGCAGACCGCCCCCGGCCGCTAGGGATCGCGGGCCTTTAAAGGAAGCCGAGTTCCTTCATCAGGTCGCCGATTTCCTTTTCCTGACCTTCCAGGAAGACGACAAAGTCGTCACCCGGGTTGTAGATGTTGACCCAACCGTTGCGGCCGCGCACCTCTTCCCATTCCGGCGTGTCGTACATCTTCTCGAAGACAGCAATATATTCCTGCTGCTTCTGGGGCGACAGGCCCGGAGGGCCGAAGAAGCCACGCCAGTTCACGAACTCCGCATCCACGCCTTGCTCCTTGAAGGTGGCGACATCCGCGGCCGCCGGCACCCGCTCCGCCGAGGTCACGCCCAGAACGCGCACCTGGCCTTGCTTGGAGAACTCGACCGCCTCGCTGAAGCCGGTGGACAAGGCCTGGATCTCGCCGGACAACAGGCCCGCCATGGCCTTGCCGCCCGCGTCGTAGGGCACGTACTTCACCTTGGTCGGATCGGCCCCCGCCGCCTTGAAGACCAGGGCCGCCACCAGGTGATCCATGCCACCAGCGACCGAGCCGCCGCCAATGGCGACCGAGCGCGGATCGGCGTTGTACTTCGCCAAGAGATCGTCCATCGACTTAATGTCCGAATCCGCCGGCACGACAAAGGCAGCGTAATCGCCGATGGTGCCCGCGATCGGCGTCAGGTCCCGGAATGACTGCGGGAAGGTCCCTTGGAGAGATCGGATGACGATGGGGGTCGAGTTGACCATCAGCGTGTCTTTGTTCTTGTCGGCCGTCTCGATCAGATAAGCTATGGCCTTGCCACCGCCCCCGCCGGACATGTTCTCGTAAGAGGCGCTGCCGACCAGGCCCGAGCCGGTCAAGGCCTCGCCGGTGCCGCGCGCCGTGCCGTCCCAGCCGCCGCCAGCGCCACCGGGGATCAGAAAGTGGATCGATTCGATATCTGCTGCCACGGCCGGCGTTGCGCCCGCCAGAACCGCGGCGGCCAGCAGTGCCAAGCCACGGCGAGCCGTAAGTTTCCCAAGTACCCGCATACCTTACCTCCCGTCGTTCAACAGTTATGAGTTCATTTTGAAGCCATCATTCATGATGTTCCGCATGTTTACAACCTTTCGGCGTCCGCCGGCCTTGCTCGCGCGCTGTTCGCCGTCCTAGCCTGGATCCATGCAGCGAAGCCCTCGCAAGAGCGACACATTCAGCAACCGGCAAGCGCGGCGAATTGCCTTGGCGGCACAGGGTTTCGGCGGCGCCCGCTCCACGGCGAAAGCGACCTGGCCAACGGTCGAGCGAACGCTGCGGCGCCTCTCGCTTCTGCAGCTCGATTCCGTCAGCGTGCTGGTGCGCTCGCACTACCTCCCGGCCTACGCCCGGATCGGGCACTACGACATGGGTGGGCTGGACCGGCGCGGCTTCGGGGCGAAGCGCCGGGAGTACTTCGAGTACTGGGCCCACGAAGCCTCCCTGCTGCCGCTGCACTTGCAACCGCTCTTCCGCTGGCGCATGGCGGAGGCCGCGGCGGGCCGGAACATCTACAGCGGTCTCGCCGAGTTCGCCCGCGACCAAAACAACTACGTGGAGGCCGTTCTGCGCGAGATCGTCGAGCGCGGCCCGCTCTCGGCCCGGGAACTCAGCGACCCAGGCAAGCGCAACGGCCCATGGTGGGGCTGGCACAAGGGCAAGACGGCGCTGGAGTACTTGTTCTGGGCGGGACGGGTCACCACCGCCGAGCGGCGCGGTTTTGAGCGGGTCTACGATCTCACGGAGCGCGTCTTGCCCGAGGAGATTCTGGATCTTCCGACACCCGCCCCGGCCGACGCGCAACGCGCCCTGATCAGCCTGGCCGCCCAAGCGCTCGGCGTCGCCACCCAGGCAGATCTGCGCGACTACTTCAGGCTCCCCCTCGATGCCGCCGCGCGGGCTGTATCGGACTTGGTGGACGCGGGGGAATTGCTGCCCATGACGGTCGAGAACTGGCGCCAAACCGCCTACCTGCATCGGGAATCGCGCATCCCGGGACGGATCGTTGCAACCGCCCTGCTGTCGCCCTTCGACCCCTTGGTCTGGGAACGTGCCAGGACTGAGCGCCTCTTCGAGTTTCACTATAGACTTGAGTTTTACACGCCTGAACCGAAGAGAAAATTTGGATACTATGTTATGCCGTTTCTCTGGGGAGACCGGCTCGTCGGGCGGGTCGATGTGAAAGCGGATCGCGGCGCCGGCACGCTGCTGGTTCTCGGCGCCTATGCGGAGCCACACGCCCACCCCACCAAGGCCGTCGCGGCCCTGGCGGAGGAACTGCGCCATCTCGCGCATTGGCTAGGCTTGAGCCACATCCGGGTTGGGGAGCGCGGGGAGTTCGCCCGCCCCTTGCGGGGCCTCTTGAGCTGACTGGAGGTTACGGTTGACCAGACGCGCGATCATCTCCGCGGCCGCGGCTGCGCCATTCGGCCTCCGCCAAAGCCGACAACCCTCGCGCAATCCGGCCTGCCGCGCTGGATCCATCAGCTCGGCCAAGGTCTCGGGCAGACGGCGCAGTTCCGTGGCACGGTGCACCAAGCCATAGCCCTCGTCCGCGGCATGGCTCGCCCTGCCCAGTTGGTCGTCCAAGAAAGGAAGCTCAACCGGCAGGAAAAGCGTCGGCACGCCGTAGTGGGTCACTTCATGGAACGAGTTGTATCCGGCGGCGCTGATGGCACTGTCGAAAGCGCGAAGATATTTCGCGTTGGGAAAATTCCGCAATCGCCTGATTTCAGGCCATAATCCCAGCGTGCGCTCGGACATGAGCCATTCGGCGAGAACAAGTTGCGACCCCGAGGGCCCGCCGAGATATTTGGCAATCTCGTCGACCAAAGGCTGCTGCGAACTGTAGTTGCCCGCGCCAAGCTGAATCAGTGTCGCCGGCCGGTCTGGATCCAGGCCAAGCGCCTTTCGTGACGCCGCCCGCGACAACAGTTCATCCTCGTCGAGCAGAAGGATGGGGTCCACGGCCGCGACCCGGTCCCTTTGACGCAAGCTGGAGCCGCGGTCATAGGCGCCCGCCAATTCTCCCGGCTCGATCACGAGATCAAAGAACTTGGCGCTGGACAATGGCTCGTCCCACAACGGGTCCTGCCACATGGCCCGGCGGCACCAGACCAAAGCCACATCCTGCTTTCGCGCAGCGGCGTCGATGACACCCTGATGGGGGGAGCCGCCGTCGTAGATCAGGGCCTTCGCGTCGAAGAGAGTAATCAGGCGCCCCAGTTCCTCTTTCAGCCAAGCATTCCAATCCGCCTTGTCGCATTCGATATAAGTGTGGAACGGCAGATACTCCGCGTGGTAGCCCGCCGCCCGCACGACAGCGAGTGCTTGCGACATCGTAGCGAAAACCGGCGTGACGCCTGGGGGCATGCGCCTCGCAATAGCGAGAAGCCGGGTCAAATGCCCCATTCCAACGCCGTTGGAGGTCACGAAAAGCACGGTCTTGCTGGGGTGCTTGGCCGGTGGCAAGGCAACGGCCCGGGGCCGATGGAGGGGCCGCCCGATCAACTGGTGAAGCCGCTCCAGATGCAGCCTTGGGGCGTGATGGCTCTCGACGAAGGAGCGGCCTTTCGCCGCCTGCAGTCCGTAGGCATCACGATTCCGATGGAGCTCGACCATGGAGTCGATCGCATCGCGCCCATCGCTGGGATAAAGAGCGGCGTCCCCGAAATAGGGCTCAAGCTGTCGCGGCAAGAGTGCCACCCTGCCGGCCTGGAAGGCCGCCAGGATCGAATGCTGGGGCAGATCAAGGAGGCGCGGCCCCGGGTAGTGGATAAAGAAGTCTAGACCGCGCAAGAACCGCTCCGGCGGAAACCCCTTGCGCGGAAAGACGTCCCAATTCGCCGGCACCCGCCTTAAAGCCCGCAAGATTTCCAGCGGGAGACCCAGAAACCGCAAGCGCAGATGGCGCGACAACGCGTAGCGGCTGAGGAAGAGCCGTAGATCCATCGGCCACTGACTGCCCTGTGCCTCGGCGAAGCGCCCGGCCACCGGATATTCGCCAAGATGAACCGGTGGCTCGGCGCTCCATCGGTCCGGGTCCACGACCGGCGTCCAAGGTTCCGGCAGGACCCGAAACACCTTGGCTCGCGCACGCAAGGCCGCGTCCATGCCTGGCCAGGAGCTTGCCCAATCGGGACGGCAATCCGTCAAGGCCCAAGCCGCGTCCTGCGCCGCTTGAAGATCGAATGCAAGCGATCCGTCCGAAGCGATGGGGTCCCGCTCCAGAAGTAACAGACAACGCTCCGCCGAAATCCGGGCGGATGGCTCCACCGGCCGGATCAGACGCTCCGGGTTGGGGATCATCGCAAGCTTCGCGCGCACCGGCTGATCCCACGCGGGCCATGCCAGCCGCGCCTGCCCCACGTCGACCGCGCGCCGTAGCCATTCGGGCACATCGGCCTCAAGGTCGAGAGGCGGATCGAGCGCGACGACGAGGGTGCTGTACCCAGCCGCCGCTTGGACCGAGATTTCGTCCGCCAAAGCACAGGCGTAGCGGGGCAAATCAGCGAGATCCACCAAATAGGCGACGTCGACCGACTCGGCCTTGGCCCGCGTCTTGGGCTTGCCCAGCCTATCCAGGGTCGCGTCGCGTGGCATCAGTCTTCGACCTCATCGTCCAAGACCGAGCGAAAGGCTTCGCTCGGCAGAGCGCCCACCCGTGAAATCGCGTCCGAGGAGAAATAGACGAAGCGCCGAACGCCCCATTTGCCGCGGATCAATTCAAGGCGGCGCAGGAGGAAATCGTCCCACTCCTGGCGTGTGGGGACCAGGTCCGGCCCCGGCCAGGGCGGGAGATACTCGAAGATGAAGTGCTCTTCCCGCAACGCCCGGAAATCGTCGTCGTCGGTCAGGAAAACTGGTGCGAAGGTCCGGTTGCGCAGCTGCTGACGGGCCACCAGATCTATGATCCGCGCCTGCTCGTCGCGCTCTAATCCCAGCAAGGAAACCCCGATCACGACGAGCTGTTCGCCAGCGCTTTCGTAGTTGCCCCAACCGGGATGCGGCGGCAAGGCAGGCAAGGTGCTCGCCGGATCGAGCCAGTCGGCTTCCGCCTCCTCCTCGTCCCGGGCCGGCAGGCGTTCGATCAGCGATGGGTCGACACGCTCGTGCTTGATCCGGCGGCGATCATCGGGCCCGCCAGGTACGCCTTCGAGCTGCGAAAGTCCCTCGTCGGTGTCGCTGCCGCGAACCTTCGCGTAAAGCTCTTTCAGCGCCTTCTCGCGATGGTGCGCGCTTTGGATATGCGCACGCAGCTTGCTTGTAAGCTGCCGGTCAACTTCCCGGGACTTCGAAAGCCGCGCGACCTCCACGCGCAGGTCCGAGGACTCCGATTGAAGCTGCTCCACCTTCTTGCGAAGCGTTTCCACTTCCCAAAGCCGGGCATCGTGACTGTCGCTCATCCGCTTACCCTTTCGAAGGCTGGCGCGGGGGCCGTGGCACCACCACCGACCAGCTCGACGATCCTGCGCGCCGCCACTTCCGCGCCATTCGGCTGGCGCAAGCGGCGGCACCGCTCGGTGATCAGGCGCCGCTCGGCGGGATCCGCAAGTCGTGCCAGCAGGGCCTCGCTCCTGTCGAGTTCGTAAGCGCGCATACAAAAACCTAAGCCTTCTTCCTCGGCGAAGCGAGCCCGGCCTAACTGGTCGTCGGTCATGACATTTTCGTTCGGCACGAAGAGCGTGGGAATGCCATAGGCAATCAGCTCGTGAAAGGTGTTGTATCCTACGGCCGATACAACGAAATCAAAGGCGCGGTAATAGAGCGCGTTGGGAAAACCCCGAAGCACCTTAAGATTGGGCCAAGCGTCGAGCCCATGCTCGGCGATGAGCCACTCGGCATTGACCACTTGAAAATCCCCGATGCGGCCAAGTGCGCCGAGCAGGCTATCCAGCAGGGGCGCCAGCTCTTGATTGTTCCCCGCGCCCAACTGCAGCAGGACCGCGGGCCGCCGGTCGTCAAGGCCCAGACGGGCGCGAGCCTCGCGGCGCTCCAGCAACTCCGACTCGTCGCACAGCAGCATTGGCGGGATGATCTCGGCTTTCTCCGGATAGGGAATACGCGCGCCAATATTGCGCGCCTGCGCTGTCTCGCCCGTATCCAGGACCAGGTCGAAGTACTTGGCGCGTTCGACGGAGTCGTCCCAAGT
>JARFRB010000052.1 GCA_029287455.1 Pelagibius litoralis | reverse complement strand
CGGGAATTCGGCATGCGCGCGTTACAAATTCTCATCACGGCGGTGATTGTCTCCCTGGTCGGCGTGACGACCGCGGCGGCCACCATGAGCAAGGACTCCCGCCCGGTCTTGCGCTTGACGGCGGCCGGGGCGGCGCTCGATCCCTTGGATTTCGTTCTGGTCTGCCACGAGGGCCGGGCGGAGATCCGCATCGAGACGCAGCGTTTGCTTCCCATGACGGCCCAAGTGCTTTTGGCGAAAACGGCTTACCATCCCCGTCAGCGCGCGGTCCGCTTGACGGCCCAGCGCGAAGTGCTCGGGCTTTTCCGTCCGACCGTGGTCACGAGCTTCGTGAATGCGGTCATGGAGGGGCGCCCGCCGATGCTTCTTCTGCCGGATGGGCACAGCTTTTTGCCGGGGTCCGGCGCAAGTGAGGTGAGGGCTCAGGTGATGAAGTCCCTGGAGCCCTGCGGCTGGCGCATGGCCGATGGGCGGCTTTCTCTGGATACCCACGCCGCCGGGTTGCCCCGTACCGCCGATGGCCGGGCGTTTGGCGAGGCGGAGGGCGCGGATAGCCTCTTGGTGGCGGAGGACGTAACCTGGGCGGAACTGCGCGGCGCGGATGGTGAGCGCCGTTTTCAGCGCCTCTTGCAAGCTGGCGATCATGTGTTCTTGCCGGCCGAGCCAGGTCTTGTTCTGATCGTCGGAAACCTGCCAGCCGCGCGCCTTTTCGTGCAAGGCCGGGAGGTTGAGCTTCCCGCCGAGCGCAAGGGTTTGCTGCGCGCGCTCTTGTTGGACTCCTACCGGGATGCCGCCGATGCCGGGGTGGCCGAGCGCGGCTGCGCGGAGGCCGGGAAGATCACTCATGCCGCCGCCAATCCCGACGGCGAGGCCGGCGAGCGCACCTTCGAACGGCCGGTGTATCTGGCCGGCCAGACCCTCTGCCAGGTGGTTCTGAGCCAGCGTTAGCCCTCAGGCGAACTCCCCTCTGACCGCCGCGTCATGTTCGCCGACATCCGGAACGGGGCCAAGGCGCTCCTCCTCGCCGACGATAATGGGCGGGGGAGCCAGCAAGCGCACCTCACCCGCCGAAGTGCGCACCTCAACGAAACGGTTCTGCGGATGGCTCTCCAAGTCATCGAGGTTTGACAGTCGGCCGTAGGCAATCCGTGCCGCCGCCAGCCGCTCGATCACGCCGTCACGCCCTTCCCGCCCGAACACCTCCAGAACGATGCCGTCCAGGGCGGGGCGGTTGGCGACCCGAGCCGGGTTGGTGGCGAAATGCTCGTCCTTGGCAAGCTCCGGCCGACCCAGGACCTCGGCGCAGAAACGCTCCCACTCGCGCTCGTTCTGGATCGAGAGCAGCACGCTCTCGCCGTCGCCACAGGCATAGGCCCCGTAGGGCGCGATGGTGGGGTGATGCAGGCCCGGCCGGACCGGGGTCTGCCCACCGTAATGATGCTGGAGGTAGGGGACATTCATCCAATCGGCGAGGCTGTGGTAGAGGGAGACCTGTATCCCCCGGCCGTCCCAGGCGGCCTTGCCGCCGGCTCGTTCCCGCGCGAAGAGCGCTTGCAGAATGGCCTGATGGGCATACATGCCCGCCGCGATGTCGCAGACCGAGACGCCGACACGGCCCGCGGACTCCGGTGTGCCGGTAACCGAAGCGAGCCCGGATTCAGCCTGAATTAGCAGATCGTAGGCCTTCATGTCCCGATAGGGCCCATCCATGCCATAGCCGCTGATGTCGCAGGTGATGAGGCCGGGATATCGGGCGCGCAGCGACTCCGGGCCGATGCCGGCCCGCTCGGTCGCGCCGGGGGCTAAGTTCTGGATGAAAACGTCCGCCTGCCCCAGCAATCGATGGAAGAAGGCCAAATCCCCCGGGTCCTTAAGATCGAATAAAACGGATTCCTTGCCCCGGTTGAGCCAGACGAAGTATGCGCTCAAGCCGTTGACGCAAGCGTCGTAGCGCCGCGCGAAGTCGCCCTCCCGCCGCTCTAGCTTGATGACCCGGGCCCCGGCGTCCGCAAGCTTGCAGGAGGCATAAGGGGCCGCTACAGCTTGTTCGAACGATACCACTAAAAGACCTTCAAGATCGGCTGACATATTCGGGTCGTCCCCATCCCTTGCCGTTGGCCTACAGTGAAGACCGCGCGCTCCCTAGATGCTAGAGAAAATGCTGTTAGATTGTCCGGACGAACCCGACGGCAAGCGCCGAACAAGAGGGGCAGGAAGGGAGGAGAGGTCATGCAACTCAAGGACAAGATCGCCATCGTCACCGGAGCCGGCGGAGGCTTCGGCGAGGCGACCGCCAAGCTCTACGCCGAGGAAGGAGCGCAAGTCGCCGTTGTCGATCTTCGGGGCGAGGAAGCTGAGCGGGTGGCGCGGGAAATCGGCCAGCAAGCCATTGCCGTAACCGGCGACGTCAGCGTGAAGGAAGATGTGGACCGCTTGGTGGAGCGCTCCGTGGAAGCCTTCGGTGGCCTGGATATCGTCGTCAACAACGCCGGGACAACCCACCGCAACCAGCCGATGCTGGAAGTGGACGAAGCGACCTTCGATCGGGTCTACGCGGTCAACGTCAAGTCCATCTATCTCATGACAATGGCGACCGTCCCCCATCTGCGCGCGCGAGGTGCTGGCGTGATCCTGAACGTGGCCTCCACTGCGGGGCTTCGGCCGCGTCCGGGCCTGACCTGGTACAACGGGTCGAAAGGTGCGGTGAACGTTATCTCCAAATCCATGGCGGTGGAGCTGGCGCCGGACCGGATCCGGGTTAACGCGCTCTGCCCTGTGATGGGGGAAACGGGTCTGCTCGAGTCCTTCATGGGCCTGCCCGACACGCCGGAGAACCGGGCGAAGTTCATAGCGACCATTCCCTTGGGCCGCATGAGCCAGCCGATCGATATCGCGAGGGCGGCACTGTATCTTGCCTCCGACAACGCCGAGTTCATCACGGGCGTGGAGTTTCCCATCGACGGCGGACGCACGGTGTAGCTCATGGCCGAGACGAAGCAACAAGACGCGGTACCGCCCGCTTGGTCGCCGCTCTTCCAGAAAGGGCCGGACACGACGGAATACGAGCGCCTGGACGACCGGGGCCCGAAGCTGGAGCGTTTGGGCGGGCGGGACTTCCTGATGGTCCCGGACTCGACCTTGGAAAACCTCGCGAAAACCGCGTTCCTGCGCATCTCCCATCTTTACCGGGCGAGCCATCTGGAGCGCCTGCGGGCCATCCTGGACGATCCTGAAGCCTCGGAGAACGACCGCTACGTGGCCCATGCGCTGCTCAAGAACGCGGTGATCGCCTCGGCCGGCCAGCTTCCGATGTGCCAAGACACCGGCACCGGCATCGTGGTGGGCGAGAAGGGGCAGGGAGTGTTGACCGAAGGCGCTGACGCCGCTCCGCTTTCGCGCGGCCTCGCGGCGGCCTTTTCCGAGGGCAATCTGCGCTATAGCCAGATGGCGCCCCTGACGCTTTACGAGGAACGCAATACCGGCAGTAACCTGCCGGCCCAGATCGACATCTCCGCCGTGCCGGGGGGCGAGTATCGGCTGTTGTTCGTCGCCAAGGGCGGTGGTTCGGCGAACAAAACCTTCCTGTTTCAGCAGAACCGCCGCGTCCTGTCGGATGATCGGCTGTTGTCCTTCCTGGGCGAGAAAATCCGCGAGCTCGGCACGGCCGCCTGCCCGCCCTATCACCTGGCCGTGGTGATCGGCGGGCTCTCGGCGGAGCACACCTTGAAGACCTTGAAACTGGCAAGCTGCCATGATCTCGACGGGCTACCCGAAACCGGCGACGCCTCGGGCCGGGCCTTTCGCGACCATCGGCTCGAGGCCCAAATTCAGGAGCTGACCCGCGGGTATGGCCTCGGCGCGCAGTTCGGGGGCAAGTATTTCTGTCACGATGTGCGCGTTGTTCGGCTGCCCCGTCACGGGGCATCGCTGCCCATTGGCCTGGGGGTTTCCTGCTCCGCCGACCGGCAGGCCAAGGCAAAGATCACCGCCGAAGGCGTGTTCCTGGAGAAGCTGGAGGCGCACCCGGAGCTGTTCCTGCCGGAACTCGATGGCGAAGCTGGAACCGTGACGCGGATCGACCTGTCACGGCCGATGAGCGAGGTCCGCGAGGCACTTTCCAAGGTCGGTGTAGGCGGCCGCGTCAGCTTGTCCGGCCCTTTGCTCGTGGCCCGGGACATCGTGCATGCCAAGCTCTCGGAAGGCTTAGCGCGTGGCGAGGAGCTGCCCGCCTATGTGAAAGAGCAGGCGATCTACTATGCCGGGCCGGCCAAGACCCCGGCTGGCATGCCCTCGGGGTCCTTCGGGCCGACGACGGCTGCCCGTATGGACGGCTACGTTGCGGATTTCCAGGCGGCGGGCGGTGCCCTGGTGACGCTCGGCAAGGGCAACCGCTCGCCCGCGGTTGCCGAGGCCTGCGCCCGTCACGGGGGATTTTATCTGGGCAGCATCGGCGGAGCGGCGGCGGCCATTGCCCAGGACCACATTCGCTCGGTGGAGATCGTCGATTTCGAGGAACTGGGCATGGAAGCGGCTTGGCGGATCGAGGTCGAGGATTTCCCGGCCTTCGTCGTCGTGGACGACAAAGGGAACGATTTCTTCGCGCGAGGCCGGTAGAGCCGGCTTCCTTTCCCCCGCAGCGCTTGAACCGGAAACGCGTGAACCCGCAACGCTTGAGCCCGCCGTGCTTGAACCTTGCGCGCCGATTCAGTAGTTCTGGCGCCGCCTTGCCCCCACTCGGAGGATCGATCCCATGACCGTGCGCACGCGCGTCGCCCCATCGCCGACCGGCGACCCGCATATTGGCACCGCCTACATCGCCTTGGTGAACCTCTTGTTCGCCCGCGCCCACGGCGGCCAATTCCTCTTGCGGATCGAGGACACGGATCGGGCCCGAAGCACGGCGGCCTCGGAACGGATGATCCTCAAGGCCTTGCATTGGCTCGGCCTGCAATGGGACGAAGGGCCGGATGTCGGCGGCCCCCACGGACCCTACCGCCAGAGCGAGCGCAGCGCGCTCTACTCCGAGCACGCGGAGCGGCTGATCCAAGAGGGCAAGGCCTTCCGCTGCTATTGCACCACGGAGCGCCTGGACGCGCTCAGGGCCGAACAGCGCGCGGCGGGAATGAAGCCCAAGTACGATGGTTTTTGCCAGCACCTCACGCCGGAGGAGCGCGCGGAAAAGGACGCGGAGGGCATTCCCTCGGTTGTCCGCATGGCGATCCCGGAAGAGGGTGTCTGCCGCATGCACGACCGGCTTCGCGGTGATATCGAGGTCGCCTGGAAGGAAGTCGACATGCAGATCCTGGTGAAGTCGGACGGTCTGCCGACGTATCACCTGGCCAACGTGGTCGACGACCACTTCATGGAAATAACCCATGTGATCCGTGGCGAGGAGTGGATCCCCTCTCTGCCCAAGCATCTGCTGCTTTACGAGTATTTCGGCTGGCAAGCGCCGGAGTTCGTGCATTTGCCGCTGTTGCGCAATCCCGACCGCAGCAAGCTCAGCAAGCGCAAGAACCCGACCAGCATCCTCTGGTACGAGCGCATGGGCTATCTGCCGGAGACTCTGATCAACCTGCTGGGCCTGTTCACTGTCTCTGTCGGCGAGGGCGACGAGAAATTCACCATGGAAGAGATCGCCGAGCGCTTCGATCTCTCGGCGATTTCCCTTGGCGGGCCGGTATTCGATCTCCAGAAGCTGGACTGGTTGAACGGCCGCTGGCTGCGGGATCTGCCCGCGCCGGAATTTCAGTCCAAAGTGGCGGCCTGGGCGTCGGGGGTGGGCCCGGCGGACCGGCTTCTGGGTCTTGCCCAGACCCGGATCGAGCGATTGAGCGACTTGGGCGGCCTTCTCGCCTTTTTCTTCCAAGGGCGCTTGGATATTGACCTTGCGGCGCTGGAGGCGTCGAAACTGGAGCCAGAAAGCGCCAAGAAGGCCTTGCAGTTCGCCCTCTGGGATATCGACGCGGTGGATGAGTGGACGAAGGAGGCCGTCGAGCGGGTCCTGCGCGCCACGGCCGAGGACGTCGGCGTCAAGTTCCGCGACTGCGTCCGGCTTTTCTACCTGGCGATCGCGGGCTCCGCGCAGTCGGTGCCGCTGTTCGATTCCATGGAGATGCTGGGCCGCGACATCTGCCGCGAGCGCTTGCGCCACGTCCTGGAACTCTATGGCGGCGTCAGCAAGAAGCAGGGCGAGGCTTGGCGAAAGGAACGCGCCGCCGCGCCGCGGCCCGAGGCCGTGACAGATTAGGCACTTCTTGGCTCGCACTATTGGGCAGGTTCCAACCCTAAGATAGGATTGAATCGACTCGTTGCAAAATGGCATTGCTGCCATGACTTAAATGGGGTTGAGGCGCATGGACGTAGTCGCTACGCCCCGCCCTCCCATAAACTAGAAAGATTTCGGACGCGCAATGAACCGCTTGGACGAACTCGAATCGCAGTCGATCTACATACTGCGCGAAGCCTACAACCGCATCGATTCACTCTCGATGCTCTGGTCCTTGGGCAAGGATTCCAACGTCATGGTCTGGCTGGCGCGAAAGGCCTTCTTCGGCCGCGTGCCTTTCCCGGCGATCCTGTTGGATACCGGAAACGAGCTGGACGAGGTCTACGCGTTTCGCGACCAGTACGTCGATGAGTGGGGCCTGGACTACATCAATGCCATCTGTCCGGGCTACGAGGAAACCGACCCGACTCTCACGAGCAACGCCCGCGCGGCCGCGCGCAAGACCTTGGGCCTGAAGCGCGTGATCGAGGAGAACGGCTTTCGCGGAATTTTCCTCGGCATTCGCAGGGACGAGCAGGCGGTGCGCAGCAAGGAACGCGTCTTTTCCCCTCGCGGCGAAGATGGAGCCTGGGATTACAAGGACCAGCCGCCGGAGTTCTGGGACCAGTACAAGACGGAATTTCCGCCAAACACGCATGTGCGCATTCACCCTTTGCTGGCTTGGACGGAGGTCGACATCTGGCGCTATATCGAGCGCGAGCAGATTCCCGTGGTGCCGCTCTATTTCGCTAAGGATGGCTGGCGCTACCGCTCCCTGGGCGAGAAGGACATCACCCGCCCCGTGCAGTCCAATGCCTCGACCATCGAGGAAATCATCGCCGAGCTGGAGACCACGCGCGAGCCAGAGCGCGCCGGGCGCACAATGGATCATGACAGCGAAGATGCCTTCGAGCGTCTGCGCCAAGCGGGGTACATGTGATGGAAGCGAGAGCCGCTAAGCCCAATATCCAGCAAATCCGAACCGATGCGCCGCGCGACCTGCTGAAGCTGGTTGTCGTGGGGCACGTGGACCACGGCAAATCGACGTTGATCGGCCGTCTGCTCTACGACACCGACTCCCTGCCCGAGGGCAAGCTGGAGGAACTCAAGGTGATTTCCCAGCGGCGCGGCATGTCGCTCGAATGGTCCTTCGCGCTGGATGCCTTCCAAGCCGAGCGCGATCAAGCGATCACCATCGATACCACGCAGATTTGGTTCAAGACCCCCAAGCGTGACGTGGTGATCATCGACGCGCCGGGACACCGCGAATTCCTGAAGAACATGGTCAGCGGCGCGGCCGCGGCCGATGCCGCGGTCTTGGTGATCGACGCGGCTGAGGGCGTGCGCGAACAAACGCGCCGCCACGGCTATCTCCTGCACCTGCTGGGCGTGCGCCAAGTGGCCGTGGTCGTCAACAAGATGGACCTCGTGGATTATAGCGCCCAGCGCTTCGGGGACTTGGTGCACGAAGTCACCTCCTATCTCGCCGGGCTGGGGCTGGAGCCGAGCTTCCTGCTGCCGATCTCGGCGCGTGACGGCGACAACGTCGCGGTGCCGTCGACCAACATGAGCTGGTACGACGGCCCCACAGTGCTGCAAGCCTTCGACCGTTTCCATGTGCTGACCGCGCCGGTCGAACAGCCGCTGCGTCTGCCGGTTCAGGACGTCTACCACTTCGATGACCGCCGGATCATCGCCGGCCGAATCGAGTCAGGTATCCTGCGCGCCGGCGACACCTTGCTGTTCTCGCCCTCCAACAAGATCGTCAAGGTCCGTGCCCTGGAGGCCTGGAACGCGGAGCCGCCCATCGAGGCGCATGCCGGCCAGTCGGTCGGGATCACCTTGGAGGAGCAGATCTTCGTCGAGCGGGGCGAGGTCATCAGCCACGTCGAAAATCCGCCGCCGCTGACGAGTGTGTTCCGGGCCTCGTTGTTCTGGATGGGCCATACGCCCTTGGAGCCTGGCCGCCGCTATAAGCTGAAGCTCGCCACCAAGGAAGCCAACGTTACCGCCGAAACGATCGAGCGCATCATCGACACCGACAGTCTTGCCCCGAGAAGCGGCGACAAGGTCGAGCGGAACATGGTTGCGGAGGTGATCTTCCGGTCCCGCGAGGTTCTGGCGGTGGACGAATACCGCAGCTTGGCCCGCACCGGACGTTTCGTCCTCCTGGACGGCTACGACACCGTTGGCGGTGGCAGCATCTCGCTCGAGGGCTATCCGGACCAGCGCGATGCCTTGACCATCCGCTCGACCAACGTGTTCTCGGTCGAGCATGGCGTGACGGGCACGAGCCGAGCCGAACGCAACGGACACACGGGCGGCGTGCTCTGGTTCACCGGCTTCTCGGGAGCCGGCAAGTCCACCCTGGCCATGGAAGTCGAGCGCAGACTGTTCCAGAAAGGCTATCAGGTCTATGTGCTGGACGGCGACAACGTGCGGCGCGGCCTGAACGCAAATCTGGGCTTCTCTCCCGATGAGCGTGCCGAGAACATCCGCCGGGTGGGCGAGGCCGCGGCCCTGTTCGCCGATGCCGGGTTCATCTGCATCACCGCTTTCATCTCGCCCTATCAAGCGGACAGGGACCGGGCGCGGGGCGCCGCGCAGCGGGTCGATACCAACGCCTTCCATGAGATCCACGTCCATGCCGATCTCGCAACCTGCGAGGAGCGCGATCCGAAGGGACTCTACAAGAAGGCGAGGTCCGGCGAGATCCGCGATTTCACCGGTATTTCCGCTCCCTACGAACCGCCGGCCGCCCCGGAGCTCACGGTGGATACCGGCAACGAAAGCGTCGATGATTGCGTAGCCGCGATCATCGGGCACATCGAGCGGAACTTCACCATGAAGGAGCGGTCGGGGGGTTAACCCAAAGCACCGGCACTGGTTGGCCGCGGCGACGTCCCGCGAAGGATTTGCGCCAAGGATCAGTCAGAAATATTCATATTTTGAGTGGCTTAGTGTCAGTCAAAGAAAGCGCCGCGTCCGGAAACGCGGCGCTTTTCGTGTCGGGCTAACGCCGCTGTCCCATTTTGATCACAACCCACATTTACCATTAAGAAACGAGACACCCTTTAGGGTTATGCGCATTGCGCCAGACTATCGCTATCGATCTCATGATAGTTAGCAATCGAATAATCCAAGGTGGTGTGAGCTACCTACGAGGGTGAGTGTCCGCTCCGCGAGGGTGGAAACACGGCAGTAGGTTCGCGCCGTGAGACCGGACAGGGGGAGCCATGCACGGCTTGATGGAGGACGCCCCTTTGGGCGTGCCGAGTCCTCTAGTCGAACTGCGAGACAAGATCGTCGCGTTTTTCGACAGACTCTTCGTGGATCGCGAAATCTTTATCCGCGGTCGTGGCAAGGTCGTTTACGTGACCCTGTCGCGCCAGGTGCAAGCTATCGCGCTTGCCTGCGCGGCGGGGCTCCTGGCGTTCCTGACCCTGTCGGGCGGGGGACTGATGTGGCAGAGCCAGAAGCTCGACTCCCAGCAGGCAGAGATCGATCAGGCAAAGGCCGCCTACGCGGGGCTGATGGGCGAGGTCGGCCGCTATCAACAGCAGTTCACGGAGATTTCCAGGGAGTTGGACGAAAGCCAAGCCCTGATGCAGGGTTTGAGCGCCTTCGGGCCCGAGGAAGAAACCGCGCAATTGGTTTCCGAGGGGCTGAAGCGCGCGGGCGATGCGCGCATTGCGCTTGAAACTAAGCTCGCCGAGTTCGAGATGGACGTTAATAAAATCGTTGGCCGTAACATCTCCTTGAATGGCCAACTGGTCATGTTGAAGAGCGTCCTAGAGGACAATCGCCACATCCAGGAAGTGATCGAGAGTCAGCGCCAGGGGCTAAAGCTGGAACTCGAGAACAGTGCCGAGAAGTTCAACCGTTTGAAGGGGAAGAACAAGGCGTTGGCGGTTAAGCTCACGACGCTAGAGGATTCCTTGCGGGAATCGAATGGGCGCATTCGTGCCTTGACCACCGAGCGCGACGCGCTTTCCGACGAACTGGGTGTATTGACCGATCGTTTCGCCAAGCATGACGCGCGCGAGTCGGAGCTTTTGGGCCGTATCGCGATGTTGAGCGCCCAATCGGATCAAGTGCGCGTCGCCCACGAGAATTTGCTCGACGAGCGCGAAAGCCTGGTGGGGCGCGCCGACACCGCGGAGACCAGGTTGGGCCAGTTGCAGCGCGCGCAGACCGTCCTCTTCGCACGGCTGCGCGAGCGCACGGAACTGACGGTTGCCTCGATCGAGCAGACGCTGGCCACGACCGGCTTGGATGTGGATCAACTGATCGCGCGGGTGGCGAAGGATACGCCGGGCAGTGGCGGCCCCTTTGTGCCCGCGGCGCCGGCGCGCGATGGGCACGATGGCGTCTTGCAGGTCGCAAGCGCAAGCCCGGTCGCGCTGTTTGATTTTCACATGACCCGTTGGGAGGCCATGCAGCGCCTGCTCGAAGCCATGCCGCTGACGCCCCCCTTGGACCATTTCTGGGTCTCCAGCAAGTTTGGAAAGCGCAAGGATCCCGTGAATGGCCGGGTGGCGCTTCACGCCGGCATCGATCTGTCCGCTCAGCCCGGCACAAGAGTGATGAGTACCTCGCCTGGACGTGTTACCTTTGCCGGGTGGAAGGGAAATTACGGCCGCTTCATCGAAATCGACCATGGATATGGCCTCAAGACCCGCTACGCGCATCTGCGCCGAATCGACGTGGAGGTCGGCCAAGAGGTCGGGCACCGCGAGGTGATTGGCCTGCTTGGGAATTCTGGCCGCAGCACGGGACCGCACGTGCACTACGAGATTGTTCTAGACGGTAAGCCCCAAGATCCCATGAACTTTCTGAAGGCAGGTAGGCATGTTTTCAAAGGCTAAGACGAAATCTTCTCCCAGCTCTCCGGCACTCAGCGTGCCGCCGCGCAACGAAGCCCCGAAGGCGGCGCCGCTGGTTCAACCGGCCCGCAAGGCGAGCAGCGTCCCTTCGATCATCAGCGCGGATCTGCGGATCGAGGGCAATCTCTTCAGCGACGGCGATCTGCAGATCGACGGTGTCGTGCAGGGCGACATCTCGACCAACTCCCTGACGCTGGGCGAGGGTGCCGAGGTGAACGGCACGATCAGGGCGGACTCAGTCCGGATCTGCGGCACCGTGAACGGAAAGGTTGAGGCGAAGTCGGTGACGCTTGCCAAGACCGCGCTGCTTAACGGCGATGTGGTGCATGAAACGCTCGCGGTTGAAGCCGGCGCGTCGATCGACGGCCACCTGCGCCGTATGGAGATTCCCGTTCAAGAGCCCGTGGCCGACCCCGTCAAGCCCGATCCCTTGAACAAGCTCGACGCTAAGTCGCCGCTTTCGCCGAAAGAAACCGCGCCGGCCGAATAGGGACCGGTTGCACCGGTCGTAGGGGACGGATCGGCGGACTGGCCGTTAGCCGATCTCCAAGGCCTCCATCACCCTTTCCGGATCCACGTTGCCGCCGGATAGGGTGATGGCGAGGCTGCGCCCGGCCACCGGAATCTTTCCCGAGAGAACGGCGGCGAGGCAAACCGCCCCGCCTGGTTCCACCACCAGTTTCAGCGCGCGGAAGGCAAAAGCCATCGCGTGAAGCACTTCTTCGTCGCTGACAGCCAGCGCGCCAGCAAGCAAGCGCTGGTTCATCTCGAAGGTCATCTTGCCCGGCATCATCGCCAACAAGGCATCGCAGATTGAACGCGCGGCCGGATCGTTTCCGACGCGGGTGCCGCTTTGCAGCGACCTTCGCGTGTCATCGAAAGTCTCGGGCTCCACAGCATAGACCTCCGTGCGCGGCGAAAGCGTCTTGATCGCGAGCGCGCTTCCAGACGATAGGCCGCCTCCGCCGCAGCAGATCAAGACCGCGTCCAGATCGGCCCCGGCCGCCCGCGCCTGCTGGGCGATCTCCAAGCCGCAGGTTCCCTGGCCGGCTATAATCAGCGTGTCGTCGTAGGGCTTGATCAGCGTCGCGCTGGTTTCGGCGGAAATGGCTGCGGCGATGGCCTCCCGATCCTCCGTGAAGCGGTCGTAGGTAACCACCTTGGCCCCATAAGCTTGCGTATTGCCGATCTTGATGCGCGGCGCGTCCGACGGCATCACGATGGTGGCGGGTATGCCATGAATCTTGGCCGCCGCCGCCACTCCCTGCGCATGGTTGCCGGAGGAGAAGGCGATGACCCCGCGGGCCCGCACATCCTCGGGGATCGCGCTTACACGGTTATAGGCGCCGCGGAACTTGAACGATCCGCTGCGCTGGAGGTTTTCCGGCTTGATCAGAAGGCGCGCCCCCAGCCGTTCGTTCAGTTCCGGGTATTCGAGGAGCGGCGTAACGACCGCCTGACCCTTGAGCCGGGCCGCCGCCACTTCGACGTCCTCGAAATCAGGAATCCTTTCGAAATCCGCGCCCTGGGGAAGCGGAACCGTGGCGGAGGTCATGGGCAAACTCCTTCAAGGCGTCAGAGGCCGAGCAGCTCCGGCAGTTCGTCGAGACCGGTGATGATCGCGTTGGGCTTTCCATCTAGGCGCTCCGGCTTTTGGCCAAAGCGGTTCATCCAGGCCACCTTGAAGCCGAAATAGGCCGCGCCGGAGGCATCCCAGGCATTGGTGGAAACAAAGCAAACGCGCTCGGCCGTGACTTCCAGCCGGTCGCAGGCCAGTTGATAGACCCTAGGGTCCGGCTTGTAGACGCCCACATCCTCGATCGACAGCGCCGCGTCGAGCAGGCGCGCGATATCTGCCGACTCGACCGCTGCTTGCAGCATCTTCGGCTCGCCGTTGGACAGGATCGCCGTCTTCAGCCCCGCCGCTCGCAGGCGTTCCAAGGTCGGGGTGACATCTGGATAGGCGGTCAGGCTGAGGTAGAGCCGCATCAGGCTCTCGCGCAGGTCCGAGTCCTCGATCCCCAGGGAGTCCATTGCGTAATCCAGGGCGTCCCCGGTTACCTGCCAGAAATCCGCGTGGGCATGCATCAGGCTGCGCAGCCAGGTGTATTCGAGCTGCTTCTGGCGCCACAAAGCAGAGAGTGCGCTGGCCTTGTCCCCCAGGCGCGGTGCTTCCCGGGCGGCGGCGGAATGCACGTCGAACAGCGTCCCGTAAGCGTCGAACACGCAGGCGGCGATATTGGGGAAGCTGGGGTGAGTCATCGCCCGAAAACTCTAGCCACGGCCCGAGGCACAGGCAAGCGCTCTCAGTTCCGCTTCACCGGCTCCGCGCTCGCTTGCTGCGGATGAGGTTGCAAGACGAGCACCGGTTGCCCCGGCGTCATGCGCTTGCGGTAGACGGTCACCGCCTCGACAATCCTCTGCACGTAGTTCCGGGTCTCGTCGAAGGGGATGGACTCGATCCAGTCCACGGGATCTACCGAGGGGTCGCGCGGGTCGCCGAAGTTCCGTATCCAGCGGTCCGCGCGCGATGGCCCCGCGTTATAGGCGGCCAGCGCCAAGGGATAGGAGCCGCTGTAGCGGCCGAGCAGGTCATCTAGATAGCTGCGCCCAAGCTCCAGGTTGTAGCTTGGGTCCGAGGTTAAACGCTTGCGGTCATAGGGCAGGCCACGCTGCTTGGCGACCAGCTTGGCGGTGCTGGGCATCAGCTGCATGAGGCCGCGCGCCCCGGCATGGCTGACCGCGCGAGGGGCGAACTGGCTTTCCTGGCGAATCAGGGCGAGCACCAAGGTGGCTTCCTTGGGGTCGCCGATCGCCAAGGGGATCGAGGGAAAGAGGTGGGCCGGCAGCACGATTCCGACTCGCGCCGCCGCCTTGCCGGTGGAAACCGCTTGGTCCGGCCGGTCCAGCGCCAGGGCCAAGTCGCCGATCAAGCGGAAGTCGACCTCGGTGCGTGCACGTAGCCTGAGGGCGGCGAAGAACCAGCCGATCAGGCGATCCTGATCGAGTTCGACCAGGCGCTGGAGGATTCGCACGACCTCCTGGTTCTCGAAGTCCGCGCGGGTTTGTGGGCTGATGGTCGCGGCGGGAGCCTCTAGCAAGGCCGGCTCCATCCCCAAGCGGGCCGTCGCCAATTGGCCGTAGAAGGCGATGTCGTTGAAGGCCGCCAGCCGGTACCAGCGCGCCGCTTCCGTAGGGCGCGAGAGGGCTTGGGCCGCCTCTCCGGCCCAATAGGCGCCCCTGGCCCGGCTGATCGGCGTGCCCACGTTCTCATATAGGCGCTGAAAGTGCCCGTAGGCCGTCTCCGGGTCGTCTAGGAACCGCAAGGCTATCCAGCCGGAGAGAAAGCGCGCTTCGGCGAAAGCCACCCCACGTGGCACGTCCTGGGCGTTGGCCAGACGATAAGCCCGTGCGGGCTCGCCTTCCTCCAAGGCGCGCCGCGCCGCCCACCGTCGCAGCTTCCACCAGCGCTCGGGCAAACCGGCCTCCGGTGGCGGGTCGAGCAACTCCATGGCCGACTCGTAGCGGCCCTTGCGCAAGCGCCAGCGTGCTCTCTCGTAAACCAGGCCGGGATCGTCCCGCAGTCCCGCCGGCACCTTCTTGATGGCCGAGTCGACGCCGGGGCTCATCCCCGCCAAGGCCAGCCGCGCCGCGGCGAGGGCCTGCTGGTCTGGACCCAGAAGCCGCGCGACGCGCAGCGCGGGGCCCCGCCTGCGATCCCAGATCAACCGCTCCAGGCGGTCGGCGTGGTTTTGGCGTGTTAGCAGATCGCCGAAACGCCGCAGATAGGTGCGCTCGTTGCCCCGGCTGAGGTCCAGTTCGACCCAGGCGGTTTGCGCGAAGGCGCGTGCCTTCTCCTCCCGCCCCACGTCGCGCAAGGCGTCGAGATAGCGGATCGTGCCGTCACCCGTGACCGGCGGTTCCCGGTCAAACCAAGTGAGTACCGTTTCGCTGCGCAGACCCACCGGCATGGATAGCTCTGCCGCCGTCTGCAAGGCTTGCTGCCCCGGCCACTCGGGGTGAGCTTCGCGGAACTGCACGATGGTGGCAAAGTCGCCGGTCGACACCGGCCTGGCGAGCTCCATCCACAGCAAGACCTTGCGGAGCAGGGGGTCGCTCGCCTGCCGGGCCAAGCTCCGGGCGGCCGCGAAGTCGTCCCGCTCCGCCTTTTCGAAAGCGGCCTCATAGACGCGTTTGTCGTTGGGGTTGAGAACGCCATTTGCCAGCGCGGGCATGGCGCAAAGCCCTAGGGCCAGCGCCGTAAGGCCGGCAAGCAAAGCGCCCAGCCTTGCAACCCGACTTATCGAAGGCCTTCGGTTCGGGCGGCCGGTTCGTCTATGCATCGCGTGCTGATCCGAGGGGGGTCACGTCCGTCTCGCGCTTTGCAGCCCCAGTGCGACTTCATCCAATCGTGCGACTATACTTAATGGTGTCCCGCTTCGGCTAGGCAAAGTCAGACCGCCAACTCAGACGATTGTAGCGAGAATCGGACGGTCTTGAGGTTGCTGGGCAAGGCGGATATGGTCCGCTCCCACGCGCCTGTTGGCGCCGGACGCTTGCATTCGTCGTTACGAAAGGTCGTTTTTATGGCTGGCCCAATTTTCTCCGGTTCCATGACCGCCCTCATCACGCCCTTCAGGCAAGGGGAGGTGGATGAGCCCGCTTTTGCGAAACTGGTGGACTGGCAGATCATGGAGGGGACCGACGCTTTGATTCCCTGCGGAACCACCGCCGAGTCGCCGACCCTCAGTCACGCCGAGCACAAACGGGTCGTCGAGCTTTGTGTGGAGGTGACACGCGGCCGCGTGCCGGTCATCGCGGGCACGGGATCGAACTCCACCGCCGAGGCGATCGACTTGACCCGTCATGCTCAGGAAGCCGGCGCCGATGCCGCCCTGGTGGTTTCGCCCTACTACAACAAGCCCAATCAGGAGGGCCTTTACCGGCACTTCAAGGCCATTCACGACGCGAGCGACCTGCCGATTGTGCTCTACAACATCCCGGGCCGCTCGATCGTGGATATCTCTGTCGAGACCATGGCGCGTCTTGCCGAGCTTCCGCGCATTGTCGGGGTCAAGGACGCCACGGCAGATCTGACCCGGCCCTGGAAGACGCGCGCGGCGATCGGGCCGGACTTCATGATGGTGTCCGGCGAGGATGCGACGGTTCTTCCGTTCATGGCGCAGGGGGGCGACGGCTGCATCTCGGTCACCGCGAACGTGGCGCCCCGTCTGTGCGGGGCATTTCACGATGCCTGGCGCGCGGGAGATTACGGCAAGGCGCGTGACCTCAACGACCGTTTGATGCCCTTGCATTTCGCGCTCTTCACCGAGCCCAGTCCGCAGCCCGTGAAATACGCGCTGTCCCTTATCGACCGCTGCGCGGACGAGCTGCGGTTGCCGCTTGTGCCGGTCACGGAAGAGACTCGCACCACGGTGCGCAAGGCGATGGCCCATGCGGGATTGATCAACTAGAAGGCGCCCGCGCTCTCCAAAGGGCCGGATCGTCCATGGCGAACCCATGTCCACAGCATCGAAGGTTGTCGCGCAAAATCGTCGCGCGCGCCACGACTATCACATTGAAGAGCATATCGAGGCCGGACTCGCGCTGACGGGGTCCGAGGTGAAATCCCTGCGCGGCGGCCGGGCCTCGATCGGCGAGGCTTACGCCGGCGAGAAGGATGGCGAACTCTATCTGCTCAACGCCCACATCTCGGAGTACGGGCCTGCCAACCGTTTTGGCCACGACCCCCGGCGCCCGCGAAAGCTTCTGGTTCACCGCAAAGAGTTGAATCGGCTTCTGGGTCAGGTGCGGCGCGCGGGCTACACGCTCGTGCCGTTGTCGATCTATTTCAACGCGCGCGGGCTAGCGAAACTCGACCTTGGGTTGGCCAAGGGCAAGCGCAAGGAGGACCGGCGCGAGGACGTCAAGCAGCGCGATTGGCAAAGACAAAAAGCCCGGCTGCTCCGCGACCGCGGCTAGCGCGCCCTCTAGGCCTTCATGACTTCGCGGATCCGCGCGAACACAGCCTCGAACATCTCGGCCGTCAGGCGCCCCGTGTTCGTGTTGTAGCGCGAACAATGATAGCTGTCGGCCAGCATGACACCGCTCGGCAGTTCATGCAGGGCGCCGTGCCCGAAGCGGACCCGCGCGGCGGGCAGTCCTTGAACCTTAACGACGGCCGCGTGGGCAATGGCGCCAAGAGCCAGGATGAACCGGAGCCGGGGCAGGGCGGCGATTTCCTCCTCCAGAAAGTCGCGGCAGGTCGTGATCTCTTGGGGAGTGGGCTTGTTTTGCGGAGGCACGCAGCGGACCGCGTTGGTGATCCGGCAGTCGACAAGCCGAAGCCCATCGCCGGCGTGCCGGTCGTAGCTGCCCTCGGCCAATCCGAATTTCAGCAAAGTCGCGTAGAGCAGATCGCCGGCGTAGTCCCCCGTGAAAGGCCGCCCGGTTTGGTTGGCTCCCTTTAGGCCCGGGGCCAAGCCGACGATGAGAAGCCGCGCGTCGCGCGGCCCGAAACTTGGAACGGGGGCGTTGTGGAAGCTGGGATAGAGGTTTCGATTGTCCCTCCGGAAAGCCTCCAATCGCGGGCAGAGCGCGCAGTCCGGCCCCGGTTGGCCCGGCCCCGGTTGGCCTGGCCCCGGCTGGCCTGGCCCCGATTGACCTTGTGCCTTCACCACACGATTGCTCTGGCGCGCCCGCTCAGGCCCCTTCTTCCTCGTAGAATTCCTCGTCCTCTTCCTCGTCGAAATCGATATCTTCGTCACCGTCATCCTCCGGCACGCGGTTGCGCGGATGGTCGGCGGGAAGCTGGCGGGCGATGCGCGACTCCAGATCGACGATGTCCAGAAAGATATCCGCCTGGCGCCGCAATTCGTCCGCGATCATGGGCGGCTGGGAGCGAATCGAGGAAATCACGCTGACGCGCACACCCTTGCGCTGCACGGCTTCCACCAGGCGCCTAAAGTCGCCGTCACCGGAAAACAGCACGATGTGATCCAGGCGCTCGGCCATCTCCATCACGTCGATGGCAAGCTCGATGTCCATGTTGCCTTTGATCTTGCGCCGCCCGGTTGCGTCGGTGAATTCCTTTGTCGGCTTGGTCACCATGGTGAAGCCGTTGTAATCCAGCCAATCGATCAGAGGTCGAATCGGTGAGTATTCTTGATCTTCGATCAATGCCGTATAGTAATAAGCCCGCACGAGGCGGCACTGTTTTGCGAAAAGACCGTACAGACGCTTGTAGTCAATATCGAAACCGAGGGAACGCGCCGTTGCATAGAGATTGGCGCCATCGATGAACAGTGCGACCCTTTCTTCAGGGTAGAAATTCATTAATCATCCTTTCTTGTCAGAAAGCCGATCTCGTCGCTCGCTTTTCCAAGGGGATGTAAAATGAATAGTGTCCTGGAGTATTCAAAAGCGCAGTCGCCTCAATCAGGCATTTAATTAACTTTTGATTTCGTGGCATCCTTTTTAAGTTTTGGCAAGACTTTCCTGCAAGGTAGCAAAGGATATGATCCTAATTGCCCTGGGATCGAATCTTCCGCATCCGGAGTTCGGAGCTCCGGAGGAGATTCTTGTGGCCGCCCGCGGTGTGCTGGCGAGCGAAGGTCTCCCGATTGAGAGGCACTCGCGGCTTTATCGCAGCCCGCCCTGGCCCCCATCGTCACAACCCTGGTATGTGAACGCCGTGGCGGAAGTCTCTCCTGAGAGCGGGTTTGACGCGGCGGGCATTCTGGCCCGATTGCACGCGGTTGAGCAGGCCTTTGGCCGGCAGCGCGGCGCGGCTAACGCGGCACGGATCCTGGACTTGGACCTCCTTGACTATCAGGGCCGGGTTTCCGGGCCGGAAGCCGTCCCCGTGCTGCCTCATCCCCGGCTGACGCAACGGGCGTTTGTTCTCCTGCCTTTGCGGGACGTCGCGCCGGATTGGCGTCATCCCGTGACCGGGCAGTCGGTCACCGAGCTCATTTCCGCGCTACCCCGCGACCAAACCGCCTATCCGATTGCGTGACAATCGTGCCGGGAAGCTTGCGTGAAGCGTCGCGCGACCCTATATTCCGCGCTCACCCGCGAAATCCGCGTTAGAGACGTTTCAAGCCCAGGAGCCTATGGCGATGGCACGCGTTACCGTTGAAGATTGCGTATTGAAGGTTCCCAACCGCTTCGAGTTGGTGATGTTGGCGGCGCAGCGCGCGCGGGACGTCTCCGCCGGCGCCAGCCTGACAATCGATCGCGACAACGACAAGAATCCGGTCGTGGCCTTGCGGGAAATCGCCGAAAGCACGGTTGACCACGAAGAGCTGACCAGCTCGCTAATTTCCGGCCTCCAGAAGCACGTCGAAGTGGACGAGCCCGAAGAAGTCGACGAGCTGACGGAACTAGACGCCCTCAGTGCTGGGCTCAGCAGCGAAGCGGCGGGCGTCGCTCAAGCCGTGGCCGCCGAGGGGGGCGACGAGCCCCAGGTCATTGTCGAGGTCGAAACCGCGGCTGAGGAAACGCCACCGGCCGACGCCGCGCCCGGCGAGGACGAAACCAGCCAAATCTAGCCGTCCGCGTATAGCCTTTTAGCGCCGACGCGGCCCAAACGCGAAGAATCGCGTCCGTTATGCGCGAATGCGCCGCGCGGAGCCTTGGCGCCCGACGCACTTAGCCTTATGATTATAATGATTATAATGGGCGAGAGTGCAATCGGCGGCGCGACTCAAGGACATGATGCGGCAATTCGAATTGGTCGAAAGGGTTAAGTCGTACGACCCTGGGGCGGACGACAACCTGCTAAATCGCGCCTACGTCTACGGCACGAATATGCATGGCACCCAGACCCGGGAGTCGGGCGACCCCTATTTCGCGCATCCGGTAGAGGTCGCGGGCATCCTCACCGATCTGAAGCTCGATGGGGATTCCATCATCACGGCGCTTCTGCACGATGTGGTGGAGGATACGGAGGGCACGCTCGAAGACATCGAGCGCATGTTCGGGCCGGAAATCGCGCGGCTCGTGGATGGCGTCACCAAGCTCGGCCGGTTGGAGTTGCAATCCGAGCAAACCAAGCACGCAGAGAATTTTCGAAAGCTCGTTCTCGCTATGAGCGAGGACATCCGGGTCTTGATGGTCAAGCTCGCCGACCGCCTGCACAACATGCGGACCCTGCGCTTCGTCAAGTCCGAGGACAAGCGAAAGCGCATCGCCCGCGAGACCATGGATATCTACGCGCCCCTGGCCGAGCGGATCGGTATGCAGCGGTTCAAGGACGAGCTCGACGATCTTGCCTTCGCCGAGCTCAATCCGGATGCCCGCAACTCCATCGTCGCACGCTTGGAGTTCCTGGAGGAGCAGGGCGGCAACGTCACCCAGCGCGTCAACGACCAGCTTGCCCGAGATCTCGCGGGGGACGGCGTGGAAGCCTGGGTTTCGGGCCGGATTAAGACCCCCTATTCCATCTGGCGGAAGATGCAAAGGCGCAATGTCGGCTTCGAGCAGCTCGCCGACATCATGGCGTTCCGGGTGGTCGTTGGCTCCGTTGACGATTGTTACCGCGCGCTCGGTAGCCTGCATAGCCATTACCCGGTCGTGCCCGGGCGCTTCAAGGACTACATTTCAACGCCGAAGCCCAACGGCTACCGTTCCCTGCACAGCGGCTTGATCGGGCCGGAGCGTCAAAGGATCGAGGTGCAGATCCGCACGCGCGAGATGCATGACGTGGCCGAGTTCGGGGTCGCGGCCCACTGGAAGTACAAGCAGGCACCGGGTGACACGAGCAGCCTTGTCGAGGGGCGGCAGTTCCGCTGGATCCGCGAACTCCTCGACATTCTGGAGCATACCGCCAATCCGGAGGAATTCCTCGAGCACACCAAGCTCGAGATGTACCAGGACCAGGTCTTCTGCTTCACGCCCAAGGGCGATCTCATCGCGCTCCCGCGCGGGTCCACGCCGATCGACTTCGCGTATGCCGTCCACTCCGAGGTTGGGAACACCTGCGTCGGCGCGCGGGTCAATGGAAGAATGGTTCCGGTGCGCTCCTTGCTGCGCAACGGCGATCAGGTGGATATCGTCACCTCCAAGGTGCAGACCCCTTCGCCCGATTGGGAATCCTTCGTCGTCACCGGAAAGGCGAAGGCGGCGGTGCGCCGTTTCGTTCGCCTAGAGCAGCGCGCGCAGTTCGCCGAGCTTGGCAAACAGATGCTCGAGCGGGCGTTTCGCCACGAGGGCTTCGATCTGACCGAAAAGGGTGTGGCGGGAGTTCTGAAGAAGCTGAAGGCCGACAGCGTGGCAGACGTCTATGTCGCGGTCGGCCAGGGAAACATGACCGCCAGGGAAGTGCTGGTGTCGGTCTTCCCGGGGGTGAAGGACAAGGACAAACCGCAAAAGGTCGTTTCGATCTCACGCGGGCGCAACAAGTCAAAGGGGCGCGAGAGCGCGGTTCCGATCAAGGGCCTCATTCCCGGTATGGCCATGCATTTCGCCCAGTGCTGTCATCCGCTGCCCGGCGACCGGATCGTGGGCATCGTGACCACCGGGAAAGGGGTCACCGTCCACACCATCGATTGCGACACCCTGCAGGCCTATCAGGATACCCCGGAACGCTGGGTCGACTTGTCGTGGGAGAGGGAAACCGACAACGAGCCCTTCACTGGGCGCTTGCATCTTGTGGTCATGAACGAGCCTGGCAACCTTGGCAGCTTGTCGACCGTCATCGGCAAGCACGAAGGCAACATTTCCAATCTGAAAATCACTAACCGGTCGATCGATTTTTTCGAAATGCTGATCGATCTGGAAGTCGTGGACGTTCGGCATCTGACAAACATTATTGCCGCGTTACGGACCATGCCCGCGATTTCCTCCGTCGATCGGGCACGTGGATAAGCCGAGAGCGGGCAGGGGCTTGGGCGCTGGGGCGCGTGTTGGCCTCGCGAACAGCTCACGCGGAACCAGGAAGGTGACCTATCGAGATTGTTAATTCATCGGTAACCAATATATTCCAGCGTCATTATCGACTCTCTTTGCGTGGCCTGGAATCCCCTTGAGTGATTTCGGCCGCGGGTTCGACGTTCAGCGCCATGCTCTTTAAGCGACGCACGCCTCTTGCACCGGTAACTTGGCTCAAGCACGCGCTTTGGCCGCATCGAGGCTGGGCGCGCACCGCGCGCTATATCGGCCACCGCGTCGGCCGCTTGCCCGGGACGCCCTATCGCATCGCGGCGGGCTTTGCGTCCGGTGCAGCGGTCTCGATGACCCCGCTGATCGGACTGCATTTCGTGGCCGCCGCGATCCTGGCCTGGCTCACGCGCGGGAATATCATGGCTTCGGCCATCGGCACGGTGGTCGGCAACCCCTGGACCTTTCCCTTTATCTGGGCCTGGACCTATGGCCTGGGGCATTGGCTGCTGGGGCATGACGAGGGTGTTTCCACGCTTCCCCCGAATTTGTCCTTCGGCTACATTTTCGACAATCCCTGGCAGGTTCTCTGGCCGATGTTCGTCGGCAGCTTGCCGACCGCGGCGCTTGCCTGGGGTGTAGCCTTTTGGCCGTCCCGGCGTTTGGTGAGCACCTATCAAGCCGCCCGTCGGCGCCGGTTGGAGCGGCGCGAGGAGAAACGCCTGCGGCGCATCGAGCGCGCGCGACAGAAAGAGGCCCTGGCCGCGGCCAGGGAGCATCAAGGATGAAGGGCCGCCTGAGACTTGGAGTGAACATCGATCACGTTGCCACGATCCGCAACGCGCGCGGCGGGCCGCATCCCGACCCCCTGCGCGCCGCGGCCGTGGCGCAGGCCGCTGGTGCCGACGGCATCACGGCCCACTTGCGCGAGGACCGGCGGCACATGACCGACGGAGACATCGAGCGCTTGGTGGCGGAGATCGCACTGCCCCTCAACCTGGAAATGGCGGCAACCGATGAAATGCTGGCGATCGCGGTGAAACACCGCCCCCATGCCGCCTGCATCGTGCCGGAACGGCGCGAGGAAGTGACCACGGAGGGTGGCCTGGATGCCGCAGGGGGCCGGCAGGGGCTTGAGCCGGTGGTGGGCCGGCTGACAGAGGCCGGTGTGCGCGTCTCTCTCTTCGTTGATCCAGATCCCGCCCAACTCGATGCCGCCGCCGCGCTGGGCGTCCCGGTGATCGAGTTGCATACCGGAGCTTATTGCGAAGCCTTCTACGAGGCGGGTGCGACTGCCCCGGCCACTCTGGGTGAGCTCGATCGCCTCGTTCGCGGCGCGGCACATGCGGAGGCCCTTGGCCTGGAATGCCACGCGGGGCATGGGCTGACCTTCGATAACGTCACCCCGGTCGCCGCGATTCCAACGGTCATGGAGCTTAACATCGGGCATTTCCTGATTGGCGAGGCGATTTTCGGCGGTCTGGACAGCTCGATCAAGCGGATGCGGGCGATCATGGATAAAGCGCGGGCCGACTCCCTCGGCTCCCGCACGGCGTAAGGCGCCGGGCTGACGCGCGGGGGATAACGGTGGCGGCGATATGATTTTGGGTCTGGGCAACGATTTGATCGACATCCGGCGGGTGGAGAAGACGCTGGATCGCTTCGGCGATCGTTTCGTGCAGCGCGTGTTCACCGAGGTCGAGCAGAAGAAATCGGACCGGCGCGCCGCCCGCGCGGCCAGCTACGCAAAGCGCTTCGCCGCCAAGGAAGCCTGTGCCAAGGCCTTGGGCACGGGTGTACCGCGGCGCGGCGTCCATTGGCGCGATCTTGGCGTCGTTAATCTGCCCAGCGGCAAGCCGACCATGGCCTTGACCGGCGGCGCGGCGCGGCGCTTGGCCGAGATGGTGCCAAGTGGGATGGAGGCGCAGATCGACATCACCATCACCGATGACTATCCGCTGGCGCAGGTTATCGTTATCATATCGGCTGTTCCCTCGAACCAAGCATGACGCTATACCCCCAGCCTGCGGCTTTGGGACGCTGGGAAAAAGGATCGAGGGGACCCTCTCACTCATGACATCATCGGTTACTCGGGCCAAGAAGGGCGGCGGCATCGGCGAGACGCTGCGCACGATCGTCTACGCGGTCCTTATCGCCGTCGTAATGCGCACCTTCTTGTTCGAGCCCTTCTCGATTCCCTCCGGCTCCATGCTGCCTACCTTGCTGGTTGGGGACTATCTCTTCGTCTCGAAGTTTTCCCATGGCTACAGCCGCTATTCCTTCCCCTGGGGCCTGCCGTTGTTCGAGGGGCGAATTCTGGAGGGTGAGGTGGACCGCGGCGATGTTGCGGTCTTCAAGTTGCCGACGGATAACCGCACCGACTACATCAAACGTATCGTCGGTCTGCCGGGCGACGAAATTCAGGTTCGGGAGGGGCGCCTTTACATTAACGGCGAGGTGGTGCCGCGAGAGAAGGTGGGCGAGGGGATGGTTAGCGGCCTCACCGGATTTCCCGTCAAAATCACCGAGTACGTGGAAACCCTTCCGAACGGTGTTCAGCACCGCATCTGGGAGCGTAGCGACAGCGAACCCTTGGATAACACGCCGGTCTACAGCGTGCCGGAGGGACACTACTTCGCCATGGGCGACAATCGTGACAGCAGCCAGGATAGCCGGGTACAGGGGCAAGTGGGGTTCGTTCCCTACGAGAATCTGATCGGCCGGGCCGAGATCATCTTCTTCTCGCACAATGGCTCGGCGCAATTCTGGGAAGTCTGGAAATGGCCCTCGTCGATCCGCTTCGACCGGATCTTCAATGAAATCCGCTAGGACGCCCGCCGCCGCCCAACAAGAACGCGCGAACCTGCTGGGTGAGGTCCTTGGGCACCGCTTCGCGGAGCCGCAACTGCTCGAGGAAGCACTTACCCATTCCAGCCACACCGGACGGCGCTCATACGAGCGGCTGGAGGTCCTGGGCGACCGTGTCTTGGGGCTGGTCGTCTCCGAGATGCTGCTGAAGCGGTTTCCCGACGAGGCCGAGGGCACCCTGGCCATTCGCTTCGCGGCCCTGGTCAGCGGGGAAAGCTTGGCGAGCGTCGCAATGGATATCGACCTTGGCTCTCATATCGCCGCTTCGCCGGGCGAGGCCGAGGCCGGCGTGCGAGACAATCCCAGCATTCTTGCCGACGTCTGCGAGGCGGTAATCGGCGCGCTTTACCTTGACGGCGGGCTGGAGGCGGCACGGGATTTCATCGAACCCCATTGGCGCGCTTTGCTGGAGGCCGATCCGCGGCCCCGGCAGGATCCCAAAACGGCGCTCCAGGAGTGGGCGCAAGCGCGCGGCGCCGCCCTTCCCGCCTATCGCGAGGTGGCCCGCAGCGGCCCGCCTCACGCACCGGTCTTCACGGTGGAGGTGGCCGTTGAGGGGCAAGCGCCCGAGCGGGGCGAGGGTCGCTCCAAGCGCGTTGCCGAGCGCGAAGCGGCCGAGCGTCTGCTGAAACGCCTCGGCGCGGAGCGGGCATGACTCAGCGCTGCGGCATTGTTGCCCTGGTCGGTGCCCCGAATGCCGGCAAGTCGACTTTGCTGAACCAGGCGGTCGGCGCGAAGATATCGATCGTGACCCACAAGGTGCAGACCACCCGCGCGCGCCTGCGTGGAATCGCGCTTTCCGGCGAAAGCCAAATCGTCTTCGTCGATACGCCTGGGCTGTTTCAGCCCAAGCGCCGGCTCGAGCGCGCCATGGTGGCGGCGGCCTGGGCGGGAGTGGAAGATGCGGATTTGGTGCTTTTGCTGCATGACGTGCAGCGCGGTCGGCCGGACGGTGATGCCCTGTCCCTCATCGAGGAGCTGGCGCGCCGGGCGCGCCGCCTTGCGCTGGTTCTCAACAAGATCGATACCTTGCCCCGGGAAAAACTCTTGGACCTGGCAACGGCCTTCGAGGCCACCGGCCATTTCGAGCGCATTTTCATGATTTCGGCGAGCAAGCGGGACGGCGTGGACGACCTTTTGGCCTGGGTTGCCGGAGAGCTTCCCGAGGGTCCCTGGCTTTACCCGGAGGATCAGCTGTCCGATCAGCCGGAGCGCGCGCTCGCGGCCGAGGTGACCCGGGAGAAGCTGTTCCTGCTCTTGCATCAGGAGATTCCTTACTCGCTCACAGTTGAGACTGAGAGGTGGGAAGACTTCGACGACGGCTCGGTGAAGATCGAGCAAACGATTTACGTTCAGCGCGAAGGCCATAAACGTATCGTCATTGGCCAAGGCGGGCGCTCGATCCGCGCCGCGCGCGAATCGGCGCAGAAGGATCTCGAGGAGATGCTCGGGCGCAAAGTGCACCTCTTCCTGTTCGTCAAGGTGCGCGAGGGCTGGCTCGACGACCCGGAAAGATACCGGGCATGGGGCCTGGACTTCGAGGCCTAGCCGGTCAAGCCGATGCGCGCAGCAGACGGCCCGCGCGCTTGCCCGGTAGCATGCGGCCATCGCGGTCCATGATGGTCTCGCCGTTGACCCAGAGGCCGTGAAGCCCCACCGCGTCGGTAGTCAGCCGCGGTGCCCCGCCCGGCAGGTCGGTGACCCGGCGCTTCGGTCCGCGCCCCACCGTCTCCGGGTCGAAGAGCAGGATATCGGCTGCCTGGCCCGGCGCGATGGTGCCGCGCCCGGGAAGGCGGAAAATCCCGGCAGGCTTGCCCGTCAGTTCGTGCACCGCTTCTTCCAGGCTGAGATGGCTCAGTTCGCGAGACCAATGCCCCATGAGGTGCAGGCCGAACCCGGCGTCGCAGAAGAAAGTGAGATGCGCGCCCGCGTCCGAGAGCGCTACGGAGGCATTGGGATCTCGGATCATCTTGCCCACCGCCTCTTCGTCCGAGTTCAACAACAGCGCGGTGAAGAGGGAGTCGAGGTCCTCCGAGAGGGCGAAGTCCAGCATCCAGTCGAGCGGATCCTGGCCCGCCTCGGCGGCCAGATCGGCGACGTTGCGGTCTTCCAGGGGCCGGTTTTCCGGCTTTGCCGCCTCGGTCAGCACCAGCTTGTGCCACTCGCCGTTGAAGAGGCGCACGCCGGCGGGTTGGGCGAGCTCGTCCTTCACCGCCTGCCGGAAGCTTGGATCGGCAAGCACCCGCCGAAGTTCGGGGCCGGTGGCCTGGGCCGCGGGCTTCCAGGCGCGCAAGCCTTCCAGGGGGTAGGCCGAGGCCAGGCTGAAATCCATGGTCAGCGGGCAGCAGCTAACTTGTCCCCAAAGCTCGTGGCCCCGTGCCCGCGCTTCGCCGATGCGCGCCAGCTCGGTCAAGGTGCCGCCGGGGTTGGTGGGATTGTGCAACAACGCGGCGATCATGATCGGGCAATCCGCCTTGCCGGCAAGCTCTTCCAGATAGGCAACATCGGTGCGGTCGCCCTTGGTCAGCATGAAGAGGCCGTAGCCCTCTGACCGCATCGCGCGTGCCAAGGCCAGGAGTTCTGCATCATCCGCAAGGCGGGAGGGCATGGGAATGCCACCCCAGCCGTTGTGCTGGGGGGCCGTGGAGGTCGCGAAGCCGACAGCGCCGGCCCGCATGGCCTCGCCGACAATCCCGGCCATGCGCTCGATCTCCTCGGGGGTAGCGGCCCGCTCGACGGCGTCGGCGCCCATGACATAGGTGCGCAGCGCGCTGTGGCCGATGAAGGCGGCAACGTTGATCGCCGCGCCGCGCGCCTCGAGGGCATCGAGATACTCGGGGAAGCTCTCGAAGTTCCAGTCGATGCCGTTGCGCAGAACGTCGAGCGACATGCCTTCGACCTGGGTGAGATTGCGCATCACCAGGTCCCGGTCTTGCTCCCGGCAGGGGGCGATGGTGAAGCCGCAGTTGCCGATCACCACGCTGCTGACGCCAAGCTCCGGGGAGGGTGTCAGGCCAGGGTCCCAGGTGATTTGGGCGTCGTAGTGGGTGTGGGTATCGATGATCCCGGGCATTAGGGCGAGACCATCGGCCTCCACGACCCGGGCATCGCCGTTGGCGGGAAGGTCCTCGCCAACCGCCTTGATGACCGCGCCCTCCAACGCGACATCCTGGCGAAGCTTGCGCGCGGCCCCGGTTCCGTCAAACAGGGTGGCGCCCTTGATGATCATATCCACGCCTTTCTCCTCCCGAGATTATCCCAGGAAATTGGCAACTGTCGGCCCGGCGGACAAGAGAGGATGTGCTGGGGAGGGCTTTTCAGACCGGGCTGTGCATGCCTAGATGCTGAATTATGATCGAATGGAGTGAGGACGGCTTGGTGCTGGCGGCGCGGCCCCATGGCGAGACGGCCGCGGTGGCGCAGCTTTTGACGAGGACGCGCGGCCGGCACGCGGGCCTGGTGCACGGCGGGCAGAGCCCGCGCCACGCGGGCCTTCTGCAGCCCGGCAACCTTGTGCACGCGACCTGGCGGGCGAGGCTATCGGAGCACCTGGGGACCTACGCCCTGGAGACGAAGCGAAGCCATGCCGCGCGATTTCTCTCGGACGCGGACAGGCTGGCCGCCTTAGCCTCGGCGACGGCTGTGTGCGAGACGGCTTTGCCGGAGCGCGAGCCGCATCCAGGCGGCTACGAAGGGCTTCTCGCCCTGATCGAAGGGCTGGAGAGCGACCACTGGGCCGAGGCCTATGTGCACTGGGAACTCATGCTATTGGCTGACCTAGGCTTTGGGCTCGATCTGGGGTCCTGCGCGGCGGGCGGGGCGAACGACCAGTTGGCCTATGTCAGCCCGCGCACGGGGCGGGCCGTGTCCCTAGCTGCCGGGGAGCCCTATCGGGATCGCTTGCTGGCCCTTCCCGGCTTTCTCGCGGGGCGGGGAGGTGGTGGTCCGGGCGAGGTGGCGCAGGGGCTGAGGCTCACCGGCTTCTTCCTGGAGCGGCATATCTTCTTCCCCCAGGATAGAGGGCTGCCGCCCGCGCGGTTGCGCCTGGCGGAGCGCTTCCCTCTTGCGCCCGGCGATGACGCCTAATCCCGCCCTCAACGGCGCTGGCGAGCGGCGGCGCGCGGTTGTCGTCGGCGCCGGCATTGTCGGGATTTGCGTTGCTTCGCGCTTGGAGCGGGAGGGCTGGCGCGTGACCCTGCTCGATCGTGCGGGGCCGGCCGAGGGGGCCTCGTTTGGGAATGCCTCGGTGCTGGCCACCGAAGCGGTGGTGCCCGTGGCCACGCCCGGCATTGCCTGGCGGGTGCCCGGCCTGCTGGCCGACCCGCTTGGGCCCTTGGCTCTGCGTTGGGGCTATTTGCCCCGCCTGGCGCCCTGGCTGATCCGATTTATCGCCGCAAGCCGCCCGGATCGGGTGGAGGAGATTTCGCGGGCGCTTGCCGCGCTCTTGTCCGGCGCGGTCGAGGCGTACCGGCCCTATCTGGAAGCTGCTGGCGTGCAAGACATGATCGTGCGGCGCGGCTGGATCGGCGCCTACACGACTCGGGACGGCTTCGAGGCTAGCGCCGCGGATCGGACGCTGCAGCGGCGGCGCGGGGTGGAGCTGCATGAAATCGGGCCGTCGGAGATGCGGCAGATGGAGCCGGCCTTGGCTTCGGACCTTCATGCCGGGGTCTTCTATCCAAACGTTGCTCACTCGGTCCAGAGCTACCGGCTCGCCACGCGCCTCGCCGAAGCCTTCCAAGCGGAGGGTGGAGAGATCCTGAGGGCCGAGGCTCTGGGTTTCGAGGTCTCGGAAGGCCAGATCACGGCCGTGCGGAGTGCCGAGGGCCCACTGCCATGCGGCGCGGTGGTTTTGACCGCCGGCGCCTGGTCGAAAGGCCTGGCGGGCGAACTGGGCGCCGAGGCGCCGCTTGATACCGAGCGCGGCTACCACCTCTCCATCCCCGATCCGGGAATAGAACTCTCGCGCCCTGTCTACTCCACGGAGTTCGCCATGGCCTGCACGCCGCTGGAAGACGGCCTGCGGCTTGGCGGGACCGTGGAGATGGGCGGGCTGGCGGCACCGCCGAACTGGAAGCGCGCGGAGGTCTTGAGCCAGCGGGCCAAACGACTTTTCCCCGACCTCGACCCGGCGGGGGCCAGCCGCTGGATGGGTTTTCGCCCCTCCCTGCCCGATTCGCTGCCCGTGATCGGCTTGAGCCCGCGCTATCCGAACGCCGCGCTTGCCTTTGGGCACGGCCATCTCGGTTTGACGCTTGCGGCGCGGACGGCGAATCTGATAGCGGATCTTCTGGCGGGGCGCGATCCGGACATCGATCCGCGCCCCTATCGCGCCGATCGGTTCTGACGTCAAGACCTTGTAGGGATCCGGTCAATTCCCTACGATATCTTGTGGGCAAGGTGAGGGTTGCATGGCTCCGCAGGTTCCCGTCGAGGCGGGGGATATTCGCGAGGTTCGCTTGGTCGAGGCGCTGTCGGAGCGCTATTTGGCCTATGCGCTCTCGACCATCGTTTCGCGCTCGCTGCCGGATGTACGCGATGGCCTGAAGCCGGTGCACCGGCGCTTGCTGCATGCCATGCGCGAGCTGCGCCTCAATCCGGATTCGGCCTTCAAGAAGTCGGCGCGCGTGGTCGGCGACGTGATCGGCAAGTTTCACCCCCACGGCGATCAATCGATCTACGACGCGCTCGTGCGCTTGGCCCAGGACTTTGCCCTTCGCTATCCGCTCATAGACGGTCAGGGGAACTTCGGGAACATCGATGGCGATAATGCCGCGGCCATGCGCTACACCGAGGCCCGGCTGACGGATGTGGCTGCGTTGCTGCTGCAAGGCATTGATGAGGACGCAGTCGATTTCAGGCCCACCTACGACGGCGAGGCCTTGGAGCCGGTGGTCCTGCCGGCCGCGTTTCCGAACCTCTTGGCGAACGGCGCGCAGGGCATTGCGGTCGGCATGGCGACCTCTATTCCGCCCCACAACGTGGCCGAGCTTTGCGATGCGCTGATGCATCTCATCAAACGTCCGAATGCGTCCTTCGACAAGCTCGTTGAGTTGGTGCCCGGACCCGATTTCCCGACGGGCGGCGAACTGGTGGAAACGCGCGAAGGAATCCTGGAAGCCTACCGGACGGGCCGGGGCTCTTTCCGCCTGCGCGCGCGCTGGGAGAAGGAAGAGCTCAAGGGCGGGCTCTACCAAATCGTCGTGACCGAAATTCCCTATCAGGTCCAGAAATCGCGGCTGATCGAAAAGATCGCGGAGCTTCTCAACGCCCGCAAGCTGGTGTTGCTGGGCGACGTGCGCGATGAATCGGCCGCCGAGGTGCGTCTTGTGCTGGAGCCCAAGAGCCGGAACGTGGACCCCGGCATGCTGATGGAGTCTCTTTACCGTCAGACCGAACTGGAAGTGCGGGTGGGGCTCAACCTCAATGTGCTCGACAGCGACAACACGCCGAAGGTCATGAACCTGCGCGAGGCCTTGCAGGCCTTCCTGGATCACCGGCACGAGGTCTTGCGCCGCCGCACCGCCTTCCGGCTGGAGAAGATCGCCAAGCGTTTGGAAGTGCTCGCGGGCTACCTGGTCGCCTTCCTCAACCTCGACGAAGTGATCCGGATCATCCGCGAGGAGGATGAGCCGAAGGCGGAACTGATGAGCACCTTCGACCTGACCGACGCTCAGGCGGAGGCGATCTTGAACATGCGCCTGCGATCCTTGCGCAAGCTCGAGGAAATGGAACTGCGCCGCGAGCACGCGGAATTAAGCGAGGAGCAGGCTGATCTGCAGGACCTCCTTGCCGACGAGCCCCGGCGCTGGCGCGTGATCTCCCATGAACTCGCCGCCCTGAAGAAGGAGTTCGGCAAGGACACCGAACTCGGCCGCCGCCGCACAGCGATCGGTGATGCCCCGGCCGACGTCATCGTGCCGCTGGAGGCCGTTGTGGAACGGGAGCCTATCACCGTCCTTCTTTCGCAGAAGGGCTGGATCCGTGCCATGAAGGGCCATCATGAAGATGTGTCCGACGCGAAATACAAGGAAGGCGACCGGGGCCGCTTCGCGCTCAAGGCGCAAACCACCGACAAGCTGCTGCTGCTTGGCACCAACGGCCGAATCTACACCTTGGGCGCCGATAAGCTGCCTGGTGGCCGGGGTTTCGGCGAGCCGGTCAGGCTGTTGCTGGACCTGCCGAACGACCAGGACGTGGTGCAGGTGCTGGTGCACAGCGCGGGGCGGCGGCTTTTGATCGCGTCCAACGACGGGCGGGGCTTCCTGGTTCCCGAGGACGAGGTCCTAGCCCAAACCCGCAACGGCAAGCAGGTCTTGAACCTTGCCGAGGGGGCGGAGGCCGCCGTCTGCCGCCCCGCATCGCCGGAGGACGACCATGTGGCCGTGATCGGCGAGAACCGGAAGCTCCTCGTCTTCGAACGCGCCGAGCTGCCGGAAATGTCGCGAGGGCGTGGCGTGATGCTGCAGCGCTACCGGGACGGCGGCTTGTCGGATGCCAAGACCTTCAATCTAGCGGAGGGTCTGGCCTGGTCCATGGGGCCGGGCGGGCGGGTGCGCAGCGAAACCGATCTTACGGCGTGGATCGGCAAGCGCGCCGCTGCGGGGCGCCTGCCGCCAAATGGTTTCCCGCGCTCCAACCGTTTCGGCGAGGTTTAGGGCCGAAGCCCAGGCGCGGCGCTCACCTCACCCTCTCCATACTCTTGTAACTACGCGATTCCGCCGTCCGGCGGCCTTATCCTGTTGCGGTACCGCAACAGATAATGGAAATCCCGTCTAAATGATGATGCATTCTCGCCACTTTTCTGGACTAAAAAATATCACAGCATGTATTCTATTTCGCGTGTTGTTGCGTGAATCCAGCGATTTATGGAAGCGTGCTAACATAGAAAGTCACCGTCGAAGGCGGCGAAACCTGTGGTTTCCGGGACCCGGTGCGTGGCTTGGCAGTAACAATTGGCTAACGCATCGATGTCACGATTTTCGCACGTTAGCCGCAGGTGACCGGAGATTGAGATGACCGAAACGCGCAAGACCGCCTATTTGATCCTGCTTGCCCTTGGAGCCATCATTTACTTCCAGTCCATGCCCTATTGGATGGGGGTTTGATCCGCTGGGTATTTGAGTTTTGGCGGATTTTAAGAACGAACTGGAATTGCCGATCGTTTATGGGAAAGTCCCGGCCGTTTTCCGCCAACGGGCCGTTTCCCTTCAAGCAAATTAGACTCTAGCCTCGCGCCCGCAGTTCGCGGCGGACGATCTTGCCCGTCGTGGTCATGGGCAGGCTAGAAACGAACTCCACCTCGCGCGGGTATTCGTGCGCGGCAAGGCGCGTCTTCACGAAGTTTTGGATTTCCTCGACCAGGGCCGGCCCGGTTTCGACTCCTTCAGCGGGCACGATGAAGGCCTTGACCCTTTCGGTGCGCAGCGGATCGGGAACGCCCACCGCCGCGGCCAAGGCAACGGCCGGGTGCTTCAAGAGGCAATCCTCGATTTCGCCTGGCCCGATGCGGTAGCCGCCGGAGGTGATCACATCGTCGTCCCGCCCGACAAAACGGAAGTACCCTTCGTCGTCTTGCAGGCCTTGATCGCCTGTTAGCAGCCAATCCCCGGCAAACTTCTCTTCCGTCGCCGTGGGATTGTTCCAGTAGCCAAGGAACATCACCGGATCTGGATGCCGGATGGCGATGGTGCCCACCTCGCCCGCCGGCAGAGGTTGCCCACCGGCATCCACGACGGCGACACTGTGCCCCGGGGCCGCCCGCCCCATGGACCCTGGCCGCACGGGCAAGATGCCGGAAGAATTAGCCACCACCAGGTTGCACTCGGTCTGGCCATAGAATTCGTTGATGGTCAGCCCGAAGGTCTCTTGCCCCCAATCCAGCAGTTCCGCGCCCAGGGTTTCGCCGCCGCTACAAACCGAGCGCAGGGCATAACCCCAGCGGTCGCGCGGCCGCGCGACGCCGCGCATGATCTTCAACGCCGTGGGCGGCATGAAGGTATTGCGCACCCCCGCCTGGGCCATCAAGGCAAAGGCCTCTTCCGGGTCGAACTTCGGCTGGCGGTGGGCAAGCACCGGCACGCCATGATGCAGGCTTGGCAGCAGCACGTCGAAGAGGCCGCCGATCCAAGCCCAATCGGCGGGCGTCCACATCAAGTCTCCGGGCTTGGGGAAGAGCTCTTGCGGCATCTCCACCCCCGGCAAATGGCCAAGCAGCACGCGATGGGCATGCAAGGCGCCTTTGGGCTGGCCGGTCGTGCCGGAGGTGTAGATGATGACCGCCGGGTCCTCGGCCGCCGTGTCCACTGGGTCCAACCGGTCGCTCGCCTGCTCCAGCACGGCTTCAAAGCCCTCGGCCCCCTCGGACCGGCCGTCTATGGAGAGCACCACCTTCAGGTCCGGCAACTCCGCGCGCAAGCCGGCAATCTTCGCCAGGCCCGCCGCGTCGGTGACCAAGGCGCTGGCGCCGCAATCGGCCAGGCGAAACGCCAAGGCATCCTCGCCGAACAGGGTGAAGAGCGGCACCGAAATGGCGCCCAGCTTGTGGGCCGCGATGTGGGTCAGGGCCGTCTCCGGCGCTTGCGGCAGCAGCACCGCGACCCGGTCGCCGCGCCCGACGCCCAGCCCCCGCAAGGCATTCGCCAGACGGTTCGAGCGGGCCTTCAGCCAGTCGAAGCTCAGGGTGTCGATACCGCCCTCGGCCCGCTTGACCAGCAAGGCCGTGCGCCCGCTGCCGTCCGCCCACTTGTCGCAAACGTCCACGCCGATGTTGTAGCGCTCCGGAATTTGCCACCGGAACGCGGCGCGGATGTCTTCGTAGGTTTCGCCGGGGGGAAGCATGACCGGGGCTTGGCTCCTGAAACGGCGGCCGCGTGCGGTTGGAGAGAGGTGATCGTATTCCATTCGAGCGGATCGAGCATAGCGGCTTTCCGCGGCACACCGGCGAACCGGGCGGAAACCTCCGCGCGAACTTCCGCATTGCCCGCGAGAAGTAATCGGGTTATGCCCTCTCTTATGCCGCCCGACACTGCCCCTCTTTCCGACACCTCGGCCCGAGTGACTTGGCATCGCTCCACCTGTCCGCACGATTGCCCGTCAACTTGTGCGCTTGAAGTGGAGCGGCTGGGGCCGTCCCGGATCGGGAAGGTGAAGGGCAACCGTGCCAATCCTTATACCGATGGCGTGATCTGCGCCAAGGTGGCGCGCTACGCGGAGCGGGTGCATCACCCCGACCGCTTGACCCGTCCGCTGCGCCGGGTGGGCGAAAAGGGCGGCGGCGCTTTCGAGGAGATTTCCTGGGAGGCGGCGCTGGACGAGATCGCCGAGCGCTTGCTCCTGGCCGAACAACGCTTTGGCCCGGAAACGGTTTGGCCTTATTTCTACGCCGGTACCATGGGCCACGTGCAGCGCGATGGAATCGAGCGGCTGCGCCACGTCAAGAAGTACTCGCGCCAGTGGTCCACCATCTGCACCACCTTGGCGGAATCGGGCTGGCTCGCAGGCGTGGGGGCCAAGGCCGGAGTCGATGCCCGGGAAATTCAGCAATCGGACCTGGTGGTGGTCTGGGGCGGCAATCCGGTTAACACCCAGGTCAATGTGATGACCCACATCGCCAAGGCGCGCAAAAACCGCGGCGCCCGGCTGGTGGTGGTCGATCCCTATCGGACCGGAACCGCGGAGCAGGCGGACCTGCACCTGGCGATCAAGCCGGGGACGGACGGGGCGCTCGCCGCCGCCATGATCCACGTGATCCTGAAGGAGGGCGTGGAGGACCGGGCCTTCCTGGACTCACACAGCGATTGGGACGCGGAGGCCCAAGCCCACTTCGCGGACAAGACTCCCGAATGGGCCGCCGCCATCACGGGCCTGCCGGCAGAGACGATCGAGGATTTCGCCCGGCTCTACGGGCGCACGAAGCGCGCTTACATCCGGGTCGGCTACGGCTTCTCCCGCTCGCGCAACGGGGCGGCCAGCGTGCACGCGGTCTCCTGCCTGCCCACGGTCACCGGAGCCTGGCGTCATCCGGGAGGCGGAGCGCTCTGGGGCAACGGCGCCATCTACCATCTGGATAAGACCTTGCTGGAAGGGCTGGACGCGCTGGACCCTTCGGTGCGGCAACTCGATCAATCGCGCTTCGGGCCCGTGCTGACCGGCGATCCGCGCGACTTGGGGGAGGGCCCGCCGGTCACCGCCCTGTTCATCCAGAACACCAATCCGGCGGTCGTGTGCCCCGATAGCCTGAAATGCCGCGAAGGGCTGCTGCGCGAGGACCTTTTCGTCGCCGCGCACGAGCAGTTCATGACGGACACGGCGAAACTGGCGGACATCGTCATCCCCGCGACGACCTTTCTGGAGCATGACGATTACTACACCGCAAGCGGCCACACCTTCTTGCAGGCGACCAAGGCGGTGATCGAGCCGCTCGACGGCTGCCGGTCCAATCACGAGGTGGTTTGCGCGCTGGCCAAGCGCCTCGGCGCCGAGCATCCCGGCTTCGAAATGACCGCTTGGGAGATTGTCGAGGCGACCTTCGCCGCCTCGGGCCACGGCTCGGCGGAGAAAGCCTGGGAAGACGGTTGGCTCGATTGCGGCGAGGACTTCGAGGTTCAGCACTTCCTCGAAGGCTTCGCCCACGCGGATGGGCGCTTCCATTTCCACGCCGATTGGGCCGCCATCGGACCCGACCACGGAACCATGCCGCGGCTCGCCGACTATTGGCCGGCGACCGACCCGCAAGACGAGGAAAGGCCATACCGCCTGGTGACCGCGCCGGCGCGTGGTTTTCTCAACACGAGCTTCACGGAGACTCCAGGGTCGCAAAAGCGCGAGCGCCACCCGGAAGTGCTGATGCATCCGGACACTTGCGCCAAACTGGGGGTGGCCGGCGGGGATCGCGTGCGCCTGGGTAACCGCTTGGGTTCAGTCGTGGTGCCGGTGCGGCCCTTCGAGGGACTGCAGCCCGACGTCTTGGTGGTGGAGTCAATCTGGCCGAACGATGCCTTCGAAGAAGGTATCGGCATTAATGCCCTGGTCAGCGCCGATCCGGGCGCACCGCGCGGCGGCGCGGTGTTTCACGATACGGCGGTTTGGGTGCGCTCCGCTTAAGCCTTTGTTTTTGGACCAATTGGCGAAAATCCACCCGTCTTACGCGCCTTCGGGTTTTCTTTGCCCCTCATTTCGCCGGCAGGTGTTGATCCCGCTTTTCTCGAATCCACGCCAGGGGCTAGAAGACGTTATCCCAAAAAAAATCGTGAGGCGCTTCGTTATCGTGAACCATATCGCTCCGAATCCGTCCATATCCCTCTCGCCGCGGGCCAAGACCGCGCAGCGCGTCATCGTCCTGGGCAACGAGAAGGGGGGGTCAGGAAAGTCGACCACCGCGATGCACATCGTCGTCGCCCTCCTGGGGCGGGGATTTTCCGTCGGTGTCATTGATCTTGACGCGCGTCAAGGCACGCTGTCGCGCTATGTGGAGAACCGGGAGGCCTATGTTCGCCGGAATGGCTTGAACCTGCCCTTGCCAAAGCTGCACAAGGTCATGCGCTCGAAGCTGCCAGTGCGCTCGGATGGGGAGATGCAGGAAACCGCGGCCCTGGAGGCAGCGGTCGGGGAGCTTTCAGACTGCGATTACCTGGTGATCGACACCCCGGGCAGCGACAACTTCCTCTCGCGCCTAGGGCACACCTTGGCGGACGTCCTGATCACGCCCATGAACGACAGCTTTGTCGATTTGGACATGCTGGGGCGCATCGATCCGGAGGCGCGCGAAATCCTGGGCCCTTCGACCTATAGCCAGATGGTCTGGGAGCAGCGGCAAAAGCGGGCACGCCAGGGCGGCCGTCCAATCGACTGGATCGTCATGCGTAACCGCTTGGCCCATCTGGACGCGCGCAACAAGCGCCAGATCGAGCATTTGCTGGCCAAGCTGTCCAGGCGCGTGCAATTCCGCTTGGCGCCGGGGTTCGGGGAGCGGGTGATCTTCAGGGAATTGTTTCCCCAAGGCTTGACCTTGCTGGACCTGCGCGAAACCGGGCCGAGTCTGACCCTAAGCCACGTGGCGGCGCGCCAGGAAGTCCGTGAGCTCCTGCGGGCCATCGGACTTCCCGATCAAAAAGCCGGGGAAAGCCTTTCCGTCTGACCGTGCGAAGGCGCCGGAAGCCCAAGCATACGGCCGGATCCGCGGGGCAGCGGGCTGGCACCTCGCCACCCCTCGCCCTATTTCTATGATATGAAGACGATTATCATGGAAGGCGCGAAGGGCCGGAGCCACAGTCCATGACGGATAAGCAAAAGCTTCCGAGCGAGAAAGCCTCGGCGCGCGGCGAGGTCGACGATTTTCTGCGCAAAGTCGCGGCGATCAAGCCAAGCGGCAAGGCGTCTGGTGCCAGAGGCCGCCTCATTTTCGCGATGGACGCGACCGCGAGCCGACAGCCGACCTGGGACCGGGCAACCCACATTCAAGCTGAGATGTTTCAGGAAACCGCCGTCTTGGGGGGGCTTGACGTTCAGCTTGTCTTTTATCGTGGCTTCGGCGAATGCAAGGCGAGCAAGTGGCATAGCGAGCCCAAGGGGCTCCTCAAGGCCATGACCAGCGTGTTTTGCCTAGCTGGGAAAACCCAAATCGAGCGGGTTCTGAAACATGCCGCCTCGGAAACCAAGGCGCGGAAGGTAAACGCCCTTGTCTTCGTTGGCGACGCCATGGAGGAGGACATCGATGCCCTCGGGCATTTGGCGGGGCAATTAGGGCTGCTGGGTCTGCCATGCTTCATCTTTCACGAGGGCGGAGATCCCATAGCACGCCGCGCCTTCGAGCAGATCGCCCGCCTGTCCGGCGGCGCTTGCTGCAGCTTCGACGCCGGATCCGCGCGGCAGCTGCGCGATTTGCTTTCGGCGGTGGCGGTCTACGCCGCTGGCGGCCGTAAGGCCTTGGCGGATTTCTCCCGCAGGCGCGGGGGGGCCGCTCTGCAATTGACCCATCAGCTAAGGTGAGGCCGTTCGGGCACCGCGAGGGAGCGATTCCGTGATCGCCTATTTCATACTCGGATTGGCGCTGCTCGTGGCCTGCGTCGTCCTGCTTCGCTGGTTCCTCGGGGCCGATCCGAAGGCGGTGATCGCGGCCCTGCGCTGGGTCTTGGCGCTTCTGGGCATCGCCTTGGTGTTCATCATGCTGTGGGGAGGCGCCAAGTTCCTGGCGGCCTTCGCCTTGCCGCTCCTGATTCCGCTGCTCCTGCGGGCCGGACCCTTGCTGGGGCGCCTTAAGGCCGCGGTGGGGCCCACGCCTGGGCAAAGCTCAACGGTCGAAACCCGCTTCTTGCGCATGACCTTGGATCACGATACCGGCGGTATGACGGGCGTGGTCCGCGAAGGGCGCTTTAAGGGTTCGCGCCTCGACGAACTGGACGAGAACGACCTGATCGAGCTCTGGCGCGATTGCCGCGCGGAGGATGAGCAGTCGGCTGACGTATTGGAAGCCTATTTGGACCGGGCACACGGAACGGACTGGCGCGCCGCCGCAGGCCATACGCACGACGGCGGCGAGCGGGAAAGCGCCGGACGTGGCTGGGGAGCGGCGCCTCGCGACACATCAATGGGGGTCGAGGAGGCCTACGAAATCCTGGGTCTCAATCCCGGCGCCAGCGCAAAGGAAATCCGCGCTGCCCATCGCCGATTAATGTCCCAGCACCATCCGGACCGGGGCGGGTCGAACTATCTGGCCGCAAAAATCAATGAAGCCAAGGACTTGCTTCTAGACCGTTTGGGTTAAACCGCTGGGATGACCGATTCATAGCCCTAGGCGACTGTTGTGGATGGGTGGCTTCTGTGGCACACCAAGGCCGTCTCCAAAGACTAGGGGTTGGCTTGCGCTCATGAAGAAACCCATTCGGAAGGCCATATTTCCCGTAGGCGGCTTGGGCACGCGGTTTCTGCCCGCGACCAAGGCGATGCCGAAGGAAATGCTGCCTGTCGTCGATAAGCCTTTGATTCAGTACGCTCTTGAAGAGGCCCGCGCGGCGGGCGTGGAAGAGTTCATCTTCGTTACGGGCCGTGGCAAGAGTGCGATCGAGGACCACTTCGACAACTCCACCGAGCTGGAGCAAACCCTCGAATCCCGTGGCAAGTACGAGTTGCTCGATTTGATGCGCTCTTCCATGCTGGAGCCAGGGCAGGTTGCCTACACGCGCCAGCAAGAGCCTCTCGGCCTCGGCCATGCCGTGTGGTGCGCGCGCCACCTGGTTGGGGACGAGCCTTTCGCCGTCCTTCTGGCCGACGACCTGGTCATGGCGGAGGAACCCTGTCTTGCGCAGATGGTCGAGGTTTACAATGAAGTCGGCGGCAACGTTGTTGCCGTGATGGACGTGCCGCGCGATCAAACCCATCGCTACGGCATTCTCGATGTGATTCACGACGATGGCAGGATTGCCGAGGCCCAGGGGCTGGTCGAGAAGCCGGATCCCGCGGATGCGCCGTCCACCTTGTCGATTATCGGGCGCTATGTGTTGCAGCCCGAGGTCTTCCGGGAACTTGACCGGCAGGAGAGGGGGGCTGGAGACGAAATTCAGCTGACCGATGCCATGAGCCGGACCATTGGCGAAGTCCCCTTCAATGGTCTGCGTTTCGAGGGCACCCGGTTCGACTGCGGCAGCAAAGAAGGTTTCTTGGAAGCGAACGTGGCTTTCGCCTTGCAGCGCCCTGACCTAGGCGCGGATATGGCGGAAATCATCGAACGCTACGCGGGGCTTATTTCAAGAGAGACTCGCCGCGTTTCGTCTTCCTGAATGGTTTGCCCGATAGGGCTTAGTCTCAAGCGAGGAGATCGACATGCGGATCGCGATGATCGGCACGGGGTATGTGGGCTTGGTTTCTGGAGCCTGCTTCTCCGAATTCGGCACGGAAGTGGTTTGCGTCGACAAGGATGCAAGCAAGATCGAGCGTCTCAAAGCCGGCGAGATTCCGATCTATGAACCTGGACTCGATACCTTGGTCGCCAGCAACGCAGCGGCGGGGCGCCTGTCCTTCACCACCGATTTGGCCGAGGCGGTGCGCGGGGCGGACGCGGTTTTCATCGCGGTCGGAACGCCTTCGCGGCGCGGCGACGGGCATGCGGATCTCTCTTTCGTCCTTTCGGCCGCCGAGGAAGTCGGGCGTGCCATGAGCGGCTACTGCGTGGTGGTCACCAAATCGACCGTTCCCGTCGGCACCGGCCGCAAGGTCAGTGCCGCGATCGCGTCCGCGCGTCCCGATCTTTCGGAGGGCCGGGATTTCGATGTGGCCTCCAATCCAGAATTCTTGCGCGAAGGCTCCGCGATTAGCGATTTCATGCGCCCGGACCGGGTGGTTATCGGGACTTCGACGGAGCCGGCTCAAGCGGTGTTGCGCGCGCTTTACCGGCCTTTGTTCCTCAACGAGACGCCCATCCTCTTCACCTCGCTGGAAACCGCCGAATTGACGAAGTACGCGGCGAACGCCTTCCTTGCGACCAAGATCACGTTCATCAATGAAATGGCGGACCTCTGCGAGCGGGTTGCCGCCGACGTGCAGCAAGTGGCCAAGGGCATCGGGCTGGACAGGCGCATCGGATCGAAATTCCTGCATGCCGGGCCCGGCTACGGCGGCTCTTGCTTTCCTAAGGACACCCTGGCCTTGGTTCGCACCGCCCAGGAGGCGGGCTGCCCGGTCAGTATTGTGGAAAGTGTCGTGGACGCGAACGATGCCCGCAAGCTGGCTATGGCCGAAAAGGTAATCGAGCATTGCGGCGGCAGCCTGGAAGGCAAGACCGTTTCCGTCTTGGGCCTGACCTTTAAGCCGAATACGGACGACATGCGCGACGCGCCCTCGTTGACGATCGTGCCCGCTCTCCAGGGCGCGGGGGCTACCGTCAGGGCTTATGATCCGGAAGGAATGCCGGAGGCCAAGGAGCTGCTGCCGGACGTTGTGTGGTGCGAGGACGCCTACGCCACCATGGAGGACGCGGACTGCATCGTGCTCATCACAGAGTGGAACGCCTTCCGGAACCTCGACCTGGACAAGGCCAAGTCTCTCATGAAGTCTCCGGCGATGGTGGATTTGCGGAACGTCTATAAGCCGGAGGAGATGTCCAGCGCGGGCTTCCACTACGCCTCCATAGGCCGGCCGACGAGCGGCGGCAAAAGCCAGATACGGCTCGTCCAGGACGCCGCGACCGCGCGCGGCCCAGCGGAATAGGGGTCGCGGCCTGTCATGAGCGAAGCGCATGTGTTCCATCCGACCCTTCTGAGGGAGTACGACGCCCGTGGCGTTGTTGGCGAGACTCTTTCGACCGAGGACGCGCGCGCCTTGGCGATGGCCTTCGGCACCATGATCCGGAATTCCGGGGGGCAGAGTGCTTGCGTAGGCTACGACGGGCGCTTGTCCTCGCCGGACATGGAAGCGGCGGTGGTCGAGGGGCTTCAATCCACGGGCTTGCGGGTGGAGCGGGTAGGTCTCGGGCCTACGCCGCTGCTCTACTTCGCGGTCCATGAGCTCGACGCGGACGGTGGTATTATGATCACCGGCTCGCACAATCCGCCCGAGTACAATGGCTTCAAGCTGATGCTGGGCAAATCGGCCGTCTATGGAGAGCAGATCCAAGAATTGGGCCGGATTGCCGCAAAGGGCGACTACGCGGTTGGCGAGGGCAGCGCGCGCCGTCACGATCTCATGGAGCGCTACATCGAGCGGCTGCTGCAGGACTTCGACGGGCCGGACAATCTCAAGGTCGCTTGGGATGCCGGAAACGGTGCCGCGGGCGACGCGATGCGGCGGTTGACCGAGCGTCTTCCCGGGCAGCATTTCTTGCTGAACGAAACCATCGACGGAACCTTTCCGAGTCATCATCCGGATCCGACTGTGCCCGCGAACCTGGTCCAGCTCCAGGCCATGGTGGCGGACAAGGGCTGCGATTTGGGGATTGCCTTCGATGGGGACGGCGACCGGATAGGTGCTGTGGATGGGCTCGGCCGAATCCTTTGGGGCGATCAGTTGATGCTGCTCATGGCGCGCGACGTGCTGAAAGAGCGGCCGGGGGCGACGATCATCGCCGACGTCAAGGCAAGCCAGGTTCTCTTCGACGGTATCGCGGCGCTTGGCGGCACGCCTCTGATGTGGAAAACCGGGCATTCCTTGATCAAGGCCAAGATGAAGGAGACGCAGTCCCCCTTCGCAGGCGAGATGAGCGCGCACCTGTTTTTCGCGGATAAGTTCTATGGTTATGACGACGCGCTTTACGCGGCGGTCAGGTTGCTGACGTCCTTGAAATCCTGGGGCGGCAGCCTTGCGGAGTTCCGCGATTCCCTGCCGACGGCGGTGAACACGCCCGAGCTGAGATTCCCCTGTTCGGAAGACCGCAAGAAAGCGGTGATCGAGGAAGTGCGGGAGCGCCTCACAGCCGCGGGCAGCGACGTCGATGGCATCGATGGGGTGCGGGTCCGCGACGCAGACGGCTGGTGGCTGCTGCGCGCCTCGAACACACAGGATGTGCTGGTCGCGCGCTGCGAGTCGCAGTCGGACGCGGGACTGAAGCGGTTGGTCGCGGCGCTAGGGGCGCAGCTTGAGGCCAGCGGCTTGGAGCCCCCGAGCCTTCCTGCCTAACCCGAGCGTTCCTAACGGGGGATGTCCGGACCCTAACTTTTCGGCGGAGGCGCGGTCAGCCGGCGTCGCGGCGTACCACGAGGCACGGTGTTTTCTTCGCGGAGAGCTGGCGGCAGGCCTCGCGAGCGTCGGATTCCTGCGTGAAGCCGATCACCCGGGCGCGGAACATAATGCCCTTGCCGTTCGAGGACTTGACCACCGTGGCCTGATCGCGGGTCAAGAGCCCAGGGAGGGAGTTTACGGCCTCTAACGCCATTCGCTCGGCCGGCGACTCGCTTCTGAACGCCCCCACTTGCACCGCCCAGCCGCCGTCGACGACGGTTTCCGCGCGCGCCGGCGAAACGAGGGAGATGCCCATATCCGCCGTGTCGCTCACCTTGCCTTCCGCCATGGCAATTGAGATGCCCTGGCGCGAGGGGTTGGGCTCGGGGATCGGCGGGGTCACACTGGCCATGCGGGTGGCCTGCGAGAAGCCTTTGTCGAGCAGCGCCATGATGTGGCGGTCGCGCGAACGCGCGGTCTTGCCGCCGAAGACCACGGCCACCAGGCGCCGGCCGTTGCGCACGACCGAGGCGGCGAGATTGAAGCCGGAGGCCTGGGTGTAGCCCGTCTTGATGCCGTCGGTGCCGCTGTATCTCTTCAAGAGGTTATTGTGGTTCTTGTACTTGCGGCCGTTGAACGAAAAGCTCGTCTTTGAGAAGTAGCCGTAGTACCCGGGATAGTTCCGCATGATGGCGACTGACAGGCGCGCCATGTCGCGCGCGGTGGAGAGCTGCTTGGCGTTCGGCAGGCCGGACGCGTTGCGGAAGGTGGTGCGCGACATGCCCAGCTTGTGGGCCTTGTCGGTCATCATGCGGGCGAATTCGATCTCCGTCCCGCCGATATGCTCGGCCACCACAACCGCGACGTCGTTGGCCGACTTGGTCACAAGGGCTAGGACAGCATCCTTGACGGTGATGTGCTGGCCCTTGCGCAGCCCCAGCTTTGACGGCGCCATACCGGCGGCCCGCGCCGAAACCTTCATCTTGGTGTTAAGGGTCAGCTTGCCCCGCTCGAGCCGTTCGAAGACCATGTAAAGGGTCATCATCTTCGTGAGAGAGGCGGGATAGTTGCGCGTGTCGGCGTTCTTCTCGTGGAGGACCCGGCCGGTCTCGAGATCGATCACAATGGAGGCGTATTTCGCGTGAACCTCAGCCGGGTTTAGGCAAACCGCCATGGCGATTGCGACCACGGCGACTCCAAAAAGCCTACCAATGTATCCGTTGATTACCGCCCGAAGCACAGCCATCCCCCTAAGATCGGCGCGTAAGAACATGAACTCAAAAGGATTCTAGCCATTACGCGCTCCAGTGTAAACGTGTTTGATTAAGCTTTTCCTGATTTTCAACCAAGAGTTTTTGCCAATCCGGAGCTTTCGTAAAGGTCCCAGGGGTATAGGATGACACCCTCCATTAGGCTCGTTCGAAAGGACGTTCGGATGATCAATGCGAACTTTGGCGCGCCTCTTTCGAGGGCCGTGCTTGGCCATTTCCCGAAGGCCAGCCTGGCGCGCCTCGCTCTACTATGGATTGCATTTAGTTTGCTTGGGGCCTGCGCCTACCGGGGCGGCGGCCCGGACAGGCCACTGGTACAGAAAACCCAATGGTTCAGCTACTTGAACGGAGACGACATCCGTGCTGAGTGCGGCAGGGATGCCCTGCTTCGCTACCGGTTCGTCTATAACGCGCGCTACCAGAAGCAGGTTCGCGCCTATGAAGTCGTCGACGACGCTGGGGGCGGCGCTTACCTGATCTCACGTGTTCAGAAGGAAACAAACCTGGCGCGGCTTTCCTCGGACGACCCGTTGGCGCCGTGGCGCTGGACGACGGAGCGTGGGGAACTCTCGCCGCAACAACGCGCCGGACTGGAGGACGCCTTGGCGCGCAGCGGCTTCTTCGGCGCGGCCCCAGATGGCTTGCGTCTGGATTCCCGCGCCTTCTATCTCTTGGCCGTAGGGTGCCGGGAACGCCAAATGTACTTTTATGCCTGGGCCTATCCGAGCACCGACCTGCCGGAATTGCCGCTCTATAAGTGGTTGATGGAGAACGATCGCACGGGTGTCGCCTTCAATCCGCCCTTCGAAGTCAGCCCGGAAGGCCGCCTGGGCGCCTATCGAACGCAAACAGTCGATTTCGAATTGACAGTCGGGGAAAACGGGCTGCGGGATATCTTCGCGCCCTTCTAGCGCTGGGCTGCACGCCAGGTCACGACTCGCGCCGGCTCAATCCTTGATCCGGCGCAGCGGGATGGCGCCATTGGCGCCAGGCACCAGGGTTTCGAGCCAGGGGCCGTCGGGCATACGCGCGGCCAGGTCCGTGATGTGTTCGTTCCACCAATTCCGCTGTTCGCGCAGGTCGTCGTAGTCGTATTGCGCCTCGCGCCATTGCTCGTCGGCGGCGGAATAGGTGAGAAGGTCGATGGGGTAGCCGACGTCGGCCGAGCTAAACCGCGTCGAATCGAACGAGAGGTAGGCGAGCTTCAAAGCCGTCGACATCGAGGTGTCGTAGGTCAGGGCGCGGTCGAGAATCGGCTTGCCATAGGTCGTCGCGCCAATGGAAAGGTATGGCGTGCGCTCGTCCACCTCGATCCAGTTGCCTTCCGGATAGACCAGGAACATGGAGGGCGCGTAGTCCTCCGGCAGGCGGCCGGCCACCACCGCGTGCAGATTGAAGGCCAGATCCGAGTGGGCCAGGAATTCCCGGTCCTCTTCGGCCACTTGCCGAAGCGCCTTGGCGTAGGCCCCAACCGCCTCGAGCATGGTGGTGAAGCCCGAGGGCCGGTCTTTCCTCTGCGCGCGATCCATGTAGGCCAGGGTCTTGTCCCTGAGCGACCGCAAGCCCGAAGTCATGATCGCGATCTGGCGGCCGGACGGCCCGTGCAGCGTTGCCTTGCGTGCGTTCGAGACCTGATTGCCGCTGGTGACCCGCCCATCGGCTAGGCAAATCAGACCCTCGCGAAGCGTGATACCAAGGCAATAGGTCATCGCGGTCCTCCAGGGGGACAGTCTTCTAATCCGCGTGGCGACTCGCGCCTGACGAGGTCATCTGGGCAGAGAGTGACAGCGGCTCGCCGCTTCGTCCAGCCCGCATTTTGGCTAGGTTCAATGGTTTTAGACCCGGCTTTTCGCAAATGCGATGTTGCAGTGCACAAAAATTCCTTGACACCCCGGAGAACATGCCTATCTTTTGCCTATGCTGCGGTGCACAAAAAGGCCATCGGCCGGTTGTAGCCGCACCGCGGCCCAGCCACGCCGCACGGATGATTTCGAATTCAGGAGACAGACATGACCGCTAAGAAGACCGCTGCCAGCGCTCAGGATGCGCTGAAACCCATGGAAGCCGCCGTTAACGCCAGCAAGGAGACCGTCGAGGCCGTCGTCAAGGCCGGCACCGACGCTGCCACCAAGCAGTACGAGCAGGCCGTTTCCATGACCAAAGAGAACGTCGACAAAGCTTCCTCGGCGATGTTCCAGGGCTACGACGAGTTCGCTGAGCTGAACAAGGCCAACGTCGATGCCGTGATCACCTCCACCAACACGGTTGCCAAGGGCTTCGAGTCCATCAGCAAGGAACTAATGGGCTTCATGCAGGCCTCCGTCGAGTCTAACGTTGTTGTCGCCAAGAAGGTGATCGGCGCGAAGAATTTGCAGGAAGTCGTCGACCTGCAGAGCGATTTCGCCCGCACCAGCTTCGACAGCCTGCTCGCCGAGTCGGCCAAGCTGACCGAGCTTTCGGTGCAGGTGACCAACAAGGCCATCGAGCCGCTTCAGACTCGTGCCCACGTGACCGTTGAAAAGATGATGAAGCCGGTCGCCGCCTAAATCTAACGGCAAAGCTTCGTATCTTCGAGAAGGCCCGGCGATTTCGCCGGGCCTTTTTTCGTGCTTGGAGCTTCCCTGGGCTCGATTTGCTCGTCTACCCTAGCGGTTGAGCGCAGGCGGGCTGAAGCGCCCCGAGCCGCCAAGGCCGGGGTCGATCTCGCTGATTTCCAGCCAGGTGCCCCTGGTGCATTGACGTGCGGTCACCGACGCGCCATTTGGCTTGCAGGAGGTTGATAATCTGGCAGGCTGGTAAGGAATCAGTAACCGTATCGGTGCGCTAATCAACGCTGTGATTTCGATAAGAGATGGCAAATACACGAAGATCCAACGTCATATGGCCCAATGCCATGAGCGGTGACGACGACAAGACGGAGAAAGGCCCTTCGACCGGCGTGGTCGTGAAGACGCGCGCCAAGACCAAGAAGCCGTCTTTGTACAAAGTCCTCATGCTCAACGATGACTACACGCCGATGGAGTTCGTCGTGCACGTGCTTGAGCGGTTTTTCAGTAAGACGCGCGACGAAGCGACGCAAATCATGTTGCATGTTCATCGTCGCGGCGTGGGAGTCTGTGGTATCTTTACCTATGAAGTCGCGGAAACCAAGGTGACACAGGTCGTGGATTACGCGCGCCAGCATCAGCATCCCTTGCAGTGCACTCTGGAAAAGGAATGATCGGTTAAATGCTTTCGGCGAACCTGGAACAGACCCTGCACCGAGCGCTCTCCTACGCGAACGAGCGCCGTCACGAATACGCGACCTTGGAACACCTGCTTTACTCGCTGGGCGAGGACTCCGACGCGGTGGCCGTTTTGAGGGCCTGCGGCGTGGACATGGATAAGCTGAAGGCCGACATCCTGGATTACATCGACAACGATCTGTCGAACCTGATCAACAACCACGCAGGTGATGCAAAGCCCACCGCCGGGTTCCAGCGTGTCCTCCAGCGCGCGGCGATCCACGTGCAGTCCTCGGGGCGCGAAGAGGTCACGGGCGCCAACGTGCTGGTGGCCATGTTCTCCGAGCGCGAAAGCCACGCGGTTTATTTCCTGCAAGAGCAGGACATGACCCGACTGGATGCGGTGAACTACATCAGCCACGGCATTGCCAAGGTGCCGGGGCACGAGCAGGAACGCCCGGCCAGCGGTGCCGAGGAAGACGCCCAGGCGGAGAAAGTGGTGCGCAAGGGACACGAAGCCTTGGACGCTTATTGTGTCGACCTCAACAAGAAGGCGCGCAAAGGCAAGATCGACCCACTGATCGGCCGCGCGGACGAGATCGAGCGCACGATCCAAGTGCTCTGCCGCCGCACTAAGAACAATCCGCTCTATGTCGGCGATCCGGGTGTCGGCAAAACGGCCATCGCCGAGGGTCTGGCCAAGCGCATCGTCGAGAACGAAGTGCCGGATGTTTTGAGCGAGGCGACGATCTTCGCCCTCGACATGGGCGCTCTGCTCGCCGGAACACGCTACCGGGGCGATTTCGAGGAGCGGCTCAAGGCGGTCATGACCGAACTCGAGCAGCAAGAGCACGGCATCTTGTTCATTGACGAGATCCATACGGTGATCGGTGCAGGCGCGACCTCGGGCGGCGCAATGGATGCGTCCAACCTCCTGAAGCCGGCCCTGCAAAGCGGTTCCCTGCGCTGCATCGGGTCGACCACCTACAAGGAATACCGCAACTACTTCGAAAAGGACCGGGCCCTGGTCCGCCGTTTCCAGAAGATCGACGTGGTGGAGCCGAGTGTTGAGGACGCGGTGAAAATCCTGCGCGGCCTCAAGCCCTACTACGAGAAGCATCACGATGTGCGCTACACCACCGAGGCCCTGCGCACTGCGGTCGAGCTGGCGCATCGCTACATCAATGACCGCAAGCTGCCTGATAAGGCCATCGATGTGATCGACGAGAGCGGCGCCTCCCAAGCGCTCTTGCCCGAGTCCAGGCGCCGCAAGACCATTGGCGTCAAGGAGGTGGAAGCCGTGGTGGCCAAGATGGCCCGGATCCCGCCGAAGTCCGTTTCGCGGGACGATCGCGAATCCTTGAAGAACCTCGAACGCGACCTCAAGACCATGGTTTTTGGGCAGGATAAGGCCATCGACGCGCTCTCCGCGGCGATCAAGCTGGCGCGCGCGGGCCTGCGCGAGCCCGAAAAGCCCATTGGCAGCTATCTCTTCTCGGGGCCCACCGGTGTGGGCAAGACCGAGGTGGCGCGCCAACTCGCACTCTCCCTGGGGGTCGAGCTGCACCGATTCGACATGTCGGAGTACATGGAGCGCCATTCGGTCAGCCGGCTGATCGGCGCGCCCCCGGGCTACGTGGGCTTCGATCAGGGCGGCATGCTGACCGACGCGATCGATCAGCATCCCCATTGCGTGCTTCTGCTGGACGAGATCGAGAAGGCGCACCCAGACCTCTTCAATATCCTCTTGCAGGTCATGGACTACGGCAAACTGACCGACCACAACGGCAAGACCGTGGATTTCCGGAACGTCATCCTGATCATGACCACGAACGCCGGTGCATCGGAGCTTGCCAAGCCGGCGATCGGCTTCGGCCGCGAGCAGCGGGTTGGCGAGGACCAAGAGGCGATCAACCGGATGTTCACGCCGGAGTTCCGCAATCGTCTGGACGCGGTCATTCCCTTCTCGGGCCTGACGCAAGAAATCGTCTCCCGGGTGGTGGACAAGTTCGTGATCCAGCTCGAAGCGCAGCTCGCCGACCGCAACGTCACCATCGAGCTTTCAGATGGTGCGCGCAGCTGGCTCGCGGAGAAGGGCTACGAACCGGCCTTCGGGGCGCGCCCGCTTGGCCGTGTGATCCAGGAGAACATCAAGAAGCCCCTGGCGGAAGAACTTCTGTTCGGCCGCTTGTCCAAGGGCGGGCTGGTTAAGGTCGATCTTCAGGACGATGCCTTGACCTTCAGCTATCCGGAGCAGCCGAAGGGCGACTCTGGAGGCGGCGGAAAGCGCTCACGCAAGCCAAGCGGGGGTGCTTCCGGGCGCGGCAAGAAGACAGAGCTTGTCGAATAGGGGTTTTGGCCCTAACGGCCCCGTGCAGCTTTAGCCTTGTCTCTCCAGAACGCGGCACCCGGGCGGTCCGGCTGTCCGCCAAAAGCGCCACGCTCCAGCTTTGCGGCAAGGGTGCTCATCGCCAGCACATGACCCGATCTCGCGGCTTCTAAGTACCATTCCTGGGCGCGCCGCTGGTCCGTATCGGTGCCGCGGCCCAAAGCGAAATCCTCGGCGAGATCGAACATGCCGACCGAGACACCCGCCAAGGCCAGGCGCAGGTGGATGTCAAAAGCCTCCGCCTGCTTGCCGGTCAGTTCGTAGAACATGCCCGCCAGACGCAGCGATTTCAGATCGTCCGGCCGAAGCTTGAGCACTTGACGCACGGGCGGGCCGGCCTCGTGGAACGCGCGCAAGCCCAACAGCACGCCTGCGAGGTCGTATTGAGACTGAAAGTCCTCCGGGTGGCGCTCGGCGATGCCGCGAAACATCATCACAGCCTCGCTTTCATGGTAGGTGGCGAGATAGGCCCAGGCCAGCTTGCGCTCGGCGGCCAAATCCCCCGGATAGCGCGCTAGGGCCCGCTCGCAAGGGTCCACCGCCTCCGAGCGTTTGGCGTCAAGGCAGGCCCGGGAATCCGCCGCCAACTCCGCCGAGGCCAGCCCGGGAAATAGGGTCGCCAGCAAGAACGCCGCCAGATACACAAGCCCCGTGGGGCCAAGGCTTGCCGAGGTGCCACGGCGGCGGCTTTGGCGGGGTGGCGGGTTAGTCATCTTCGTCTCTTTCCCGGCGGAAGGGGGTCCAGTCACCGAGGCTGTCGATCTCCTGGCGAACCGCGCGTTGCTCGCGCTCAAGAAAATCGCCGACGGCCTGCCTGAACCCTTGGTTTTCGATTAGATGGGCGGAGTAAGTCTGGACTGGAACATAGCCCCGTTGGATCTTGTGCTCGCCTTGGGCGCCCGCCTCGACGCGCGACAGGCCATGCTGAATCGCGAAATCAATCGCTTGGTAGTAGCAAGCCTCGAAATGCAGGAATTTGAACTCCGCGGCGCACCCCCAATTGCGCCCGTAGAGCGCGTCGTCGCCCAGCAAGTTTAAGGCGCCGGCTACCAGGTGGCCGTCGTACTCGGCCATGATAAGAACCACGCGCTCGGCCAGGGTCTCGCCGAGCCGAAGGAAGAAATCCCGCGTGAGATAGGCGCGCGACCACTTGCGATCCACCGTGTCGAGATAGAAGTTGTGGAAGGCGGCCCAGTGCCGCTCCGCGATCTCATCGCCGGTGACCGCGCGCAAGCGCACGCCGCTGTCCGCCACTTTCCGGCGCTCTTTGCGGATCGCCTTGCGCTTTCGCGACACCAGGGCGCCGAGAAAGTCGTCAAAGCTTCCGTAGCCGGCATTTTGCCAGTGATACTGAAGGCCGAGCCGCTGTTGAAAGCCCGCGGCCCCGAAACTTCTCCATTCCTCTTCGGTACAGAAGGTGACGTGTAGGGAGGACACGCCATGCCGGCTCGTCAATTCCACCAGACCGCCGATCAGGGCCCGGCGCACGGCCTCCGGGTCGGGCGCGGCTGGATGCACCAAGAGCCTGGGTCCGGTCACCGGGGTGAAGGGGACGCTGCATTGCAGCTTGGGATAATAGCGGCCACCCGCCCGCTCGAAGGCCTCGGCCCAACCCCAATCGAAGACGTACTCGCCATAGGAATGGTTCTTGAGGTAAAGCGGTACGGCGCCGATCAGGCGCCCTTCCGGACCGTTCATGACCAAGTGCTGGCCTAGCCAGCCGCTCTCGGCGGTCGCGGACCCGCTCTCCTCCACGGCCTTCAGGAAGGCATGGCTGACGAAGGGGTTGCCAGCGCCGGCGCAGGCATCCCATTCCGCCGCCGGCACCTCGGCCAGGGAGGAAATCACTCGTATCACGATCTCCGCGGATCCGTCAGGCATGTGAAAGAGTCTAGGCGCCTGGCGGCGATCCGCAAGCGGTGAGGGGTCAAATTGGCGAGAGCTATCCGCCGGGAACCTGCCGCATGTTTTCGGGCAGCCAGGTGGCCAGCTCCGGCACGGCGATCAGGATGAAGACCATCGCGACCATGAGCAGGAACAGCGGCAAGGCGGCGCGCGCGACGTAGCCGATCTGGTGCCCGGTGATGCCTTGCATCACAAAGAGGTTAAAGCCGATCGGCGGGGTGATCTGTGCCATCTCGACCACCACCACGATGAAAATCCCGAACCAGATAATGTCGATGCCGGCTTGACGGATCATCGGCTCCACCACCGCCATAGTCAGCACGACCGAGGAGATGCCGTCCAGAAAGCAGCCGATGATGATGTAGAAGACCAGCAAGGCCATCAGCAGCACCAAGGGTGAAAGGTCGAGGGAGTCGATGAAGGCCGCCAAGGCCCTCGGCAAGCCAGTGAACCCCATGGACAGGGAGAGAAAGGCTGCCCCGGCGAGAATCAGCGCGATCATGCAGGAGGTCTTGGTGGCACCCAAGAGGCTTCGAATGAAGGTCTCCTTATTGAGCGAGCCTTGAGAGGCGGCGAGGACGAGCGAGCCAATCACCCCGAATGAGGCAGCCTCCGTCGCGGTTGCCCAACCCATGTAGATCGAGCCGATCACGAAGACAATCAGGCAGACCACGGGAATCAGAAACCGCGACTGGTGCAAGCGCTGGCCAAAAGTCATGCGCGGCTCGCGCGGCGGCACCTCGTCGCGCTTCCAGAAGGACCAGAACGCGATGTAGCCCATGAACAACGCGGCCAGGGTTAAGCCTGGCAAAATGCCTGCAATGAAGAGCTTCGAAATGGACTCGTTAATGGTCACGCCATAAACGATGAGCGTCAGCGAAGGCGGGATCATCAGCCCCAAGGTCGCCGCGCCGGCGAGCGTGCCGATCACCATGCGCTCCGGATAGCCGCGCTTGCGCAGCTCGGGGATCGACATCTTGCCCACTGTGGTCAAGGTCGCAGCCGACGAGCCCGAAACGGCGGCGAATATCGTGCAGCCCACCACGTTGACGTGGAGCAGGCGGCCCGGCAGCCCCGCCATCCAGGGTGAGAGGCCCCGAAACATGTCTTCAGACAGACGGGTGCGGAACAGGATCTCGCCCATCCAGATGAACAAGGGCAAGGCTGTCAGGGACCAGCTCGACGAGGCGGTCCAGATCGTTGTGATCATGGCGTCGCCGGCCGGCCGGCTGGTGAACAGCTCCATTCCCACGATCGCCACGCCAAGCAGCGACAAGCCTACCCACACGCCGCTTCCCAAGAGGAAGAAAAGGGTGAAGATAAAAATGCCCGTGAGAAGCAGCTGTTCCAAGGTGCGGCCCCCTACTCGATTCGCTCGGCGGGAGGAATCTGCGTTCCGACGGATTCGCCGTCGATTTCCGGCATCTGGCCGAAAGCGATTCGGATCCAGTGGTCGATCAGGGCGATCGCCAAAATCGTCATGCCGACCGCCATGGGGATCTGTGGTATCCACAAGGGCGTTGCGTCTTGCCCCTGGGAAATGTCGTTAAGCTTGTAGGAGATGCGCACCGCCTTGATGGCGTAAAAGGCAAAATAGCTGGCCAGCACCGCGCCCACGCCAAAGCACCAAAGCTCCGCCCAACGCCGCTTCGCCGGCGACATGCGCATCAGGAACAGACTCACCCGGATGTGGGCCCCGGCGTTCAGCGCATAGGCCATTGCGAGGAATGAGGCCGTCGCCATGCAATAGCCCGCGTAGTCCGTGGAGCCGGGGAACACGTTTCCCGTCCAACGCGCCAGCATTTGCAGAACGATCAAGGTCAGGATCGCGATGAGAAAAAGCGCGGCGATCCAGCCACTTACGGTATAGACGAAATCCAGCGTCTTCCGCAGGCCGCGCCCAAGGTTCATCACGGATTCCGGCATGCGTTAGTTCCCCCAAACGGCGCTTTCGCGCCACGACCCCCGGATCAGGTGGCGGACCGGCCCGGAGCGGGTCCGCCGTCTTGCGCTATCTGCTTTCCCTAAAGGTCGTGACGATCGCCTTGCCTTCGTCTCCAGCCGCGGCCAGCCATTCCTCGGTCATGGTGACGCCGACCTTCTCGAAGTCCATCTTCAATTGCGGGGGCGCGCTGGTCACGATCATGCCGTTGTCCGCGAGGCCCTTGAGGGTCCAGTCGGTGTATTGCACCGCCCGCCAGAAGCCGGAGTACTCGGCCATCTCGGCCACGCCCATGACCGCGGCCTGGGTCGCCTCGTCCAAGGAATCCCACGCGTCCTTGTTCACGAAGACGTAGTTGCGCGGCAGCCAGGCATCGACCTGATAGAAGTGGGTGAGATGCTCCCAGACCTTCCGGTCATATCCGGTGGCGCCGGAGGAGATGAAGGATTCCGCGACGCCGGTCGCCAAGGCCTGGCTGAGTTCGGCCGCTTCAACCTGCACCGGCAAGGCGCCGGTCAATTCGGCCAGCCGCGCCGTCGCCGTGCTGTAGGAGCGGAACTTGACACCTTCCATGTCGGCGGCGGAGTTGAGCTCTTTCTTGGCGTAGATGCCCTGGGGCGGCCAGGGAACCGCGTAGAGCAGCACCAGGTTCTGTTCGAGCAGAAGCGCTTCGATGGTCGGCTTCGCCGCTTCCCAGAGCTTCAAGGAATCCTCGAAGGACGTGGCTAGGAAGGGAATGGAGTCAAATCCGAAGAGCGCATTCTCGTTCTGGTGAGCGGAGAGCAGGCGCTCGCCGATCTGCGCCTGGCCAGTCTGCACGGCGCGCTTGATCTCGTTGCCCTTGAACAGCGAACCGCTGGCATGGACGACGATCTCCAGTTCGCCGTTCGTCGCTGTCTTGACCGCTTCGGCGAAGGCCTTGGCATTCTCGGTGTGGAAATTGCTGTCGGCGTAGGCGACGGGCATGTCCCACTTCTCGGCGGCTTGGGCAAGAGGCGCCGCGAGCGCGAAGGCGGCCACGGTTGCCGCGTAAGCAAGCTTCTTCATCAACGTGATACTCCCTTGTTCTTTGTCGCGGAGGTGTGTCCGGATCGCTTCCGCTGTCCGCAATGATCCGCATGCTTGGCCCGCAGAGTCAATGCCCCGCAGAGTCGATGCCCACCCGGGTCGGTGCCTACCCGGGTCAATACTATGTGTCGGCGAGCTTCGAAGGCTTTGGGCGGGTCGATCGGCTGGCACGCGCGTCACCCGCGCGAAATTTCCGCGAAGTGGCGCACCCGATCCTCATCGACCCGAATGCCCAGACCGGGGGTTCGCGGCACGATCACCTTTCCGCTTTTCACGGGAAAGGCTTCGGCCAGGAGATCCTGCTCAAGGTAATAGGTGGCTTGATAGAACTCGCACCCCAGCGAAATGTTGGGGGTCGCGGCGATCATCTGCGCGCCGGCGAGGTGGGCAATCCCCGTCTCGAACATGTCCCCGCCATAGCAGGCAAGCCCCCCGGCCTCGGCGATGGCCGCCACCTCCCGCGCCCGCAGCATGCCCCCGGACTTCATGATCTTGATGCTGAGGATATCGGCGATCCGCTTCTCGACCGCTCTTAGGGCCTGGGCGGGGGTAAAGACGCTTTCGTCGGCCATCACGGGCGTATCGAGGGCGGCCGTGATCGCCGCCATAGCCTCGACCTGATCGCCCGGGACCGGCTGCTCGATGAACGTGGGCCGGAAGGCTTCGATATCGCGCAGGCGCGTGATCGCCTCAAAGGGTGCGAGGCCTTGATTGTAATCGACGCGTAGTTCCGCATCGTCGGGCAGGGTTTCGCGAAGGCGCTCCAGGCGCGTGATGTCGCAAGCATGCTCGGCGAAGCCGGTCTTCACTTTGAATAGCCGCAGGCCTTCGTCGTAGAGCTTGGACGCCAATTCAAAATCGGCTTCGAAGTCGGGATTGGCGATCGAGAAGCTCAAGGGAATCTCGTCGCGGCAGCGGCCCCCGAGCAAGTCCGATATGGGAAGCCCGCTCACCTGGCCCAAAATGTCCAGAAGTGCCGTCTCCAGGGCCGCCTTGGCATCGCCGTGCCCCACAAGAGCCTTCTCCGCTTCGCGCATCAGGGTGGTCACGCGGCAGGGATTGGCGCCTAGAAGGAATGGCCGGAAGTAGACGTCGAGGGCCGCCGCGTTCGCCTCCGCGCTGCCGGTGAAGACGGTCCAGGGCGCGGCCTCGCCCCAGCCCGCGATGCCGCTATCGGTCGTCAGCTTCAAGACGACGTTTGCAACTCTGCCCGCCACTTCGCCGCTGCCGTGCTTTCGGGGCAGCTTGACCGGCAGGCGGACCAGGAAGACTTCGACCCCCGTGATCGCGATATCCGCGGGGCCGCTTCCGCCAGGCGCCGTCATCTTTCCCGCCAGAGCTTCGGTGCGCTGCCTGGGTGGCCGAAATCCCGCGGCTTCAGGCCGGCGTGGAACCAGGTCATGAAGCTATGAATGTCGAAGACCGGCAGGCCGAGGTGCTCGGAGAGCACGCGCGCGTAGGGACTCATGTTGGTGCATTCCAGAAGGACCGCGCCCAGGTCCGGGTTCTCATCCATCAGGCGCTGGCCGGCCTCCAGGATATCCGCCTCCGCCGCCCCGACATCGAGTTCGGTTTCGTCGTTCAAGATCACGCGGCTGAACTCGCGGCCGCCCTCCGTGCCCGCCACCGGGGTGTCCGCGGCGACACCCGCCTTCGCCAGATGTTCCGAAGTCAAGGTTTCGGCGGAAACGGTCAGGATTCCCACACGCCGCCCCGGCGGCAGCAGGGACTGGATGAAGGGTGCTTGCATCAGCGAGGAGGTTGCGACCGGCACGCCGCAGTGTGCCGCCATCTCCGCCTGGAAGAGCGACAGGAAACCGCAGTTCGTCGTCAGGCCGTCGGCGCCGTCGCGCACCAGCTCCTCGCCGGCCTGCAGGAAGGCCTCGAGCAAGCCTTCCGCCCCCCGGCGCACCACCAGATCCGGCGAGGCGCCGCGCACCACGCGGTAAAGCACGGGGAAGGGCCAGGTTTCCGCATTGCCCATGTCGCCCGGGATGCGTGGAAATCGGGCCTCGAGCATCAGGATGCCCAGACGGGCGCCATAGACCGACTTGCCGCCGCGGGCGATGCGTGGTCCGGCGGGGTCGTTCTTCATGGGGCTAAGCCACCCACTCGCTGACCGGAGCGCGGGCGTCCTGCAGCGGCTGGCTGATCACGTCCACCAGGCTTGGCCCTTCATGGGCAATCGCGGCCGAGAGGGCGGCTTGCAGGTCGGCCGGATCCTCCACGGTCCAGCTCTTGACGCCGAAGGCCTCGGCAATGGCGGCGTGGCGGGAGCGGGTGAAATCCACCGAGAAGTAGCGGGCATCGAATCCGGACTTCTGGCCGGCCTTGATCCAGCCGAAAGTGGCGTTCGACACCACCACCATGGTGATCGGCAGGTTCAGGCGCACGATGGTTTCCATCTCCCCGCAAGCGAAGCCGAAGCTGCCGTCGCCCATCACCGAGACCGTCTTGGCGTCCGGCCGGCCATAGTGAGCGCCCACGGCGGCCGGCAGGGCATAGCCCAAGGCGCCGTGCGCCCGGTTGGAGATGAACTGCCGCCCGGCCCGGTCCTGGCGGAAAAAGGCCGAAAAGTAAGGGCAGGGCGTGCCTGGGTCGGCCACGATGACCGCGTCGGGGGGTAGGGTGGCCTGCAGGCTCGCGATCAGGCGCTCCGGCAGGATCGGCCGGTCATTCGACGCCGCCAGCCCATCGAAGGCCGCGAACTTTGCCGCTTTCGCCGCCGCCGCCGCCTCCCGGCCGAGGGAGCGTGCCGGTGGGCTGGAAATCCGCTCCAGCAAGCGGTCGTGAAGGGCGGCCAAGGCGAGCTTGGCGTCGCCTACCACTGCTGCCTCGGTCTCGTAGTTGGCGCCGATCACTGCGGGATCATTGTCGATGTGGACGATGCGCGCGGCACCGGGTGCCGGGTGGCGCCAGCGCTCTGTGGTGACGGAGCCCGCGCGGCAGCCGACGAAGATCACCATGTCCGCGCCATCCACCACGGCGCGGGTTTCCGGCGTGCCGCCGTTACTGCCCACCACACCCAGCGCCAGGGGGTGATCGTCGGGAATGACCCCTTGCCCGCTGATGCTGGTGGCCACCGGCGCCTCGAGCAGTTCGGCGAGCGCCAGCAACTCGGTATCCGCGCCCGCGATGACTGGGCCGCCGCCGCAGACGAAGAGAGGATCCTTGGCGCTCAGCAGGGCGTCCGCCGCCGCTTCGACCGCTGCCGGGTCCGGGCCGGTGCGCCGCGCGGGGAAGCGCAAAAGCTCCGGTTCCGCCCAGACCTCGGCGGTGTCGACAGGTGCTTTCTGCACATCGAAGGGCAGGCCGAGGTGAGCCGCGCCCGGGCGGCCGGTCGACATGGCGCGGAAGGCGGCGCGCAGGGTTGCGGGCAGGGCATCGGCCCGGTCGAGCACGGCGTTGAACTTGGTGAGCGGCTTAAAGAGGGCCTCCTGATCCAGCTCGGTAAGCGCGTAGCGCCCGCGCGCGGAGACGGAGATGTCGGTAGTGATCGCGAGGATGGGGATCGAGGACTCGTTCGCTTCCACCACACCCGGCAGGATATAGGTCGCTCCGCCGCCCGACGGCCCCTCGCAGATGCCCACCTTGCCGGTCACCCGGGCGTAGGCATCCGCCATGTAGGCGGCCGAGCGCTCGTCGCGGGTCAGCACATGGGTGATGCCGTGGTCGAGCCGGGCGAGCGCGTCGTAGAAGGGCAGGCTGGTGTCCCCGCAGAGGCCGAAGATCACCTCCACGCCCATGCCGTCCAGCATCCGCACCAAGGCTTCCGCGCCGGACATCCGGTTTCCCAAACCTTGAGACATGCCGCCCGAGGCACCCTTTTCGTTATGTGGACACCACTAGTCGCTTTGCAGGTACCAATCGTATTCGTGCGGCGAGATCAGCCACTCGAACTCGTCGTACTCGGCTTCCTTACAGGCAGTATAGAGCTTGGGATAATCCTCGCCAAAGTACCGCGGCAAAGTTTTGGAAGCCGCCATCAGCTCTAGCGCCCGGCGCGGCCGCATGGGAAGGCCGGCGTCGAAGCCGGTGCCAGCGTTGCCTTCGTGGGGCGCACCGGGATCGATCTCGTTCACGATGCCGTTGTGGATGCCCGCCAGCATGCTGGCCAGCGCCAGATAAGGGTTGGCGTCGGCCCCGGCCATGCGATGCTCGATCCGGCGGGCGTCCCCCGGCCCGATGGGCACCCGCAGGGCTGTCGAGCGGTTCTCGAAGGCCCAGCTCCGGGTGATCGGCACGAAGATGTTGGGCTCGTAGCGGCGGTAGGAGTTCACGTTGGGCGCCAGCACCGCCATGCAGTCGGGCAGCAGGTCCAGGACGCCGCCCATGGCGTGGAGCAAAGTCTTGCTCGCCGGTTCCGCCCCGCCGTCGAAGACGTTGCGCCCCTCCGCGTCCAACAGGCTGACGTGGAGGTGCAGGCCGCTGCCCGCCTCCTCCGGATAGGGTTTGGCCATGAAGGTCGCCTGCACCCCGTGGCGCCGTGCCACGCCCTTGACCGCCCGCTTGAACAGCACGCAGTCGTCCGCCGCCTTCAGGGGGTCGGCGACGTGGCGCAGATTGATCTCGAACTGCCCGGGCGCGTATTCTGCCGAGATGGCGCCGGTGGGAATATCCTGTGCCTCGCAGGCCTCGATCACGTCCTGCAGCAGGCGGCCGAAGGCATCCACCTGGCTCATGCCGTAGACCTGGGTGGTATCGTCGCGCTTCTGGCTGCCCGGCAGCAGTGGCGGCTGCGGTGCCCGGCCCTGGGCGCGCTCCGGATCGATGAGATAGAACTCCAGCTCGAAGGCGACCACCGGCCTAAGGCCCAACTCGCCCAGCATGCCGGCCACCTTGGCCAGGATGTTGCGCGGGTCCACGGCGAGCGGCGCCCCTTCCTGGGTTTCGAAGCTCAGCAACACCTGGCCTTGGGGCAGATCGGCCCAGGGCATGGGGGCGAGCGTGCCGGGGATCACGCGCGCGATCACGTCCGGGTCGCCGTCCGAGAAGCCCTTGCCGCCGGGGTCGTGGCTGCGCCCCATGGTGTCGAGCAGGAAAACCGAGGCCGGAAAGGCGACCCCGGCGGTCATCAGCTTGGGCAGGTCCTCGGCGGGATAACGCTTGCCGCGCTCCACCCCGGAAAGATCGGCGAAAAAGGCGTCGATGGCCTTGATATCGGGATGCTGGGAAAGAAAGGCGCTGGCGCGTGCGCCAAGGTCGCTTTGGCCGTCCGGCATGAAGACCCCGCTGAATTGTTACGGACGGATGATATTTCCCCCCAGACCCGCGAGTCTTTCAAACGAATTCGCCTCACGCCCCCTTTTTCGTCGGCGGCGGGGGACCTCGCGCGTTGTTGCGGGCGGCCCCCACTCGTCGTCATTGCGCGCGTAGCCCCCTTTGTCGTCATTGCGAGCGTAAGCGGCGCAATCCACAGTTTTCTGGTTTCCTATCGCGCCGCCGAACGAACCACCTCTGGATTGCCACACCTTCGGCTCGCAATGACGAAGAGGGGATCCGGTTCGCAATGACGGACGGAATGAGGCCGCGCCCGCAATGATGAAGAAAGGCGAGGGCGCCTCAGTCCTCGATCTCGGCGATTGCGTCCACCTCGACCGCCACGCCAAGGGGCAGGGAGCCGGCGGAGACCGCGGCGCGCGCATGGCGGCCCTTGTCGCCGAAGACCTCCACCATGAGGTCCGAGCAGCCGTTGATCACCTTGGGCTGGTCGGTGAAATCCGGCGTGGAGTTGACGAAGCCGCCAAGGCGCACGATGCGCTTTACCCGGTCCAGGTCCCCGTCGCAGGCCGCCTTCAACTGCGCGATGATGTTGACGCCGCAGAGCCTGGCCGCCGCCTGCCCCTCCTCAAGGGACATGCCGCCACCCAGCTTGCCGATGTAGAGGAACTGCCCATCCTTCAGGGTCACTTGGCCGGACACAAAGACCAGATTGCCGCTCTTCACCCAGCCGACGTAGTTCGCCACCGGCGCCGCCGCCTCCGGCACCTCGATCCCCAATTCCGCCAAGCGTCCCTCGATCGCTCCCGCCATGGTCTTTCTCCCTTTGCCGGCGCCACGTCTGTGAAGGCGCGCAGGGTAGCGGAGGCGTCGGCGGTTGGGTAGGGGGCTGTCGCGGTACCGGCAACCGAATACGGACCTTATCGCCCGCGCCCCTCTTTACAGTGAATACGACTTAATATAGAAGATAATTGTAAGTAAACTACTTAATAGGGTGTGTTGTGGACGTGCGGAGCTTCCGAATTCTTCCCGTTGTTCTCCTCGCTCTGGCATCCTCTGCCTGTAGCACCGCGACCTCCCAAACCGCGACCAAGGAAGCGCCGGTAACCGCGCCTCAATTCGAAGGCACGAGGGAGATCGCCCTCACGAAGATCGTGGCGAAGATGCCAAGGTACGAGCCGGTTGGATTCTTCGCGACCGGCATGTTCTGCCAATACACCGTGGATTACAGCCTGGACAACGACAGGTTCGAGCTTGACCTCGATCCCCTTCACGAAGTCTTCAAGGGCGAGTTCGAGCGCGTGAATTACAAGGTGGTCGGCGATCCGGACAAGCTGTTCGGGGATCCGGATTTGGACGACGCCGACTATTTTATCGCCGGCATTGTCAACGATCTCGAGGTCAACATTTGCTTTCCATCGACCATGTTCAACAAGCCTGGCGACTCCAAGGCCGACGTTTATCTGGAAGTGGAGTGGCAGGTCTACGACACCTTTCGGCAAGAGCTCGTCTACGAAGTCGAAACGCGCGGCTCCGCCGCCACGGAAGTTAGCCGCAGTGGGGCGGAAAGGGCCCTCGACCAAGCCTTCTCGGTCGCCGTCCAGAATCTTCTTGCCCAGCCGGATTTTCATCGGCTGATGAGCGACGCGGCCGCTCCGGCGCCGGTCGTGGACACTTCGTCGCGTGAGGTTTTCGCGCGCGACCTGCGCGCGTCGGATGGCACGGGCCTGAACAATGAGCCCTTGACCGGGGCCGTCGCGGTTCTGAAGTCGGCAACAGGCCATGGGACCGGGTTCCTGATCGCCCCCGGCATCCTGTTGACGAACGCCCACGTGGTCGGCGGCGCTGAAACGGTCAAGGTGCGTTTCGTGGACGGTGCGGCGCACAACGGAAAGATCATTCGCAAGAACACCTACAGGGACACGGCCCTGGTCGCTATCGACGATACGTCGAGGCGGCACTTGGCCATGGCGACCTATAGCCCGGACACCGGCCAGGAGGTTTACTCTTACGGTGCGCCCTTGGACCAGGGCTTCAGCGGCACCTTGCGCCGCGGGATCGTCAGCACCCACCGGGTCATGGGGGGGCAGGAGTACCTGCAAAGCGACGCGCCCGTGAACCCGGGCAACTCCGGCGGGCCCTTGCTCGACGAAGCCGGCAACGTCGTCGCCGTATCGGTCAGCGGCATTCTTCTGGGCCAAGAGAGAGCCAGCAACCAAGGCATCAACTTCTTCATCCCCATCGACAGCGCCCCCATCTCCCTGGACATCGGCTGGCCGTCCTCCTAGCGGCGGTTGGCTTCGCTCTTGGCGGACAAGGACGTAAAGCGCCACCCCGGTCCGCGCAAACCATGCACATCCCCCCAAAAAAATCGGGCGCCGCGGTTCTGGCGGCGCCCGTTTGAGGCGAGGTAAGGGGTGGGGCCCCCGAGCCCCTAGGAGCAGCCGCTGGTGCCCCCGCAGGTGTCGCACTTCATACAGGTGCCGTTGCGCACCAGGGTGAAGTTGCCACACTCGCCGCAGGAATCGCCTTCGTAGCCCTTCATGCGGGCTTCACGAATGCGCTCCACGCAGGATTCGATTTCCGTCTCGATGCTTTCGGTGGCGCTGTAGTCCTCGGCGATCAGGCCTTCGGCGGCGAAGGAGGTGGCGTTGAAGACGACGCTTTCCGCCTCGCCTTCCAACACGTCCTCCTCCACGTCTTCATCCTCGCCCTGTCTCTTATACACATCTCCGAGCCCACGAGACGAACAATTC
>JARFRB010000008.1 GCA_029287455.1 Pelagibius litoralis | reverse complement strand
CCTTGGGCGAGGTGAGTAAACGGGCCGCGGGCGCTTACTACACCCCAAAACTCTTCAGCGCGCGCACCCGCTTTCTCGTGCGCGCACTGCTGAAGTTGGGGTGACGGCTTGCGCGGTGCCGATTCCCCCAGCGCTGATTCCTCCCCCGCAACAGTTTCCCCCCGCCACCGTTTCCCGCCGCCACCGTTTCCCACTGGCGGCGAAACGGGGTAGTGTGGAGAGCATGACGCGGACCCGTTCGAAGCTGCCGCCCTTCGTTGGGAGCTTGTCGGCACGCTTGCTGATCTTGACAATCGCCTTCGTGATGCTGGCGGAGGTGCTGATTTTCTCGCCCTCGGTCGGGCGGTTCCGCTTAAGCTATCTGGAAGGGCGCCTGGCGGCGGGGCATTTGGCGATCCTCGCCCTGGAGGCAACGCCGGACCTCATGGTCGACGAGACCTTGGAGGAGGAGTTGCTGGACCATGTCGGCGCCTACGTGGTCGGGATGCGCGATCCTGCGGCCAACCGCAAGCTCATGCTGATGACCGGAAGCCCCGGAGAGATCGACGCCGCCTTCGACCTGCGCGAAGCCGGGTTCTTCACCCTGATCGGCGATGCGCTCTCCACGATGGCCCAAAGCGAGAACCGGGTCCTGCGCGTTGTCGGTCAGTCGCCGGAGGACCCGGCGGTGACCATGGAGCTCGTGCTGGACGAAGCGCCCTTGCGCCAGGAAATGATCAGCTTCGGCTACCGCATTCTGGGCCTTTCCCTGTTCATCTCAGCGATCACCGCGGCGCTGGTCTTCTTGTCGCTGCACCTCATGCTCGTGCGCCCGATGCGGCGAATGACCGAGAATATGGTGGCTTTCAGCGCGGACCCGGAGGATGCCTCGCGCATTATCGCGGCCTCGGCCCGGGGGGACGAGATCGGCTTGGCGGAGCGGCAGCTGCAGGACATGCAGCGCGCGCTGCGCGCCTCCCTTCATCACAAGACCCGCCTTGCCGCCCTGGGCACGGCGGTCACCAAGATCAATCACGATCTGCGCAATATCCTCTCCACCGCTTCCCTGGTTTCGGACCGGCTGGCCGCCAGCGACGATCCAAAGGTGCGCCAGGCCGCGCCGACGCTGATCGCAGCCATCGACCGGGCCGCGCGGCTCTGCGGGCAGACTCTGAACTTCACGCGCGAGGGGCCAGCGGAATTGATGCTGGAAACCTTCGATCTGGCGGAGCTGGTGGAAGAGGTGGGCGGTGGCCTGCCGGGCGCGGTGGGTGAGCAGTCCTTGTGGCTGAACGCGGTTTCGCCGGGCTTGCGCATCGAAGCCGACCGGGAGCAGCTTCATCGTGTGCTGACCAATCTCGCCCAGAATGCCTTGCAGGCCGGGGCCACCCGGATCGAGGTCACGGCCCGGATGGCCAGCGACACGGTCGAGATCGAGGTCGTGGACAATGGCCCGGGCCTGGCGCCCCGGGCGCGCGAGCACCTCTTCCAGCCCTTCACGGGCTCGACCCGGGCGGACGGCACCGGGCTGGGCCTCGCCATCGTGCGGGACTTGGTGCGCGCCCACGGCGGCGAGATCTCCCTGCGCCGCAGCGACGCCAAGGGCACATCCTTCCTGATCGTGCTGCCGCGGCGCCAAAGTGCCGCCCCCGCCAGCGCCGCGCAGTAGTCGGGCCGGCAATAACGGCGCCTATACCCAGCCACCATCCACGATATAGCTTTGCGCTGTGCAGGCGCCGCTATCGTCCGAGGCAAAGAACAGCACCGCCTTGGCGATATCCTCGGGAAGGAGCTTGCGCTTCAGGCACTGGCGCGCCATCAGTTGCGCCTCGCCCTCGGGCGTCAGCCACTTTTCGACTTGCCGCTCGGTCATGATCCAGCCGGGCACCACGCAGTTGACGCGGATGTTGCGCGGGCCGAGGTCGCGGGCGAGCGCGCGGGTTAGGCCCTGCACCGCGGATTTGGCTGTGGTGTAGCAGGGCATATTGCCTTGGCCGAGCATCCAACTTACCGAGCCGAGGTTGATAATGGCCCCACCGCCGGCCCCGTCCATGTCTGCGATCACCGCTTGCGCCGCGAAGAACTGGTGGCGCAAATTGACCGCGAATCGCTCATCCCAGTACTCGGCCGTGACCTCCTCAATGGCGTGACGGTCGTCATGGGCGGCGTTGTTGATCAGCACGGTGATTGGCCCCAAGGCCGCGCGCACCGCCTGGATCGCGCTTTGCAAGGCCGCGATATCGCGCAGGTCGCAGGCCTCGAAACGCACCGGGGCATCGCGCGGTAAACGCTTCAAGAGGGCGGCGGCGGCGGTTTCGTTCAGATCGAGGAAACCAACCCGCGCCCCTTGGTCCAGGAAGTGCTCCACGATCGCCGCTCCGATTCCCGAGGCCCCTCCGGTCACCAGCACCGTCCGCCCCGCCAAGCTTGGGTATCTGGCTGTTTCGCTCATGGGTCCATTCCTTTCTGCTGGCCCGGCTCGCCTTTTCCCGCGCCGTTTAGCGTTGACCGGGCTCTTGAGCGGCCCTTACCCTTCTCTTACTGCGATAGTTGGCCCGAGGGCTGATCGCAAGGGTTTCGACTCGCAACAATAACCGTGGCGCGTGCCACGCAAGGGAGGAATTCATGAGAAACCATCTGACAGGGATGGCGGCAACGCTTGCGCTGGCATCAGGATTTGCGCTGGAAACGGGATTTGCTCTGCCGGCCGCCGCGCAGACAGGCACCTTGGATCAAGCCGTGGGTGGTTATTCCTTCGAGGAAGCGGCCGCCGAGGCGCCCGAAACCAAGAACTTCAATTCCGCCGACGGCAAGCTGACCTTCGCCATCGTCACTCACACCGCCGGAAATGGCTTCTTCGACCCAACCTACGTGGGCGCCAAAGTGGCCGCCGACGCCTTCGGGATAAACCTGATCATGCTGGGCTCCGAAGCCCCGGTGGACGACATCCCCCGCGAAATCGAAATCCTGAACCAGATCGTCCAGGACCCCACCATCGACGGCGTCATCATGACCACCCCACAGTCCGGCGCCTACGATGACATCGTCAAGACCTTGACGGCGCGGGGCATTCCCATCGCGACGACGAATTCCTTCGATCCGGCGATTCTGAACCGCAGCGGCATCAGCCACACCGGCCAGGACGCCTCGGCGGCGGCCATCGGCGGCGAAGCCCTGGCCAATTGCGTGCTGGAGTCCGGTGCGTCAGGCGGCACCATCATCTTCCCCAACACCACTACGCTGGGCAACGTGGAGGTGAACAACCGCATAACAGCCGCCTTCGAAGCCGCCGTGGTCACCCTGAACGACGCCGGCCGGCTGGCGGATTTCAAGGTGGACGCTGGGCCCGAGAACATCGGCGTGGACGTGGACGCCAATAACATCGTGGGCTCCATTGTCACCCTCATCGAGTCGCGCGACGACGTGGTCGGCGCCTTCGCCGCCAACGGCTTCGTGACGCCGGCGCTGGGCAACGCCATTGGCCAGCTCGGCTTGGGCGACCAGGTCTGCTCCTACGGATTCGACCTTGGCCCCGCACAGCAGGAGCAAATCCGCGAAGGCCATCTCGACGGCTCGCTGGGGCAGCAGCCCTTCCTGCAAGGCTTCTGGCCGGTCGCGCAGCTTTATCTCCAGATCGACCGAGGCATCTCCGCGGCGAATCTGGACACCCGCGCACAGCTCGTGACCAAGGACAACGTGGACGCGGTCGGTAAGCGCTTCGAGAACTAGGCCCAAGAAGAGGGGAGGGCGCGACTCACGCCTTCCCCTCTATCCGCCACCGCCATGACCAGAACCAGCCCGCCGATCCAGCCCCGGCCCCCCGCTGATCTCGCGGGCGGCTGGGAGGTCGGGCTGCTGGTCTTCATGGCCCTGCTTTACACCGTCGGCGCCCTGATCAATCCCGGTTTTTTCGGCGGCAGCGATGCCGCCTTCGCCGTGCTGCGCGACGCCTCGCGCTTTGGGGTGATGGCGGTCGGCATGACATTCGTCATCGTCAATAAGGATCTGGATCTCTCCGTGGGCTCCACCTTGGGGCTGGTGGCGGTGGTTTTCTCCCTGACCTACGCGCCCAGCTTCGCGGATCAGCCGGCCTGGCTTGGCGCGCTGCTTTGTCTGGCGCTGGGCCTGGGGATCGGCCTGGTCAATGGCCTGCTGGTCACCAAGCTGAAGGTGCCCGCTTTCATCGCCACCCTGGCAATGCTGTTCATCGGGCGGGGGCTGGTCCTGGGCCTGACCGGCGGCAAGAACATCGGCTACGCCGGCAAGGCGGAGGGCGATGTCTTCTTCCTGATCGGCGAGGCCGGCCTCTTCGGCCTCAACAATCAGATCCTGGTGTTTCTCGTCGTGGCGCTGGTGGGGATTTTTCTGCTGGGCCGGACCCGCTGGGGCTTCGAAAGCTACGCGACGGGCGGCAATGCCCAAGCGGCGGAGTACGCGGGCATCCCGACGGATACCGTGCGCCTGCGCGGCTTCATGCTCTCGGGGTTCTGTGCGGCGCTGGCCGGGCTCATGAACGTGGCTCAGGACAAAACCGTCACTTCGCAGTACGGGCAGGGAGCGGAGCTCATCGTCATTGCCGCGGTAATCGTGGGCGGCGCCTCCATCCTCGGCGGGCGGGGCAGGGTGCTCGGGTCCTGCCTGGGCGCGATCCTGGTGGTGCTGATCGACAAGGTTCTGCGCGAAGGTGTGCCCACCGTGCGCAGCATCACGGTCGGCGGCGTGGAGATGCAGGTCCAAGCCATGGCACAGCTGCCGCCCGGCGCCGTGCCGGCCTTCCTTGGCCTTATCCTGCTCGCCGCCGTGTTGATCGAGCCCTGGCTGATCCGCTCGGGATTGCTCGCGAGGCTTTGGGCGAAGCTGCGCGGCAAACCACCGCCGGCCGGAGGCACGGCCGAGGGGGCGGCCATCGTCGGCGTTCAGACACGGGGGAGCCGTGCGACCGCGCGGGATTTCTCGGGCGGCTTCTTCTCCCGCTTGCTGGCGCGGCGCGAAACCGCGGCGGTGGTACTGGCCATCGTCTTGTGGGGCATCGGCGCGATCCTGCGGCCGGATTTTTGGGCCTCGCTCGACAATTCCTTCAATCTGCTGCTCGCCTTCACAGAGGTCGCGCTGCTGGCCATCGGGATGACCTTCGTCATTGCCAACGGCGACATCGATCTTTCGGTGGGGGCGGTGCTGGCCATGTCCGGAGCCACCGCGGCTTTCTTGATGAAGGAGATGGAGCTGGCGCCGGTCTTCGCGGTGGCCCTCGCCTTCGCAGCAGGAACCGCCGCCGGCGTGATGAACGGCGTACTGACCAACCGCGCCCGCCTGCCCGCCTTCGTCGCGACGCTGGGCATGTTCTACATTGCGCGCGGGATCGGTGCCTGGCTGGTGGCCGGACGCCAGCTCTCCGGCTTTCCCGAGGGCTTCAATCTCATCGGGCGCAAACTGATCGAAATCCTCGACTCCGCCGGCATCGCGCCGCCGCCGGGCAGCGGAGCCCATGCCCTGGCCTCGGCGGTGAGCGTGCAAACGCTCTTCATGGGGCTCCTCGCGGTTGCAGCTGGGCTGATCCTGGCGAAGACCCGTTTCGGCTACGCGGTGATCGCCACGGGAGGCAACCGGCGAGCAGCGGACTATGCCGGCATCGATACCGCGCGGGTGCGCTTTGTGTCGCTCGTCTTCTCGGCGATGTGCGCGGCCGCGGCGGGCATCATCTACATCGCCTATCTGCGCAGCTTCAACCCGAGTGCCGGCCAGCTGCGCGAGCTGGATGCCATCGCCTCGGTGATCATCGGCGGCGGATCGATTTTCGGCGGTTTCGGCTCCGTCCTCGGGTCCCTGGCGGGGGCGGCGGTGATTACCCTGATCCGCGCCTTGCTCTCCCTGCAGGTGCTGCTGCCCGACGGGCGCTCCTTCATCATGCCGCAGCATTGGGTGAACGTCTTTATCGGCGGAATCCTGATTCTGGCGGTGCTTGCCGACATCTGGCTGCGCCAGGAGCACATGCTGCAAAGGCTGCGCACCCGCTTCTTCCCGAAACGCGAATCCGTTAGCCCCGAGGAGGCGCCTTCATGAGCGAGCCCACGGCAACACCGGTGGTGGAAATGCGCCACATCAACAAGACCTTCGGCCCCGTCAAGGCCCTGCAAAACGTGGACTTTCGCCTTATGCCCGGCGAGGTCCTAGGCCTGGTTGGCGATAACTCCGCGGGCAAGTCTACCCTGATGAAGGTGATGACCGGCGCCTATCAGCGCGATTCCGGCGAAGTTCGGGTGGACGGGCAATCGACCCACTTCAAGAGCCCGCAAGATAGCCGGGACATCGGCATCGAGATGATCTACCAGGACTTCGCGCTCTGCGGAAACATGGACATCGGGCAGAACATTTTCCTCGGCCGCTGGCCCAAGCGCGGCCTCTTTATCGACCGCAAGCGCATGTACGCCGAAGCCGAAGCGGTGCTCAAACGCCTGAAGGTGGACGTGAACTCGGTCTTCCAGAAGGTGGAAAGCCTGTCCGGCGGGCGTCAGCAGTCCGTGGCCATCGCGCGGACTATAAGCTTCGACCCCAAGGTGATCGTGCTCGACGAGCCCACCGCCAATCTCTCGGCCATGGCGACCGAGCGCTTGCTGGAAACCATGCTCGAGCTAAAGCGCCAGGGCGTGGCGCAGGTCATCATTTCCCACCGTCTGAACGACATCTTCGAGGTCGGCGACCGGGTGATGGTGCTGAAGCGGGGAGAGAACGTCGGCGAGCGCTTGATCAAGGATACCGACGAGCACGAGGTCCTGCAGCTCATCGTCCAGGGCAACATGGAAACCGCCCCGGAAGGCTAAGTCCCCGCGGCCGGCCGTTAAACGTGTCTCCTCAAACGTGGGCGGCCATGCCCCGTTTCTCGAAATAGCGTTGATGATAATCCTCGGCCCGCCAGAAGGTGCTCGCCGGCACGATTTCCGTCGCAACCGGGCGGCGCAGCGACTGTCCGGCGACGATCTTCGCGGACTCCGCGGCCGCGCGCTGCTCCGGCGAATGATAGAAGATCGCCGAGCGGTACTGACGCCCGACGTCCGGGCCTTGGCGGTCCACCTGGGTGGGATCGTGAATGGCGAAGAAGGTCTGCAGCAAGGCCTCGTAGGACACCTTCTCCGGATCGAAATCAACCTCCACCGCCTCGGCGTGACCGGTGTGACCGCCGCAGACATCGCGATAGGTGGGATTCTCGAGGTCTCCGCCGGTGTATCCCACCGCCACGTCGACGACACCCTCGACCTGCCGGAAGGCCGCTTCCACGCCCCAAAAGCATCCTGCCCCAAAGGTCGCTTTCTCGATCGCCATGGCACCTGTCTCCTCGCCTCAAAACGTTCTCAGAAGAGATATGGTAGCCGCTAGCCGCTCCCGCCAGTGCGCTTGAGGGGCAGGCCAGGCCACTTGGGCTGACCCATGGTCTCCGCGAAGTTGGGGAACATGAAGTTGAGCGAAACGCTGACCCGAAGCTCCTGATTCTGGTTGGCCACGACGGAGTGGCCCAGCCAGGCGGGAAAAAGCATCATGCGGCCCGACTGAATCTTCACCATGTGGATCGGCGAATTGTAAACGTTGGGCTTCTTGACCTCCGGCGAGATCAGATCGATTTGCTTGCGCGGATCGTGGAAGGTGATGCTGTCCCCCCCCGTGGGCGCGTGCAGATAGTAAACGCCCGAAAGGTAGTTGTTGGGGTGGATGTGGGGCGGATGGCCCGCGCCCTTGGGATTGATGTTGGCCCAGGCGCCGGTGATCATGATATCGGTGTACTTAACCGCGATGGCATCTAGCACGCCCCGGGCGGCCAGCACGCCAATCTCCATCAGTTCGGCGAATTCCGGGACTTCGTGCAGGGTTTGCTCCGTCTGCCAATTGCGGCCCGGCGGCAGCACGGGCTTTGGGTCGGTGAGCGCGTCCAAGGTGGCGAGCAGGCGGCGGTTCATGGGCTCGTGAACCTCGGGCTTCAGGTCGTAAACCCATACGCAGGTCGGAAACAGGGCCTGCACCGAAGTCTCGGCGAAGAGGTCTCTGGGAGAAGGCGGCATGAAGGGCGAAAGCTCCTTTTGGCCAAAGTGGCGGCAAGACGGGCGGGAAAGCAGGCTTCTAGCCGCCTTCCCCGGCGGTCTCGCCCGCGTAGCGCGGCCGGATCGCCTTGATCAGCGGCACCAGCACGATGATCGCCGTTAGGATCATGATCGTCAAAGTGATCGGCCGTTCCCAAAGGAAGGAAATCGACCCGTCGCTGATGGACAAGGCCCGGCGCAGGTTGTCCTCCATCAGATCGCCAAGGATGAACCCCAAAATCAAGGGCGCCATGGGGAATCCCACCAGGCGCAACACGATGGCGCCAAGGGCGAAGAAGACCATCATCTGAATGTCGAAGGTGTTGAAGGACACCAGGTACACCCCGATCAGGGAGAAGAACAGGATCAAGGGCACCAGGAACTGCTTAGGCACCGCGAGCAAGCGGGCGATGTAGGGGATGAGGGGGAGGTTGAGCACCAGCAGGATGATATTGCCGATGTACATCGATACGATCACCGACCAGAACACCTGCGGCGCGTCGACGAAGAGGCGCGGCCCCGGCTGAACGCCATAGCTGATCAAGGCGCCGAGCATGATCGCGGTGGTGCCGGAGCCTGGAATTCCGAGTGTGAGCAAAGGAACGAAGGAACCTGAGCAGGCGGCGTTGTTGGCCGTTTCCGGGGCCGCGAGTCCCTTCAGGCTGCCTTTGCCGAACTTCTCCCGCTCCTTGCCTCGTGCGATGTTGCGCTCCATGCCATAGGCCAGGAAGGAGGCGATGGTGGCGCCCGCCCCCGGCAAGACCCCGATGAAGAAGCCGATGATCGAGGAGCGGCCGACCGTGGGAGCGATGGATTTGACCTCGCTCGCCTTCAGGCGCAGGCTGCCGATGCCGCCCTTGGTGGCGGCGCGCGCCTCGTCGGAAATCTTGTCCTCCCGCAGCACCGACATCAACGCCTCCGACAAGGCGAAGGTGGCCATGGCGAGCAGCAGGAAACTAATGCCGTCGATCAAGTCGAGGCGGCCGAAGGTGAAGCGCTGAATCCCAATGGCCGGATCAGTTCCGATGGTCGAGAGCATCAGCCCCAGCACCGTCATGATCAGCGCCTTGAGAACCTGACCAGGGGCCGCGAAGGCCGAGACGGCGGTCAAGCCCAGTACCATCAGCGCAAAGTAGTCCGCGCTCTGGAAACTCAAGGAGACCTGGGCCAAGGCCGGGGCCGCGATCAAGAGCAAGATCGCCGCGATGGTGCCGCCCGCGAAGGAGCAATAGGCCGCGGTCGCCAGGGCCTTCCCTGCGAAGCCTTGACGCGCGAGGGGATAGCCGTCGAAGGCGGTGGCCACGGTGCCCGCCACGCCCGGCGCGTTGATCAGGATCGAAGAGGTGGAGCCACCGAAGATCGCGCCGTAGTAGACGCCCGCCATCAGGATCATGCCCGAGGCCGGATCGAAGCCATAGGTGATGGGGATCATCAAAGCGATGGCCGAGATCGGCCCCAGCCCCGGCAGCATGCCGATAAACGTGCCGGCGAAACAGCCGACGAAAACCATCATCAGATTGATCGGCGTAAAGGCGGTTGCCGCCCCGGACAGAATTCCCTCGAGCATTCAGCGCCCCCCCAGCCAAGAGAACAGGGCGCCCGGATCGAGATAGATCCCGAGGAGCTGGGTGAGCAAGGCCCAGAACGCCACCACGATGGGGATCGAGGCGGCGAGCAAGATCCAGACCCGCCGCTCGCCCAGCACGAGATAGCCGGCGATCAGGAACAAGCTCGTGGAGACGATGAAACCCAGGGGCTTCAGCGTCAGGCCATAAAGACACATCACCGCCGCCAGGATCAGCACCTTGCCCCAGCGCATCTCCGGCGCCTTGGGCTTTTCGGGAGGCGGCGCGGCTTCGGCGTCGGCCCCTAAGTCCTCAGCTGCCCGCGCCTCCGTCCTCGCGCGGCGCGGCGGGCCCGAGGTGGCCAACATAGCCAGCGCGAGCGCGATGCCCAGCGCGGACAAGGCGTAGGGCATGGTGCGCGGGGTGAAGGGTTCGGAGCTCATGAAGGGCGGCACGGGGATTTCGGTCGCGAGCACCCCATAGGCGATTGAGAACGCGAGAAACACCAGGGCCGAAACCCGATCCGTCGTCATGGCGTGAGACATCCCCTGCTTGCCCCGCGCATCCGGCGCGCGCCACACCTCCATTGACGCAGATTCCAGCGGTTGCGTCTACCGGCGGCCGAGCTTAGTGACAAAATTGCGCCAAGCCCGCTGGTTAAAGCCGCGTTAACCCCCTGGCAAGGGTACTGTTGTATTGAATACCTACGGAATTTTACACATCAGCAGGATGGAGGTGTGGGGTCATGAGGGGCAGGATTGGCAATCGGGGCGGGGCAGACAGCGAAGGCCGGGTCGAGTTAGGGTCCGAGTTCACCAAATACTTCCGCACCATGGATTTTCCCATCAAGGACCACTTGGGCCGCGACCTGGTCGCGCGGCACCAGGATCGGGTGCGCCGCGTAGGCCGGGCCTTCCGCGCGCAGCTGCACGCGTTGGAAGCCCAAGCCATGGACCGGGCATTTCTTTCCACCGAGCGCGCGGCGCCCCTGCACCCGCTTCTGCACCGCGAACCGGCCGAACCGGTTTGACCGCTCCGGGCCGCTTAAGCCGCTATCACGGCGCCGGTTTAGGACGCGCGCCGAAGATTGCCGTGCCGACGCGCACATGAGTGGCACCGAGCTCCACGGCGGTTTCAAAATCACCGCTCATTCCCATCGATACGAGCGGCAGGCCGCAGCGCTCGGCCAAACGGCGCAGCAGCGCGAAATGCGGCGCCGGATCTTCCTCCGCCGGCGGGATGCACATCAGACCGCCAAGGGGAAGGTCCAACTCGCCTCGGCAGAACGCGACGAAGTCTTCCGCCTCAGCCGGCGCCACCCCGGCTTTTTGTGGCTCCTCACCGGTGTTGACCTGAACCAGGCAGTTCGGCCGGCGGCCCTGTTTCGCCATCTCCTTGGCCAGGGCCCGGGCGAGTTTCGGCCGGTCCAGGGATTGGATCACATCGAAAAGCGCCACGGCATCGGCTGCCTTGTTGGTCTGCAGCGGACCGATGAGGTGAAGCTCAAGATCGGGGAAACGCTGTTTCAGGCTCGGGAATTTAGCCTGCGCCTCTTGGACCCGGTTCTCGCCGAACACGCGCTGGCCGGCTGCCAGGGCGGCGGCCACGAGGTCTTCCCCATGCGTCTTCGAGACGGCCACCAAGGTCACCTCGGCGGGATCGCGCTTGGCCAGGCGCGCGGCGGCGGAAATTTTCTCGCGGACGGCGGCCAGGTTCCTGGCGAGCCGCTCGGGGCTGGCTTCTCTCTCTTCGGTACCCATGCTCAACACCTCAAGCGGCCGTCGGGACCCAGATAGCCGAGGCGGCGCATCATATCTCCTTGATATTCAATGACCTTTGCAACCTGCTCGTCGGTGTAGACTTGGCGCCATCCGCCCGAGCTCCCGGAGCGGAAGAACTGGTCGTTAGCCTTGGACCGCTCCCGAAAGCCGCCTTTTTGCTCCTGTGCCTTTAGAACCTTGAAGGAACTGAAGCGGATCGCCTTCTTGAGGCGGGCCGGGTCGCGCGGCAACTTCAGATAGGAAACCACGCCACCGAAGGCCTTGACCGGATTGCGCAGCAGGTCCTCGTACTTGACGAGGTGCGGGTTGAGGCCGGGCGCGTCCAGCCAGCTTGCCACATGGCCATGCCAGCTTCCGAGGAACTGAAACACGGAGCGATCGACGGTGACGATTTGATTGATGTCCGAATTCATCGCCTCGATCGCTTGGGCAGGCTCCATGGCGAAGTGGTGGGCGTAGGAGATCGCCGTGTCGAGCGGATTGCGCACGATGTAGATCGCACCCGCCGTGGAGTCGGGAGGGATCGTCGGCACACCCTCCAATTCGGTCACCGCGTTGTGGGTCTTCGCGAAAACCGCGTCCGGACGGGCGGAGGCGATGAGGCGCGCCACCGCCGGCCGCAATTTGTGAATGTCTGAGTCGCTGAGCTCTTCGAGCGGTTTGCCGCTGGCCTGTTCATAGAGATCGGCGCGGGCATCGCCATAAGCGAAGTTCGGCAGGTCGTTAATCTTGACCGGCTCCGGGGCGTCGATGAAGAGATTGGCCAGGAAGGCACGCATCCAGGTGTTCCCGGATTTGGGGTAGGAGGCCAGCCAAACGATGCCGCTCATGAGTAGTCCATCATCCGGGAAAGCTCTGGCGCGCGCGGCGCAAGGGTTTACACCGCGATCAAAAGACCAGCGCGCCCCCGCTGTCAAGATAGCCGAGGCGGCGCATCACCTGCCCGTGGTCGGCCACGATTCGCTCCGCTTGCGACTCGGACAGGGCGTCGCGCCAAGACCCGGCTTTCCCGGAGCGAAAGAAGCGGTCGGGCGAGGAGGGCTTTTCCTTGAAGCCGCCCGACGACTCTTGCCCCGCCAATTCCTTGAAGCTGGCAAAGGCGATGGCTCTTCTCAAACGCCCGGGCTCCGGCGGCAACCGCAGGAACTCAACCAGTTTTCCAAAGACGCCCTCCGGGTCCCGGGACAAGTCCTCATAGCGGATGAGATGCGGGGACAGCCCGGGCGTTTCGAGCCAGGACCGGACATGTCCCGACCAAGACCCCAGGTGCTCGTGAACGAGATTCTGGACGATCGGCAGCTCGGTCGCCTCGTTTGTCAAGGCGGCGATGGCCTCGTCCAGGCCGCAGCCCATGTGGCTTGCAAACGAGACCGCCACGTCCAGGGGGTTGCGCACGACGTAGATGGCGCCGGCCGTGACTTCGGGGGCAATGGTGCGGACCCCGTTCACCTGGACGAGCGCCGCATGGGTCTTCATGAACACGAAGGTTTGGGCGCGGCGGTTGGTCATTCGCTGAACCTGGGGACGCAGCCGGTACACTTCGCCATCGTCCAATTCCTTGCCCGACTGCTTCGCGAGGGCGTCATAGGGTGCGCGCGTCGCCTCGTGCGGCGCGAAGCGCCCCAACTCATTGATCGGGATCGGGCTTTCGCGGTTCTCTATGTAATTGGCGAGAAAGGCGCGCAACCAGGTGTTTCCTGATTTCGGGTAGGACGCCAGCCAAACGATCCTCGCGGGCGTCTCGGGGCCGGTCATGAGGAATCCCTCAGCGCGGTGAGCGCATCGGTCGTGGCGGTGACCACCGGGTCCCAATCCCCCAGCTTTTCTTGACGGAACACCGTCAGGCTTGGGTACCAGGGGTTGTCGGCCCGGCCGGTCGGCCAACGCCAGTCCGCCGCGAAGGACAGAAGAATGAAGGTGGGAAGCGCTAGCGCACCCGCCAAATGACCGACCGAAGTGTCCACGCTGACGATGACGTCGAGGTTCGCCGCCGCCGCAGCGGTTTCGGCAAAGTCGGTCAACTCTGGCGAGATGTCGAGAACGGAACCCTCGGGCAGGCTGGCAAGCTCGGCGCTTTTCGGCCCGACTTGCAGGGACACCCAGGAAATGCCCGGAAGGGCTAGAAGCGGCGCGAGGCGCGCTAAGTCCAAGGAGCGGTTGCCGTCATTGGCCTGATTAACGTTTCCAGCCCAAACAATCCCCGCCTTGAGCCCGGAAAGTCCGCACAGGCGCTCCGACCAGGCCCGCTTTCGCGCTTCCGGCGGCTTGAGGTAGGGCGTCCCGGCGGGAATGGTCTCGAAGGTCGTCCCGAAGGCGCGCGGCAGGCTCATCATAGGACACTGCAGATCGAAGGGCGGCGCGGGCGCGCTCTTGGCCTGAAGCTCCACGGGCCAGCCTTGCGCCGCGGCGAGCGGCAGCAGGGGGGCGGGAACCTCCAGAACGGTGGAGGCCGCCCGGGCCGCCACGGCGGGCAGATAGCGGAGCATGTGCAGGCTGTCGCCAAGCCCTTGTTCTGAATGAATAAATATGCGCTTACCCGTAAGATTCTGGCCGGTCCAGAGCGCGTCCCGAAAGCGCGGCTGCTTGCCTTTCGCGGCCCAGCGCCATTCGTATTCAGGCCAGCCGGCCGGATAGTCTCCGCTGAGCAGAAGCGCGATGCCGAGATTGTAGTGACTGGGGGCATGGCGCGGCGCCACCGTTAGGGCCGCGCGGTAGTGAGCGATCGCTTCTTCGAAACTGTTTCGCTCCCGCGCCATCAGCCCCAGGTTGAAATGCGGATCCACCGCCCTTGGCGCCAAGCTTCGCGCCCGGCGGTAACAGGCGGTCGCGTCGTCGAGGCGGCCTTGCTCCTTCAGGATGTTACCCAGCACATTATGGGTGGGGGCAAGCTCGGGCTTGAGCTTCAGAGCGGCGTGGCAAGCCGGAAGCGCCTCGTCCAACCGCCCAAGGCGCGCCAAGGCCGTCGCCAAGCCGAGCCGCGCCTCCGCCATGGCGGGCGCGAGCTCCACAGCCGCGCGGAAACAGGGCTCGGCCTCGGCGACCCGGTTCGTGGCCAGGTAGAGGTTCCCCAGGTCGTAAGGGGCGGCCGGGTTGCGCGGGTCGGCCGCCATGGCGCGGCGCAAAAGGGCTTCGCCACGCGCCGGATCTCCGGACTGCGCGGATAGGATGCCGAGGATGTGTAAGGCCTGGACGTCTTTCGGCCGCCGCGCGAGCACCGCCTCGCATACCGCCGCCGCCTCCTTGGGCCGTCCTTGGCGCAACAGATTGAGGGCCTGGCCGGCATCAGGGTGCGTGGTGGTGGCGGGTGGCAACTCGGGGGGCATCTCGGGCGGCATCCGAAGCGACTCCGTGTGAGGGAGGCGATCTTAGACGCTTCGCGGGGAGTTGTGAATCGCGCCAATCCGGAAGGGGATAGGGAAGGGGGGGGCGAAAATGAAACGGGGCCGGTCGCATGACCGGCCCCGTCCCGTGAAGGGCAATCAACCGAGTGCTTAGAAGCTCAGCCTCGGGCCCGCGACGATGTACCAAGCGGTGTTGTCTTCGCCAGCGCCGCTTTCGTCGGAGATATACTGGTAGCCCAGGGTGCCGGAGAACCGGACGCCCGGGCCCAAGTTGTAGTTCGAGGACAGGTGAACGGTGTCCTGCTCGGCTTCCAGAGCGGTGCCGCCGCCGTCACGCTCGCCATGGTACCAAGAGAGGCTCACGGACCAGGGGCCGGTGGCGTAGCTGGCGCCGAGGTCGTAGCCGGTCATGTCACCAACCGCCGGGTCATCCAGGTTCTAGGCGAAGGAGCCACCAACCGTGAAGCCACCGAAGCCGACGTTGGCGCCCACACTCCACGCAGTCGGATCATCGGCACCGTGCGCGCATCGTTGGCGCGCGCGACTTCGACGAAAGTGGAGCCAAAGGCGCCGCGGAAGGTGCCCGCGGTGCCGCCGACGCCGGCGTAGCTCACCCAGGCGGTCTGATCGCCGGAGTTCAGGCCGATGCCGACGTCCGGAGCGGAGTACTGCATCTTGTACTGGGCGGTGTTCTCCGAGCCCACCTCGACACGGCCGAAGGAGCCTGTCACGAAGAGGTAGGATTCGTCGATCTGGTCGCCGGAGGTGTTGCCTTCGAGCTGGACGTTAACGCCGAACTGCAGGCCGTTGTCCAGGGTCGTGGACCCCTTGAAGTGGATTTCGCTGTCGGACGCGGTGTTCGTGCCCGAGAAGTCGTTCCGCGCGTCACCGCCAACGCCAAGATCGTCGTCCTGGCTAGCGTAGCCAACCCACTGCTCCATGTAACCGCCGAGGCCGAGTTCGATCTACGCGTTCGCCTAACCGCCCAGCATCGTCCCAGCCGCCAGCAGTGCCGCGCTGCCGAGTAGAACTTTCTTCATGTTTACTTCCCCTAGTTTGCATTGGCCGGGCGGGGGCCCAAAATCGCGCGGCCTTAGGAAGGCTCACGCGATTTAAGAACAAAATCCATTCATGCCTGTATTAGGGGAATATTTCTTGTCAAACGGGTTGCGTCAAAGGGACACCGCCGCCGCGGATTCCACCCTCAGATTGCTGTGCCAAAAAAACGCTATTATTAGGTGTATTCCATATTTACCCGAGCGAATTCCTCGCTCGCTTGCGCCTCCAGAAAGCAAAAGGGGCCGGCCCAAAGGCCAGCCCCTTCCAGAAACTTCGGTGGAACGAGAGCTTAGAAGCTCAGGTTCGGACCGGCGACGATGTACCAAGCCGTGTTGTCTTCGCCACGGCCGTCCTCGTCGGAGATGTCCTGGTAACCCAGGGTGCCGGAAACCTTCACGCCCGGGCCCAGCGCGTAGCTGGACGACAGGTGAACGGTGTTCTGCTCCGCTTGGAGGACGTCGCTGCCCGCGCCGCCGCCATCGCGCTCACCGTAGAACCAGGCCAAGCTGACAGCCCAAGGACCGGTGCCATAGCTCACGCCGAGGTCCCAGCCAGTCATGTCGCCGACCGCCGGGTCGTCGATGGACTGGGCGAAGGAGCCACCAACCGTGAAGCCACCGAAGCCGACGTTGGCGCCCACACTCCACGCAGTCGGATCATCGGCACCGCGCGTGTGAGAGGAGCCGCGGCCGAAGCCACCGGCGACGGCAACGTCAAAGCCGTCGAAGGACTGCACGTAGTTAGCGCCAACCGAGAAGATGTCGGTGGTGTTGCCGTCGTCCTGAAGCTCGCGGTCAACCGGGCCGTTGGAGTCTTCGTTGGTGTTCGGGCGGTAGGTCGCACCGACCTGGAACCCAGCGAAGCGCGGGGTGTAGTAGGTGATGCCCTTCGCGTCGTTGGCGCGCGCCACTTCAACGAAGGTGGACCCGAAGGCGCCGCGGAAGGTGCCGCTGGTGCCACCGACGCCGGCGTAGCTCACCCAGTTCGTCTGGTCACCGGAGTTCAGGCCGATGCCAACGTCCGGAGCGGCATACTGCATCTTGTACTGGGCGGAGTTCTCGGAGCCCATTTCGATGCGGCCGAAGGAGCCAGTGACGAAGAGGTAGGATTCGTCGATCTGGTCGCCGGAAGTATTGCCCTCGAGCTGGACGTTCACGCCGAACTGCAGGCCGTTGTCCAGGGTCGTGGAGCCCTTGAAGTGGATTTCAGTGTCGGACGCGGTGTTCGTGCCCGTGAAATCGTTATTGGCGCCGCCGCCAACACCCAGGTCGTCGTCCTGGCTGGCGTAACCAAACCACTGTTGCATGTAGCCGCCGAGGCCAAGCTCGATCTGGGCGTTCGCCTGACCGCCCAGCATCGTTCCAGCCGCCAGCAGTGCCGTGCTGCCGAGAAGGATTTTCTTCATGTTACTTCCCCTTACCAAGGATAGCCGGATATAACCGACGATTATCACATCGGTGCCGACACCGCTTGGGCCTTCCCCCCGCATCGAACGGCACCTTTGTAACAACACACGAATGCATGCTGTTGACTCCTTTATCCAATATCGCAGCGCGCTGGGTCAATCCGGCAACATACCTGTAAGTGGCTTTTGAGACATACTGTTGCGTGGATAACACAGGTGGGTGGACGAGGCGCGGCCGCGGGCATGCTCCCAAAACGCCCCCACGGCGGGCGGCCGGAAGGCCGGTCCCGCGCGCGGCTTGCTTGACGACACGGGGGCCTGCGTGATTAAAGAACAACAGTGGATCGGCAGGGTTTTGCAGGCGAGGATGAAACAGATTTTGAAGACAGCGCGCGCTGTCCTGATCGCGGCGTCGGGCATGGCGCTAGCGGCGGGATGCCAATACGCCGACCCGGATACGACCTATCCCACCAAGGGGGCCGACGGGAAGCCGACCTACCAGGAGCCGGAGAGCGTCTTCGGCCCGGACGGCTTGTCGTCAGCGGCCCTTTTCGGCAATGGGGAAGCCCTGCCGCAGGAGGGAGGCGGTTCCGGGATCGGCGTCAACAGCTTCCTTTGGCGCGCCTCGCTCGACACCGTGTCCTTCATGCCGCTGTCCACCGCCGACCCTTTCGGCGGGGTCATTATCACCGATTGGTACGCGCCGCCCGAGACCCCGAGCGAGCGCTTTAAGGTCAACGTGTTCATCCTGGGCCGCGATTTGCGGGCCGATGGTGTGCGCGCGCGGGTGTTTCGGCAGTTGCTCACCGAGCAAAACACCTGGCGCGATGCTCAGGTCGACGAGGCAACCGGGATCGAGCTCGAGAACGCCATTCTTACCCGGGCCCGCCAGCTTCGGATCGCGGGACTTCAATAAAGCCCCCGCCGGTGGGACAGCCCCCGACGCGGCGGCTTTGGCCGCCTGACGGGGCCGCCGCCCTTGCCCCGGCCGGGTTAGCTGAGGCAGTGATCACAAGATGAGCCGGTACAATCCGAAAGACAGCGAAAGCAAGTGGCAAGCCCGTTGGGAGGCAGCCGGATGCTTCCGGGCCGAGGAAGACCCGGGGCGGGAAAAGTATTATGTTCTTGAAATGTTCCCGTATCCCTCCGGCCGGATCCACATGGGCCATGTGCGGAACTACACGATCGGCGATGTGATCGCCCGCTACAAACGGGCGCGCGGCTACAACGTGCTCCACCCCATGGGGTGGGATGCCTTCGGACTACCGGCCGAGAACGCAGCCATGGAGCGCAAGGTCCATCCGGCCGACTGGACCTACGAAAACATCGACGCGATGCGCGGCCAGTTGCAGTCCATGGGGCTTTCGATCGACTGGGATCGAGAAATCGCGACCTGCCATACCGGATACTACGCACAGCAGCAGCGGCTGTTCCTCGAGTTTCTGAGCCGCGGTCTGGTCTATCGCAAGGAATCCTGGGTGAACTGGGACCCGGTGGACAATACCGTGCTAGCGAACGAACAGGTCATCGAAGGCCTGGGCTGGCGCTCTGGCGCCCCCGTTGAGCGGCGCAAGCTCTCACAATGGTTCTTCCGGATCACGGATTTCGCCACGGAGCTGCTCGACGCCCTCGACGGCCTGGAGCGCTGGCCGGAGAAAGTCCGGCTGATGCAGCGCAACTGGATTGGCCGCTCGGAAGGCGCGCAGATCTTCTTCACGCTCACCGGCCGCCCGGATTCGCTCGAGGTTTTCACCACCCGGCCCGACACGCTTTACGGAGCGAGTTTCTGCGCCCTCTCGCCCCATCACCCGCTTTCGGCCGAGTTGGCGGAGGCCGATCCAGCACTCCAGGACTTCATCGCCGAGTGCGACCGCCTCGGCACCAGCGAGGAAGCGATCGAGACCGCCGAGAAGAAAGGCTACGACACGGGCCTGACGGTAAGCCACCCCCTGGACCCGGAGAGGAAGCTGCCGCTCTACGTGGCGAATTTCGTCCTCATGGACTACGGCAGCGGCGCGATCTTCGGCTGCCCGGCGCACGATCAGCGCGACTTGGATTTCGCGCGCAAGTACGGCTTGGCGGTGTTGCCTGTCGTCCTGCCCCCCGACGCCGATCCACTGACCTTCGAGATTGGCGAGGAGGCTTTCGTTGGCGACGGCCACCTGTTCAACTCCCAATTCCTCGATGGCCTCGACGTGCCCGAAGGCAAGCGCAAGGTGATTGAACGTCTTGAATCCCTTGGCGCCGGGAAGGGCAGCGTGCAGTACCGTCTGCGCGATTGGGGCGTTTCGCGGCAGCGATACTGGGGCTGCCCGATTCCCGTGGTGCACTGCGAGGCATGCGGCTTGGTGCCGGTCCCGGACAGCGATCTGCCGGTGCGCCTTCCTGACGACGCGGATTTCTCGCGGCCCGGCAATCCGCTCGACCATCACCCGGTCTGGAAGGATGTCGCCTGCCCGTCCTGTGGCGCGCCCGCCCACCGGGACACCGACACCATGGACACTTTTGTCGATTCGGCCTGGTATTTCGCGAGATTCTGCTCGCCCCGCCACGAAGCCGCGCCCATCGACCGGGCGAAGGCCGACTACTGGCTGCCGGTAGACCAATACATCGGCGGGATCGAGCATGCGATCCTGCATCTGCTTTACGCGCGCTTCTTCACCCGGGCGCTTCAGGGTTTCGGCGAGCTTTCGGCGCCAGAGCCCTTCGCGGGGCTGTTCACGCAAGGCATGGTTTGCCACCAGACCTATCGCGGAGCGGACAACGCCTGGCTGTCTCCAGATGAGGTGATGCGCGACGAAACCGGCGCCTGGCGCGACCTCGAAGGCCGGCCGGTCGCGGCGGGCCGGGTCGAGAAGATGAGCAAGTCAAAACGCAATACTGTCGACCCGGAGAAGATCATCGGCACCTATGGTGCCGACACCGCGCGCTGGTTCATGCTCTCCGACAGCCCGCCCGACCGCGAATTGGAATGGACGGACGCGGGCATCGAGGGGGCCTGGCGCTTCACGCAGCGGCTCTGGCGCCTGGTGGCCGAGGCCGCCGCCACCGTGCCGCCGCCCGGCACCGCGCGCCCGAAGAGCTTGGACGATGGAAGCCTAGGCGCGGCAGCCCTTGAACTCCGGCGCGCCAGTCATCGCTGCATGGCGGAAATTACCCGCGACGTGGAGGCCTTTCATTTCAACAAGGCGGTCGCGCGTATTTACGAGCTGGCCAATGCGCTGCAGGGGTTCAAGGGCAAGGAACCCGAGGAGCTTTGGGTGCTTCGGGAAGCCTGCGAAACCCTCACGCGGCTGTTCTCTCCCATGATGCCGCACCTCGCCGAAGAGCTTTGGCAGGCCTTGGGCCACCAAAGTCTTTTGGTTGACCAGCCATGGCCGGAAGCCGAACCTGGTCTTCTCGTCGATTCCACCATTACCATGGGCGTGCAAGTGAACGGAAAGCTGAGGGCCACGATCGAATTGCCGCGCGACGCCGACCGCGCGTTCGCGGAATCGGCCGCGCTGGCGGATCCGGCCGTTCGCCGGGGTCTTGATGGACGGACCCCGCGTAAAGTCATCGTTGTGCCGAATAGGATCGTCAATGTGGTTGTCTAAGCGCCATAGGCCCACGGGGCCGCTTACCGCCGCCTCGCGCGGGCGGGCGCTTCTTCTTGCTGGCTGCCTATTGGCGCTGACGGGCTGCGAGTTCCGCCCCCTCTACGCGGAACGGCCGGCCGAAGCGGACGACGGCGGCTACGCCGCCAGCTTCGAGCAAGTCCGCATCATGCCGATTCCCAACCGCTCCGGGCAAATCCTCCACAATTACCTCCGCGACGAGATCAACCCGCGCGGCCAGCCCGTGGATCCGGTCTACGCCCTGCGGGTCAACGTGACGGAAGACGCCCTGCGGGTCGGCGTGCGCAAGGACGAGACCGCCACTCGCGCCAATCTGAGGGTCATCGCGAACTTCGAGCTTCTGGACACCAGCCGTGGCGTGAGCACGCTGACCGGCAGGACCGCCACGCTCGTGAGCTACAACCTGCTTTCTCAACAACCCTTCGCAACGAACGAAGCGGAGGTCGATGCCCGCGAGCGCGCCTTGGAGACGATCTCCCGGGACATCTCGACGCGCTTGGCCGCCCACTTCGAAGAGCAGCAGAAGGCGGCGCAGGCCCCATCCCAACCATGAAGATCACCCCCCAGCCATGAAGGTTGCCCAGGCGCAAGCGGAGCGGTACCTGCGCTCCCTCGACGCCGGCGTTCGAGCGGTCCTCCTGCATGGCCCGGATTCCGGCCTGGTGAGGGAGCTTGCCCTCGCCGCCGTGGCGAAGGTGCTCGAGGACCCTGACGACCCCTTCCGCTTGGCGGACCTGACCGGCGCCGAGGTTGCGGAGGATCCGGCCCGCCTGTTCGACGAGGCCGCGTCCTTGTCCCTGAGCGGTGGCCGGCGGGTTGTGCGGGTGCGCGGGGCTGGAGAGGCACAAAGTGCTGTCTTTAAGGACTTCCTCGAAACCCTGCCCGGTGAAGCCCTGGTCGTTGTCGAGGCGGGCGACATCGGCGGCCGCGCGAAACTCGTCGCGGCCTTCGAGAAAGCGGGACCCGAAGCAGCCGCTATTGGCTGCTACCGCGACGAAGCCGCCAGCCTGGCGCGAGTGATTTCCGAGAGCCTCGCCGCGGAGGGGCTGAAGGGCGCACCGGATGCCTTGAGCTATCTCTCCACGAACCTTGGAGGCGACCGGCAGCTCACCCGGCGCGAGCTGGAGAAGCTGGCGCTTTACATGGGGGATGCTCCGGGGAGCGCGGACGGACACCAGAACCCGCGCGAGTTGAGCTTGGCGGACGCGGTTGCATGCGTCGGGGATTCAGCCGCGCTTTCCATGGAGGATTTGGCCTTTGCGGTCGCGGGCGCGGACCCCAAGGCAAGTGACAGGGCGCTGCGCCGTAGCCTTCAGGAAGGCGCGTCTTCCGTCGCCGCCTTGCGGGCGGTATCGCGTCATTTCCAGCGGCTGCATTTCGTTTCCGGTCATGCAGCAGCTGGCGGTGGGCTGGAGACCGCCATGAAGAAGCTTCGTCCGCCGGTGTTTTGGAAGGCCCAGGCCGCTTTCAAGGCGCAGGCCGCCGCCTGGCCACCCAGCTGGCTGGGGCGCGCCTTGGAAAGGCTTCTAGAGGCGGAAAGGGCGTGCAAGACCACCGGCGCGCGCGATCAAGCGATCTGCTCCGAGGTCCTGCTTTCGATTGCGCAGAAGGCTCCGAAATCCGGACGCCGGGGGCCCTAGGGCACGCCCCGCCGATTATGCCAAAGCGTCGGCCGCGCCAGGCCCCGACGATTGATTCAGGCGGTTTAGCACGTCGTCCAGCTGCTCCAGGTTGGCGTAGTGGATCGCGATGGTGCCTCCCTTGCTGTGCATATCGATGGTAACCCGCAGGCCTAGCAGCTCCGAGAGATCGCGCTCCAGGGCCAGGGTGTCGGCGTCCTTGCCCGGCGAAGCCGGTTTCGCGCCGCGCGGCTTGGGCTTCGCCGCTGCCTTGGCCTGCGATGCCAGGCGCTCGGCGGCCCTGACGGACAGGCCCTCGCGCAGGATGCGGCGGGCCAGTTCCTCCGGCGCGCCGCTGGCGAGCAAAGCCCGGCCGTGGCCGGCGGTCAAGCTGCCGTCGCGCAGCAAGCCCTTCGCTTCCTCGGGAAGGCTGAGAAGGCGCAATGTGTTGGCGATATGGGAACGCGACTTGCCAATGGTGCGGCCTAAATCTTCCTGCGTGTGGCTGAATTCATCCATCAAACGGCGGTAGCCCTCGGCTTCTTCCAAGGGATTGAGGTCTTGACGCTGCACGTTCTCGACGATCGCCAGCTCCAGCGCCTCGCCGTCGGTGAGGTCGCGCAGGACGATGGGGACTTCGTGGAGCCGGGCCTGCTGGGCCGCCCGCCACCGCCGCTCTCCGGCGACAATCTCGAATTCGGACTCCCGCTCCGGATGGCGGCGCACCAGGATCGGCTGGATCAGCCCCTGCTCGCGAATCGAATCCGCCAAGCTATCCAGGGCGTCCTTGTCGAAATGGCTTCGGGGCTGGACCCTGCTCGGGTGCAAATGCTCGATCGGCACCTGGCGGGCAAGCCGGGCCCGATCGAGCGATCCGAAATCTTCGGAATCGTCACCGAGAAGAGCCGCAAGCCCACGGCCCAGATTCGTCCGCTTCTCGCCGCCTTCGCTCATCTTGCCCCCTTGAAGCTTCCTGCCCCCACGCGCCCCCGCTCCGAACATCTAGTATGCCAAAGCGGGAGATGCACCAGCGGGGGATACCCCGGTCGGCTCGGGCGGCGTGCCCTCCTCGCGCACCAGCACCTCCCGGGCCAGATGTGCGTAGGCCTGCGCCCCGGCGCAACGAAGATCGTACAGCAAGACTGGCTTTCCATGGGATGGTGCCTCGGAAACCCGCACGTTGCGCGGGATCACCGTCTTGTAGACGCGGTCACCAAGGAAACTCCGCACATCGCTGGCAACCATTTCGCACAGATTGTTGCGCCGGTCGTACATGGTCAGAACCACGCCCTGCAGCTCCAGCCGCTCGTTCAGGGCCCGACGCACCCGCTCAATCGTGCGCAGCAGATGACTCAAGCCCTCCAGCGCATAGAATTCGGCCTGCAAGGGCACAAGGACCGCGTCGGCGGCGACCAAGGCGTTCAGCGTCAGCAAGCCGAGCGCGGGCGGGCAGTCGATCAGCACGTAGTCCCAGCGGTCCAGCTCGCCATCCAGCGCCCTGACGAGCCGGGATTCCCGATACTCCACATCGATGAGCTCAAGCTCCGCGCCGGACAGGTCCACCGAAGAAGGAAGGATATCCAGGCCAGGAATCTGGGAGGGCCTGACACAATCCTCCAAAGCCATCCCATCCAGGAGAACATGGTAGACGTTGCGGCGGCGCTGCTCTTGGGACAGGCCCATGCCCGTGCTGGCATTTCCCTGGGGGTCGAGGTCGACGATCAAGACGGATTTCCCGCAAGCAGCCAAGGCTGTCGCCAGATTCACGGCCGTGGTCGTCTTGCCCACCCCGCCCTTCTGATTGGCGACCGCGAGCACGCGTGTCCCCGAAGCGGGAGCGGGAGGTTTCACCGTCCGCGCGTCCATGGACTCGACATCTTGAAGGCTCACCCTGAGATACCCCCTACCACCAGTATGGTGCTGTCCGGATCCGACCGACTCGGAAACTTATCGACTACCAGTGTCGCCCCTTTCGGAATCGCGGTCAATTCCTGTTCAACGCCGCGTCCCTTCAAAAATATCCCCAGGCCGGTGGGCTTCAGGTGGGGTTTAGCCAAACCGATCAGGCGCGCAAGCGGCGCCAAGGCGCGGGCCGTGACCACATCGGCGTGCAAGGGCTCGACGCCCTCGATCCGGCGGTTCCAGATCGTCACCTCCGTGCCGGTGATCCGGGCGGCCTCCCGCAGGAAGCTGCACTTCTTCATGTCCGACTCCACCAGATGCACCTCCACCGCCCCCATGATGGCGAGAACCAGGCCAGGAAACCCAGCGCCGCTGCCAAGGTCCACGAGCCGCAAGGCGCGACTCGGGGGCGGCGGCGGCAGGAGTGGGAAGACTTGCGCCGAGTCCCAGAAATGCCGGCGCCAGGCGTCCGACAGGCTCTCTTTTCCAACGAGGTTTATGGCCGGAGCCCACTTCTGCAAAAGGTCGTGATAGAGGGCGAGCCGGTCGAGTGTTTCACGTGAAACACCGGCGTTCCTTTGGAAGGTTTCCGCCCCAAAACCGGGGCCTTTATCGGGTGTCATCACGCCATTCAGGCAACTGCGCCCTCTTGCGCCGCGCCCTTCCCGTTCCGGCGGACGTGGCGCAGCAGGATCGTCAGGGCGGCAGGGGTCACCCCGGGAAGGCGGGCGGCGGCGGCCAGTGTCGCAGGCCGGGCCTCCGTCAGCCTCTGGCGCACCTCCGTGGATAGGCCGGGGATTTCCTCATAGTCGAGACTATCCGGGATCGTCAGCGCCTCATCGCGCCGCAATGCCCGGATATCGGCATCCTGCCGCTGCAGGTAGACCCTGTACAAAGCCTCGATCTCGACCTGCTCGGCGATCTTCGGATCCAAGTCTTCGAGCTCGGACCAGAGTGTCTTCAGTTGGGCAAGGCTGGTGTCCGGATAGGCCAGCAGATCTTGCGCGCTGCGCCGCACCCCGTCCTGATTGACTGAAATCCCGGCCTCGCGCAGCACGGCCGGCGTGGCGGAAAGTGCCGCGGTCAGGCTTCGCGCATGGTCCAAATCCCGCATCTTCCGCTCGAACCGCGCTCTGCGCACGGCGCCAACGCAGCCGATTTCAAGGCCGCGGGGTGTGAGGCGCTGGTCCGCGTTGTCGGCCCGCAGGCGCAGCCGATACTCCGCCCGGCTGGTGAACATGCGGTAAGGCTCCGATACACCCCGGGTAATGAGATCGTCGACCAGAACGCCGATATAGGCCTCCGCCCGGTCCAGAACGAAATCACTCCTCCCAGACGCCCCGCTATTCTCTTCGCTTCCGCTTCCTTCACCGCCCCTTCCCTCACCGCCGGAACGCCCGGCGCGCAAGCCCGCGTTCAGTCCCGCCATCAGGCCCTGCGCCGCCGCCTCCTCATAGCCGGTGGTTCCGTTGATCTGGCCCGCGAGGTAGAGCCCCGGCACCCGCCGGGTTTCCAGGCTCCGGGTCAGTTCGCGCGGATCCACGTAGTCGTACTCGATCGCGTAGCCGGGCTGTAGAATTCCGGCGCGCTCCAATCCCGGTATGCGCCGCAGCAACTCCTCCTGAACCTCCGCGGGGAGCGAGGTCGAAATGCCGTTGGGATAGATCGTGATATCGTCCAAGCCCTCGGGCTCGAGAAAGATCTGATGGCGCTCCCGCTCGGCAAAGCGGACCACCTTGTCCTCGATGGAGGGGCAGTACCGAGGCCCACTCGACTCGATCTGGCCCGAGTAGATCGGCGCACGGTGAAGATTGGCACGCACCAGCGCATGCGCCGCCGGGGTGGTGTAGGTGATGTGGCAAGGCACTTGCGGAACGGCAATCGCCTCCGTGAGCTCGGAAAATGGCACCGGGGGATCGTCGCCGGGCTGAACCTGCAGCGATTCGAAGTCAATCGTCCGCCCGTCCAGCCGGGGTGGCGTGCCGGTCTTCAGCCGGCCAAGGCGAAAGCCCGCGCGGAGAAGCGTATCCGAGAGTCCTTTCGCGGGCGCCTCCCCGACCCGGCCGGCCTCGACACGCTCCTCTCCGCGATGAATAACCCCCCGCAGAAAGGTCCCCGTGGTCAAGACCACGGCCGCGGCTCGCCACCGGCGGCCGTCGCCGCCAATGGCGCCGATACAGCGCCCACTCTCGTCCAGCCAAAGGTCTTCCACCGCCGCTTCGCAAACGGTCAAGCGGTCGAGCTCCCCCAAGATATTTTGAATGGCCGCCTTGTAGAGTGCCCGGTCGGCCTGCGCACGTGGGCCACGCACCGCCGGGCCTTTGCTTCTGTTGAGAATCCTGAATTGGATGCCCGCGCGATCGATCGCCCGCCCCATGATCCCGTCGAGCGCGTCGATCTCCCGCACCAGGTGCCCCTTGCCCAGGCCCCCGATCGCAGGATTGCAGGACATCACCCCAATCGAGTCCTGACGGTGGGTGAGCAAGAGTGTGGCCGCACCCAGCCGGGCAGCGGCCGCCGCGGCCTCGCAGCCCGCATGGCCGCCGCCGACGACAATCACATCCCAGGTTTCGACGTCCCGGGCCTTATAAGGGGTTTCAGACATCCCGCGCGTGCCGCTCGCCATTCGCAATCGACCGCAATCTGCGGGAGCCTAGCTTGGGAAGTCAAGCGGTTCGGCCGTGCACGCCAACACGGCCAAAGCCGCCGGGTCTGTCGGGGTGTTTCACGGGAAACACCGCCTCATTTGCCGATGCAGAACTCCCGGAAAATCACGTCGAGCAGGTCCTCGACCCCAACCTGCCCAACGATCCGGCCAAGGGCAGCCAGGGCCAGCCGCAGGTCCTCCGCCGCCATGGCCGCTTCGGCCGCTTCCCGGGCCCGCCGGATCCCGGCCAGCGCCTCTTCCATGGCCCGGCGATGGCGCGCGCGCGTGACCACCGCGGGCATGCCGCCGCCATCCAGAGCGGCAGACGCCGCCGCGCCGAGCGCCCCCGTCAGCCGGTCCAATCCCGTCCCGCTCTTCACGGAGATCGCTATCGTTTCGTGCCCGGAAAGCGCTCCTGGAAGCGCGCCCGCACCGACCTCGCCCCGCCAAAGATCGCTCTTCGTCAGAACCACAAGCGCACGCGCATCGAGAAACTCCAGGCTCGCCGCGTCCAAGTCCGGCAAAGCGGAAAGATCGAAAAGGACAAGCTTGAGATCCGCCGACGCGGCTCGGGCTCGCGCGCGCCGCATCCCCTCCCGCTCGACAGGGTCCAGGCCGCTCTCCCCCTCCCGCAGGCCGGCCGTATCCACAAGGGTGACCGGAAGGCCGTCTAGATCGAGCGCCACTTCCAAAAGATCGCGCGTGGTGCCCGCCCTCTCCGAGACGATGGCGGCGTCCCTGCGCGAGAGAGCGTTCAGCAAGCTCGATTTCCCCGCGTTGGGGGCGCCAAGGATGGCGACCGAGAGCCCATCTCGCAGCCGCTCCCCCACATGCCGGTCGGCAAGCGCGTCCTCGATTTCCTCGCAGAGCGGGGTGAGGATCGACCCGACCCTCTCCTCGAGATCGCCGGGCAAATCTTCGTCGGCGAAATCGATCGCCGCCTCCAGGAAAGCGAGCGCCCGCGTCAGCCGGGCCGTCCAGTCCCCGATCCGCCGGGAAAGACTCCCGTCCAACTGCTGGAGCGCCTGACGCCGCTGGGCCGCCGTCTCCGCCGCGATCAGGTCGGCGAGTCCCTCGACCTCGGACAGGTTCAGGCAGCCATTGTCGAAGGCGCGGCGCGTAAACTCCCCCGGCTCCGCCAATCGCAGTCCGGCAATCCGCCCCAGGGATTCGATCACCCCCGCCACGACCGCGCGGCCGCCATGGATCTGGAACTCCCCGGCATCCTCTCCGGTGAAGCTCTTGGGACCAGGAAACCAGAGGACCAACCCCCGGTCCAAAACCTCTCCGGATCTAGGGTCGGTCAAGGGCCGTAGGCTGGCCCGGCGCGGCTCCGGCAAGCTTCCCGCCAGGCGTGCCAACGCCTCCCCGGTGCCCGGTCCAGATAAGCGGATCACCGCCACGCCGGCGCGCCCGGCCCCGCTTGATACAGCGAAAATCGTGTCGTCGCGGCCGTTCACTCCGCCGCCGCGTCTTCGCTCACCGGACCCCGCCATTCCCGCACGAACCTCTTCGGATCCGGGCGTTTCTTCACGCGCGCTTCACCGGTCGGCGTGCCCACATAGATAAAGCCGACGATCGCGTCCTCCTCACCCAGACCGAAGGCCGCCTTCACCTCCGGGTCGTAGGTATGCAGACCGCTTAACTGCACCGCCCCCCAGCCGAGCCCATGCAAAGCCAGAAGGATGTTCTGGGCGGCCTGGGCAGCGGACCAGATCTGCTCTTGCGGCGGCACCTTCGGATGATCCGGCGTCACCCGCGCCGCCACGGCGATGATCAGTGGCGCGCGCAAGGGTTTGCCACGCAGGGTTTCCACCTCTTCCTCGCTCACATCCGGCTTGCGCCGGCGCAGGAAGTCGACGAACAGATCCGCCAGCCGCTCGCGCGCCGACCCCCGGAGAAGAAAGAAGCGCCAAGGACGAATCGCGCCATGGTCCGGCGCGGTCACGGCTGCCGCGAACACCGGCTCTAACTCCGCGTCGCTCGGCGCCGGCTCGCCCAAGGCCTTCGCGGATGCCGATTGGCGTGTGAGTATCAGGTCCAGCTTGCCCATAATCCTTCCTCCTTCGCACGGGGCGCGTTGCCAACTAAGCGTCGCCGCCGCGCTCGCCCCCACTCTTTCCCCCGCTGGGCCGTGCCGCCCCCGCCTGGCCCCAGAAGCTCTTCATCAACTCCTCCCACCCCTTCACGCTGGCGGGCAGCCAGGCCTTCATCAGCGCTTCCGCATCCATCTCCTCGATATTTGCCTGCAAGCGCTCGCGCAAGGACTCGAGCAGCGCCTCCTGCATGGGTCCCACGTCCGGCAGGCCCAGAAATGCCCGGGCTTCCTCGGGCGTGCACTCGACATCAATGCTAATCTTCATGGCAAACCTCCCCGCCACGCTTTGGCAGTCGCCGACAGTCGGGCGTCTTTAGGGTTGAGCCTGCCAGCGGCCCGGCGTCATATAGGGCTCTCATATAAAGCCCGTGGCGCCAAGCGCCAATGCTTTCCTCAGCCTCTCCAAACGGCGGTCTGCCCGGCCGGCCAAATCGAGGGAACCGATGCCCGAAAACCGCCTGGCCAACTCCACCAGCCCCTACCTCCAGCAGCACAAGGATAATCCGGTCGATTGGCACCCTTGGGGCGAGGAGGCCTTCGCCTTGGCACAAGAAACCGGCAGGCCGATACTCTTGTCGGTCGGCTATGCCGCCTGCCACTGGTGCCATGTGATGGCGCATGAATCCTTCGAGAACGAAGAGACAGCGGCGCTGATGAACCAGCTTTTCGTCAACGTCAAGGTCGATCGCGAGGAGCGGCCGGACGTCGACTCCATCTACCAGTCCGCACTGGCCATTTTGACCCGTCAAGCCGGCGGTTGGCCGCTGACAATGTTTCTCAATCCGGCTGGCGAGCCATTTTGGGGCGGCACCTACTTCCCGCCCGAGGACCGTTACGGCCGCGCCGGATTTCCCGGGATCCTGCGGCGGATCAGCGAGATTTACCGGGAGCGTAAAGATGACGTCGCCCAAAATGCCACCGCCTTGCGCACGGCCCTAAGCCATCTCGCGACCGCCGAACCCGCAGGCGAGCTGCCGCTCTCGCTCAACCTGGAAACCGCGCGGCGCTTGGTCACCCAGTTCGATCCGGTGGAGGGCGGCTTGGCCGGAGCGCCAAAGTTCCCGCAGCCGCCGATCCTGAAGCTGCTCTGGAAGACCTGGGCGCGCGAAGGAGATAGCGCCCTCAAGCAAGCCGTGGAGCTCACCCTGCGCCGGATGAGTCAGGGCGGCATCTACGACCATCTCGGCGGCGGCTACGCTCGCTATTCCGTCGATGCCAAGTGGCTTGTGCCCCACTTCGAGAAGATGCTCTACGACAACGCGCAGATTCTCGATCTTCTCACCCTGGCCGCCCAAGCGAACGACGACCCCCTGTTCACCCAGCGCGCCGCCGAGACGGTTGAGTGGATGCTGCGGGAGATGCAGGCGCCGGAAAGCCTGGACGGCGCGCCCTGCGGCGGCTTTGCCTCTTCCCTGGACGCCGACAGCGAAGGCGAGGAAGGCCTCTTCTACGTCTGGACCGAGCCGGCGATCGACCGGGCGCTCGGCGAGGACGCCCCCGCGTTCAAGGCAGCCTACGACGTGACCGCGGCGGGCAATTGGGAAGGCCGCACCATTCTCAACCGCTCGCGCCACCCCAAGCTCGGCGACGAGAGCGCGGAAGCCCGCTTGGCGGCGAGTCGAAAGACCCTTCTCGCCCTGCGCGGAGAACGGGTGCGGCCCGGGTGGGACGACAAGGTGCTGGCGGATTGGAACGGGCTGGCCATCGCCGCCTTGGCGCGCGCGGCCCTGGGCTTCAGCAGACCGGACTGGCTCGCCCCCGCCGAGAAGGCCTTCGCCTTCGTGATCGAGCGGATGTCCCTGGACGGGCGTCTCAAGCATGCCTGGCGCCACGGGACATTGGACCACCCCGCGACCCTGGACGACTACGCGAACCTCTGCCTGGCGGCCCTGGCCCTTCATGAGGTCACGGGACAAGCCAGCTATCTGGAACCGGCGCGCGCCTGGGTTGCTGTCCTCGACAAACATTATTGGGACGGCGACGCCGGAGGCTACTTCCTGACGGCTGACGACACCCCTGCACTCATTGTCCGGCCCAAGACAGCTCAAGACAACGCGACGCCGGCAGGCAACGGCGTCATGGTGGAGGTCCTTGCGCGGCTCCATCACCTCACCGGCGAGGCTGCCTACGCGCGCCGCGCCGAAGCGCTGGTGGCTGCCTTCGCCGGCAGCGCGCAGCAGAGCCCCTTCGCCTTTCCCACGCTTCTCGCGGCAAACGCTCTCTTGCGGGACGCCACCCAGGTAGTGGTGATGGGAGAGCGAGGCACATCGGATACAGAGGATTTTCTAAGAACGATATATAGTAGTGATACACCTGATATCATACTGCATGTTGTGGATGATACCTCCGGCCTGCCCGAAATTCATCCGGCCCGGGGCAAACGCCGCGAAGGGGGCCGCGTCACCGCTTACATCTGCCGAGGCACCACATGTTCGCTCCCCATCACCGACCTGGAAGCCTTCAAAGAGGCCCTGGCACAATGACTCCTGCCGCCCAGGACCTCTTCGCCCCCAGCGCGGTTCCCGACGTGGCTTGGCTTTGCATGGATAGCCCGGTCGGAAAGCTGACGCTCTCCGCTTCGCCACGATCAATCACCTCGCTTCAATGGAGCGATGCGGCCAAAGGGCCCAACAGTCCCCTCTTGGACGAGGCCGCCGCCCAGTTGCGAGCCTTCTTTGACGGCGGGCTGCACCAGTTCGATCTGCCCTTGGCGCCGGCTGGCACGGGCTTTCAGCGCCGCGTCTACGCAGCCATGTGGCGTATCCCCCACGGCGAGACGCGCACTTACGGCGAGATCGCCGGCGAGTTGGGCTCGGCTGCACGGGCGGTGGGCGGCGCTTGCGGGTCGAATCCCATCCCCATCATCATCCCTTGCCACCGGGTGCGCGCGAGCGGCGACGGTATCGGAGGATTCTCCGGCGGCAAGGGTGTTGTCACCAAGACCTGGCTGCTCGATCACGAGCAAGGCCGCCGATCGCTTTTTCCCGCCCCGCCGCTCCCAGCCTCGTGACAGCCGGGCCGCCGCCGCGATAGGCTGTATCAAGCAGGGGTGGCCCCCACCCCAGCGTCATAACAAACAACCGCTTCACCGCAGGGAGGCCCCATGCCGGAAATCTCGATCACCGCCCCTGACGGCGGCACTTTCTCCGCCTATCTCGCACTGCCCGAAGCCACTCCCGCGCCGGCGATCCTGGTGATTCAGGAGATTTTCGGCGTGAACCAGGTGATGCGCGATATTTGCGACTGGCTGGCCGGCGAAGGCTACGCCGCCTGCTGCCCGGATATCTTCTGGCGCATCGAGCCCGGTATCCAGCTCACCGACAAGAGCGAGGCCGAATGGCAGCGTGCCTTCGAGCTTTTCCAAGCCTTCGACGTAGATAAGGGTGTTGGCGATCTGAAAGCCACCCTGGACGCCCTGCGCGGTAACCCAGCGACGACCGGAAAGGCCGGCGCCATCGGCTACTGCCTTGGCGGCAAGCTCGCCTTTCTCATGGCCGCCCGCTCGGACAGCGATGCGAGCGTCAGCTACTATGGGGTCGGCCTCGACGAGCTGACCGGCGAGGTGGAGAACATCAAGAAGCCGCTGTTGATGCACGTCGCTTCGGAGGACGCTTTCGTTCCCAAGGATGCGCAGCTCAAAGTTGCCGAGGCGGTCGCAAACAACCCCCTTATCGAGCGCATCGTCTATGAAGGGCAGGATCACGCCTTTGCCCGGGAAGGCGGCGAGCACTACGACGCGGCCTCCGCCACCGCCGCGAATGCGCGCAGCCTCGCCTTCTTCAAGGCAAACCTCGCCTAATCCCAGTCCAAAAACCTCAAGGAAGCCCCCCAGCGATGACACACGCCATCCGTTTTCATGAAGCCGGCGGCCCCGAAGTCCTGAAATGGGAAGAAATCGAGGTCGGCGACCCCGGCGAGGGCCAGGTCCGGCTTCGCCAGACGGCCATCGGCCTCAACTACATCGATACCTACCACCGCAGCGGCACCTATCCGGTCCCCCTGCCAAGCGGCGTCGGCTTGGAAGCGGCCGGCGAGGTCGAGGCTCTTGGCCCAGGCGTGACCGACCTTGAGGTAGGCGACCGCGTCGCCTATGCCTCTCCGCCCATCGGCGCCTATGCGGAAGCACGCTCGATGCCCGCAGACCGGGTGGTCAAGCTGCCCCAAGGCATCGACGACCGACAGGCCGCGGCCATGATGCTGCAAGGCATGACCGTGCAGTACCTCATCCGCCGCACCTACCGCTGCAAGCCCGGACAAACCGTGCTGTTCCACGCGGCGGCTGGCGGCGTTGGCCTGATTGCCTGCCAATGGCTAAAAGAGCTTGGGGTTAACGTTATCGGCACCGTGGGCAGCGCGGAGAAGGCCGAGCTCGCCGCCGCCCATGGCTGCACCCACATCATCAACTATCGCGAAGAGGACTTCGTCGCCAGGGTGAAGGAGCTCACCGGCGGCGAAGGTGTGCCGGTTGTCTATGACGGGGTCGGCAAGGACACTTGGGAAGGCTCCCTCGATTGCCTCTCGCCCCTCGGTATGATGGTGAGCTTCGGCGGCGCATCCGGTCAGGTGCCGCCGGTCAATCTCGGCATTTTGGCGCAGAAGGGCTCGCTCTTCGTGACCCGGCCGACCCTGATGACCTATACCGCTAGCCGCGCCGACTTGGTCGCCAGCGCCAACGAACTTTTCGACGTGGTGCGTTCGGGCGCGGTCAAAATCGAGATCAATCAGACCTATCCGCTCTCCGAAGCCGCCCAGGCCCACGCGGATCTGGAAAGCCGCAAGACGACAGGATCGACGATCTTCACGGTGTAGCCGTAGGTTGCCTTGCCCCGGCGATTTCCGCCGGGGCGGTGCCCCGCCTCCAAAACGCTACTGATTCATTGAGTCGAAGAAATCGTCGTTGCTCTTCGTCTGCTTCAGCTTGTCGAGCAAGAATTCCATGGAGTCGGTGACGCCCATGGGCATCAGGATACGGCGCAGCACCCACATCTTGCTGAGCGTGGCCTTGTCCACCAGCAGCTCTTCCTTGCGGGTGCCGGACTTGCCGATGTCGATGGCCGGGAAGGTGCGCTTGTCCGCGAGCTTGCGGTCCAGCACGATCTCGGAGTTGCCGGTTCCCTTGAACTCCTCGAAGATGACCTCGTCCATGCGGCTGCCGGTGTCGATCAGCGCCGTGCCGATGATGGTAAGGCTGCCCCCTTCCTCGATATTGCGCGCGGCACCGAAGAAGCGCTTGGGGCGCTGCAGGGCGTTGGCGTCCACGCCACCGGTCAAAACCTTACCGGAGCTCGGCACCACGGTGTTGTAGGCCCGAGCCAGGCGGGTGATGGAGTCCAGCAGAATCACAACATCCTTCTTGTGCTCCACCAGGCGCTTGGCCTTCTCGATCACCATCTCCGCCACCTGAACGTGCCGCTGAGCCGGCTCATCGAAGGTCGAGGACACCACCTCGCCCTTCACCGAGCGGTCCATGTCGGTCACCTCCTCCGGCCGCTCGTCGATCAAGAGCACCAAGAGGTAGACCTCGGGATGATTGGTCGCGATGGAGCGCGCCAGGTTCTGCAGGATCATGGTCTTGCCGGTGCGCGGCGGCGCCACGATCAGGGCCCGCTGCCCCTTGCCGAGTGGGGCCGTAAGGTCGATGACCCGCGCGGTCATGTCCTTCACCGTGGGATCCTGCGTATCCAGGCCCAGCTTCTGGTCCGGGTAAAGCGGCGTCAGGTTATCGAAGTTGATGCGGTGACGGGTCGATTCCGGCGGATCGAAATTGATCGAGTTCACTTTCAGCAAAGCGAAGTAGCGTTCGCCGTCCTTGGGCGAGCGGATCTGCCCCTCAACGGTGTCGCCGGTGCGCAAGCCGAAGCGCCGCACCTGGCTTGGGCTGACGTAGATATCGTCGGGCCCCGGCAGGTAGTTGGCTTCCGGCGAGCGCAGGAAACCGAAGCCGTCCTGCAGCACCTCCAGCACCCCCGCGCCGAAGATCGCCACGTCGTTCTCGGCCAGCTGTTTCAGGATCGCGAACATCATGTCCTGCTTGCGCAGGGTGGAGGCATTCTCGATCTCAAGCTCCTCGGCGAAGCTGAGAAGCTCTTGCGGGTTTTTCGATTTCAGTTCTTGCAGGTCCATGGGGGGCTAATCTTGGTTTTCGGTGAAAGGGAAAATAGCGGCCGTGCTTGGCGGGAACGCCGGATGCGCAAATAAGGGACCGTTCGGCAACATGCCCTGGGAAATTTCGGAATTCCGGACCCAGCGACGCGGTCCAGTTTCTCTCCGGATCCCGGTCCTTCAGGCTATGGTAGGAAGGAGCTCAACGCACGCAAAGAAACCGCGCGGCCATTCGTTGTCTACATAAATCCCCCCGCCCCATCAATCAAGCGGTAATCGCGCAGCCGCGCACACAACTTCCAGCGCAAAAGCGGAGGCTGCCGCTCCAAGCCTAGGATCCGCCGCCCTTTCTTCCCTTTAGAACGGCTTTACCACCGCCAGGATGACGATCCCGATCAACAGCACCGTGGGGACCTCATTCATCATCCGGTAGAACTTGTCGCCATGGATATTCCGGTCCTCGGCGAAGGCGCGGCGCCAGCGGGCGAAGAGTCCGTGCATCACGAACATTCCAAGCAGAAGGGTCAGTTTCGCGTGCATCCAGCCCTGCGAGAAAAGGCCCGGATTCGCGAGGAACATCAGGATTCCGAAAAGCAGGGTCGCCACCATGGCCGGGGCCATGATCGCCAGGGATAAGCGCCGTTCCATGATCTTCAGGGTTTCCGAAAGCTCTCCCCCCACCGGCGCGGTTGCGTGATAGACGAAGAGCCTGGGCAGATACAGCATGGCCACCATCCAGGCGATCAAGGAAATGATGTGCAGAGCCTTCAGCCAGGGATAGGCGTTCGCCAGGGCGTCGATCACGGGTTTTCCCCCCTCTCGGCGGGGCTGGTCCATCCGGACAGCTCGCGCGAACAGATTGCCGCCAAGCACTCGATCTGCGCCGGGCTGTCGTTAAGGCAGGGCACATAGGTGAAGGCTTCCCCGCCGGCCGCCAGAAAGTCTTCCCGAAGCTCCATGTCCAGCTCCTCCAGGGTTTCAAGGCAGTCGGCCACGAAGCCCGGTGAGATAATGGCGATCCGTTTGGTTCCTTGCTTGGCAAGCGCCATCACCGTCTCGTCGGCGTAGGGTTTCAGCCATTCCTTGGGGCCAAATCGCGATTGGAAAACGATCCGCAAGCGTTCCTCCGGCCAGCCAAGGCGCTCGCGCAGCAGCCGCGCGGTTTTCTGGCACTGGCAGTGATAGGGATCACCCTTATCCAGGTTCTCCCGCGGCACGCCATGGAAAGAGGCAAGCAAGACCTCCGGTTCCCAGTCCAGTCCACCCAAATGCGATTCCACGCTTCGCGCCAAAGCTCCGATATAGCCAGGATCGTCATAGTAGGCGGGAACGGTCCGTAAGCTGGGCTGCCACCGCTCCTTCATCAGGGCCCGGAAGGCGGCGTCGCAAGCCGTTGCCGTGGTGGCGGCGCTGTATTGGGGATAAAGCGGAAGTACCAGAACGCGCGAGCATCCCGCTTCCACCATGGCCCTCAAGCGGCTTTCCACCGAGGGGTTCCCGTAGCGCATGCCCCAGTCCACGAGGACGCCAGGGATGGTTTCAGCCAGGCGGGGGGCGAGCTTCTCGGCGATTGCCCGGGTGTAGGTCCTCAGGGGCGACTCGTCCTTTTCGCGGTTCCAAATCTTGGCATAAGCCTTTCCGCTCTTGCCTGGGCGCAAGGTGAGGATGATCCCCTGCAGGATTGGCTGCCACAAGGCGGGAGAGAGCTCGATCACCCGCCGGTCGCTTAGGAACTCCTTGAGATAGCGGCGCATGGACCAGTAGTCCGTGCCGTCCGGCGTGCCGAGATTGATCAGCAGGACGCCGATGCGCGGCACCTTCACCGGCGGATGCCCAGCCGGCAGGTGCATGCTTTCTATCTCTCCGATCGCCGCTTGCTCACCTATCGCCATGGCTTCGCCCATCGATTGACCCGTTCTCAGGACGTGACATAGGCCGCGCGCAGCCGCTCAACCAGCCGGGATACATTTTCCGGTGGAGTCGACTTGTCGATCCCATGGCCAAGGTTGAACACGAAAGGCCCCTCGCCAAGTTCCTTTAAGATCCGCTCGACTTCTCGATCCAGCCCTTCGCCCCCCGCGATAAGCCGGACCGGATCCAGGTTCCCCTGCAGCGTGACTTTGCCTTGCAGCCTCTTGCGCGCCCAGCCAAGCGGAACCGTGGTGTCCAAAGACAAGCCATCCGCTCCGCATTCCAGAGCCACGTCCTCGTAAAGCGGGCCGGCGCCCCGCGGGAAAAGAATTACCGGGACCGAGGGATGGGCCGCCTTAACCCGTTGCACGATCGCTGCCATGGGCTCCAGGCACCAGCGCCGAAACTCGGGCTCCGGCCATATTCCCGCCCAGGAGTCAAACACCTGCAAGGCCTCGGCCCCCGCCTCGACCTGGGCGATCAAGTATCGGCTCGTCGCCTCAACCAAAACCTCGATCAGCTGGCCAAAGGCCTCCGGATCTTCGTAGGCCCAGGCCTTCGCGCGCAGAAAATCCCGGCTCGACCCCCCTTCGATCATGTAGCTGGCCACGGTCCAAGGCGCCCCGGCGAAGCCAATCAAAGCGGTTTCCGTCGGCAGTTCGCGCGCCAGAATCCGCAAGGTGGCGAAGACCGGCGCCAAGTGCGCCTCCACCGCGTCGAGCTGTAACGCGCGACAATCGGACGGGCCTGCCAAGGGCGACAATTTCGGACCGACGCCCTCCTGGAACCAAACTTTTTGGCCCAAGGCGTCCGGGATCACCAAGATGTCCGAGAACAGGATCGCCGCGTCGAACCCGTAGCGGCGAATAGGCTGCAAGGTTACCTCGGCCGCAAGCTCGGGGGTATAGCACAGATCGAGAAAGCTGCCCGCCTCTTCCCGGGTTTCACGGTACTCGGGCAGATAGCGCCCTGCTTGGCGCATCAGCCAAACCGGAGGGGGTTTGACCGTCTCACCGTTCAACACGCGCAAAAAGGGTTTTCCAGCCATGGGACGGTCGGTGTTCTTCGCCTGAGTTCGCATTTCGCTCAGACCTCTTACACCTAAACCAAATTGAATTGAAATATGTGGTTTTGGATGTTGGGGCTGTGAGTTTCGGGGATCCTAGCCTTGTCCCCAAGCCTTTTCCTTTCGGCAGCACCCGCTGGCGAAGTGTTACAGCTATGTTGAGAACTTGTTTGAAAACCAACGCGACCCGAGTGAATCTCTTGCTTAGCCGGTTCAGGGATTGAGGGGACAACTTACACGGACGCCGGCACGGCCCCCTAAGTTCCCCCAAGGCGAGGAAAGGAGTCCACAGTCTGAAAAGTCTCGAAGGAAATTTTGCCGCGCGGGGATGATTGACCTGGTGCATGACGGCGAGGGCTGGTTATCCCCGTTATGGAATCTTTCTCCCCTGCTCGGAAAACCGGTCTGCGCTCCTCGGTTCCTCGTCGGCCGGGCCTTTCCTTTGGGGGACGCAGGCTGCATAAAGTGAGGCGTTATGGCACCCGCGCATTTGCACCTCGTATCCGACGCGACCGGCGAGACGGTCAACTCCATCGCGCGCGCCTGCATGGTGCAGTTTCGCGGCCTCGAGCCCGTCGAGCATGCTTGGACCTTGGTGCGCACACGCGGGCATATGGAGAACGTGATCGAGGCTATCGTCGCCCAGCCGGGTCCTGTCCTCTTCACCGTGGTCAACCCTGACCTCCGGGCTCAGTTGGTTGAAGGCTGCCGGCGGATCGGGGTGCCTTGCATCTCCATCCTCGATCCGGTGATCCACGGCCTTGCCATTCACTTCGGCACGGAGTCGATCGACCGGCCGGGCCTTCAGCACGAGATGGATGCCCAATACTTCAAGCGGATCGAAGCCATGGACTTCACCATGGCCCATGACGACGGCCAGGCGGTCGAGGACCTGGAGCAGGCGGATATCGTCTTGATCGGCGTTTCCCGCACCTCGAAGACGCCAACCTGTATCTATCTGGCGAACCGAGGCATCCGTGCGGCCAATATTCCCTTGGTTCCCGGGGTTCCTCCGCCACGCGAACTTTTGCACATCCAAAAGCCCTTGGTCATCGGCTTGACCAAGGACCCGGCACGCCTGGTGGACATTCGGCTCAATCGCCTCAGGATGATGACCGACAGTGAAAAGGAAACCGCTTACGCGGACCTGGAAGCGGTGCGCGGCGAGGTGGCGGAGGCCCGCCGTCTTTGCGCCCGGCACCATTGGCCAGTGATCGACGTCACCCGCCGCTCGATCGAGGAAACCGCGGCCTCCATCCTCACGCATCTGGCCCGGCACCGGGAAGCGGCCGAGACGTGAAACCCATGGCGTCAAACGTGGTTCTCGCATCGGCCAGCCGGTCCCGCCGGGACTTGCTGACTCACGCGGGCGTCGCTTTGGCGGGTTGCGACGCGGCGGGAATCGACGAGGCGGAGGTGAAAGCCTCCCTGGGCGCCGAAGGGGGCAGTGCCATTCAGGTGGCGGAAACCTTGGCCGAGCTTAAGGCCACGCGGGTCGCGCCGCGCCACCCTGGGGCCTTGATCATTGGCGGCGATCAGATGCTCGATTGCGAGGGCCGCTGGTTCGACAAGCCAAGCGATCGGGCGAGCGCCGCCGAGCAGCTTTTGGCCCTGTCCGGTAAGACCCATACCCTGGAGACGGCGGTCTGCGTGGTGAGGGATGGGGAGCGCCTGTGGCACCACAACGCCGTGGCGCGGATGACCATGCGGCCCTTTGGCGCGGCCTTCGTCGAAGGCTATTTGGATGCAGTCGGCGAGGCCGCGCTGTCTTCGGTGGGCGGCTATCAGCTCGAAGGCAGGGGCGTGCAGCTTTTCTCGCGCATCGATGGGGATTTCTTCACGGTGCTCGGCCTGCCCTTGCTTCCTCTTTTGGGCTTTCTGCGCGCCCAGGGCGTGGTGCCAGAGTGAGTGCGCCATCGAATCCAGCTCCCCGGGGCGATCCAATCCCGCGCGCCGGCGTGATCGCTTGGCCGGTGCGCCATTCTCTATCGCCCAGAATCCACGGGTTTTGGCTCAAGCGCCATGGCTTGGCCGGATCCTATGAGCCCTTGGCCGTGCCCTTGGCCATCTTCGAGCCCTATCTGCGATGCCTGCTCTCCGAAGGCTATGCCGGTGCCAACGTGTCCTTGCCCCACAAGCTCTCGGCCCTGGGCCTTTGCGACCGGCTGAGCGAGCGGGCAAAACGGATCGGGGCCGTGAACACGCTGGTTTTCAGCGATGGCATCATCGAGGGCGACAACACCGACGGCTTCGGCTTCCTGGAAAACCTGGCCCAGTCGGCCCCTGCCACCTGGCGCCCCGCGGACGGCCCCGCCGTGCTCTTGGGCGCCGGTGGTGCGGCGCGGGCCGTGGTCGCCGCCTTGCTGGACGCCGGCGTTCCCAGCATCCGCCTGGTCAACCGCACCTTGGCGCGTGCCGAGGAACTTGCGGAGGCCTTCGGCGCGGCGGTCGAGCCTTTGGACTGGACTGGGGCCGCGGCGGCGCTTGAGGGGGCTAACGTTCTGGTCAACAGCACCAGCCTTGGCCTGGAAGGCCAGCCGCCGCTCGATCTCGATCTCGCGGCCTTACCGCCCGGCGCCTTGGTGACGGATATCGTCTACGCGCCGATGGAAACGCCCTTGCTGCGCGCCGCCAAGGCCCGGGGTAACCCGGTGGTGGACGGGCTGGGCATGCTGCTGCATCAGGCGCGGCCGGGCTTCGAGGCATGGTTCGGGGTGGCCCCGGAGGTGGATGCGGAGCTGCGCGCGGCGGTTTTGGCGCCCAAAACCTTGCCATGAAGGTGCTGGGCCTCACCGGCTCCATCGCCATGGGCAAGACCACGGCCGCCCGCATGCTGCGCCGCCTGGGCGTGCCTGTGCACGACGCTGACGCCGCCGTGCACCGCGCCCTGGGCAAGGGCGGGGCGGCGGTCCCCGAGATTGCCCGCCTTTGGCCCGACGCGGTGACAGACGGCGCGGTGGACCGGGCGGTGCTCGGAGCCAGAGTCTTCGAGGACACCCAAGCGCTGGATCGCTTGGAGGCGATCATGCATCCCTTGGCGCGGCGCTCCAGCGAGGCCTTTCTCGCCCGGCACCGGCGCTTGCGGACGCCGCTCGTGGTGTTGGATATCCCACTGCTCTTTGAAACCGGATCACATGCCCGCTGCGACGCGGTCGCGGTGGTGAGCGCGCCGCACTGGCTGCAGGCCCAGCGGGTGCTGGCCCGGCCGGGGATGACGACCGAGCGCCTGGCGGCCATACGCGCGCGCCAGATGCCGGACCGGGAGAAGCGGCGAAGGGCGCAATATGTCGTGGAGACAGGCCTTGGAAAGCGCTATACCTTGATGAAGCTGGCGGAGATTGTGCGAGACATGACGGCGAAGTCGGAGGTGTGATGCGCGAAGTCGTTCTGGACACGGAAACCACGGGCCTCGACCCCGCCGCCGGTCACCGGGTCATCGAAATCGGCTGCGTGGAGCTGGAAAACCACATTGCGACCGAGCGTTCCCTGCAGCTCTATCTCAACCCGGACCGCGACATTCCCGAGGAGTCCTTCCGGGTGCACGGCATCTCCGCCGAGTTCTTGGCCGACAAACCGCGCTTCCCGGAGGTTGCCAAGGCCTTCCTTGAGTTCATCGGCGAGGACACCCTGGTGATCCACAACGCCGAGTTCGACATCAAATTCTTGAACGCCGAGCTCGCCCGCTGCGATCTGGCCCCGATCCCCCTGGACCGGGCCGTGGACACGGTGAAGCTGGCCCGCCAGCGCTTTCCCGGCGCGCAAGCCAGCCTTGATGCGCTCTGCCGCCGTTTCGAGATCGACCTGTCCGCGCGCGAGCTACACGGCGCGCTGCTCGATTGCCGCCTGCTGGCGGAGGTCTATCTGGAACTGCGCGGCGGCCGCCAGCCGGATTTCACCCTGGAAGCCATCGCCGCCCGCAAGGCCGAGGCCACCCGCGACCGCGTCGCCCGACCGCCTCGCCCCCACTTCGCCAGCGAGGACGAGCAACGCGCCCACCAGGCCATGCTGGAACGCCTGAAGGACCCGGTCTGGCGCGCCTGAGCCGCGCTCCCCGCTTGTTTCGCGAAAAACGGGTGATCTTCTCCCCGTAACCGCCTAATCATGGTTGTGACGGGAACGACTCGGGGGGCGGACCATGGTCGCGCAGATCAATACGGTTGCCTTCTTGGGCGTGGACGTGGTGGAGGTGGACGTTCAGGTCCAGCTCGGCGGCGGTTTGCCGGCGATCAATATCGTGGGCCTGCCGGACAAGGCGGTTGCCGAAAGCAAGGAGCGGGTCAAGTCAGCCTTTGAGGCAATCGCCCTCGGCCTGCTGCAGCGACGCATCACGGTTAACCTGGCGCCCGCCGATCTCGCCAAGGAAGGCAACCACTTCGACCTGCCCATCGCCCTTGGCATCCTGTCCGCCATGGGCCTGCTGCCGCTCGAGGACATGGCGGGCTACACCGCCTTGGGGGAGTTGGCGCTGGATGGACGGCTGACGGCGGTCGGCGGGGTGCTTCCCGCCGCCATCCATGCCTCGGCGCGGGGCCTGGGCCTGATCTGCCCGGCCTCCCAGGGCGGCGAGGCGGCTTGGGCCAAGGGGACGGAGATTCTGGCACCGCTCGGGCTCTTGGAGCTGGTCAACCATTTCAAGGGCACCCAGCTCTTGAACGCGCCGGAGCCCGCCGCCGCCAGCCTGGACGAGCGCCTGCCGGACCTCGCCGACATCAAAGGCCAGGAAACCGCCAAGCGGGCCTTGGAGATCACCGCCGCCGGGGGCCACAACCTCCTGATGATCGGCCCGCCGGGCTCCGGCAAGTCCATGCTGGCTCAGCGCCTGCCCTCCCTGCTGCCGCCGCTCGAGCCGGCCGAGGCGTTGGAGGTGACCATGATCCACTCGGTGGCCGGACGCTTGGAGGAGGGCAAGCTGCTGCGCCGGCGCCCTTTCCGCGACCCGCACCACTCCGCCTCCCTGCCGGCCCTGGTGGGCGGCGGCATGCGCGCCAAGCCCGGCGAGATCTCGCTCGCCCATCATGGGGTGCTGTTCCTCGACGAGTTGCCGGAGTTCGCCCGCCCGACCCTGGAGGCCTTGCGCCAGCCCCTGGAGACAAGGGCACGTCAGCGTTGCCCGGGCCAACGCTCATGTGCGCTATCCCGCGCGGGTGCAGCTGGTGGCCGCCATGAATCCCTGCCGCTGCGGGCATCTGGACGACGAGAACCTGGCCTGCAGCCGTGCCCCGCGCTGTGCTGCGGACTACCAATCGCGCATCTCCGGGCCGGTGTTCGACCGCATCGACCTGCATGTGGAAGTGCCCGCTGTGAGCGCCGCCGATCTCTCCTTGCCGCCCCCCTCCGAGGCCTCCGCTGAGGTTGCCGCGCGGGTCGCCGCCGCCCGAACCCGGCAGGCGGCCCGCTACGCCAAGCTGCCGGAGGACACGCGCCCCAACTGCAACGCCGAGGCGGACGGACAGGTGCTGGACGACGCCGCCGAGCGCCTGGCCCTCTCTGCGCGCGGCTACCACCGCGTCCTGCGCGTGGCCCGCACCCTGGCGGACCTCGACGGCGCCGAAACGGTAAGCCGCCCCCACATCGCCGAGGCACTAGCCTACCGGAGGGTCGCGCCGGGACGGTAGGGGCGGTGCGGTAGCGGGGACAGATATCAGACAAATGCTAGATTGTCTTTCTTCCGCCGACTCACTCAGCCGGAATAGGCCTATTTAGCCCATCAAGGCGTATTTCCATCGCCTGTCTGGAAACTTGGAACTTTTTTGCTAACGCTGCCACGTCTCCGCCCTCGGCTCGTTCTTCTTCCACCAATTCGCTCGGCATGAGAATGGACGCAGCAAATTTGTTCGCTTCGGTCTCCTCACGACGGCCGATCAAGGGATTGTAGAATTGGCCGTCTTGGGTGTTTCTATAAGCCCGATTATCGTCCACTCCATCGCCGATCAGATGAGAATGATAGAGAAAATGGCCAAGCTCGTGTGCCATTGTGAACCGTTTCCGATAATAATGATCATTTTTGTTGGTGGATATTTTATACTTACCATCCCCAATATTCTCGGTCTGGCCTGAAATACATTCAGCTAAAGAAGCATTTCTATCAAGTTGGACCCCGATAGCTCGAATAATACGCTCCATATTTGTCGGAGGCCCAAGATTTTCTCGGATAATGAGTTCAATGTTCATCATTGTTCTCCTCCCAGGAAGCGCCGGCAATTCCATCCGCCGTCTCACTAGCCACATCCGCCCCTAGATGTCTCGAACGAGAAACGGCGCTCAGAAGTAGCTTCGGATTGTCTTCTAATACCTTTCCTAATACTTGGGAATCTATCAATTTCGGTAGCTCTTCGCGCACATCCTGCTCCGCCGCCTCACGCGCGGCCTCCATGGCCGAGTTCCGGATCTTGAAATAGCTAAAGAAAGCAGCCACCGCGAGCGTCACACCTAACACCGTCAGCGACATCGATATGAAGTCAAGGCGACCCAATTGTGCGGCAACATGAATAGTATCTGATGCTTCGCCGGATTGAGTGCAATACTCAACTCCTAAATTACATCCCTTAATCGAGAGACTATAATTTGTGATCGCACCCCAAATGACAAAGACAACTAAGATGAAGTTTATGATGCTAATTCCTAATGCCAAATAGGCAGCCCAGCTTGGTCGATAGAGTTTGCGTTGGTCCGACAGCGTCGCCTCCCGTAATGCGAGAATCATCACAATATAGTTCGTGAGGGTCAAGCCTTCGAGTTCTGTGGCAACGAGATCAGAACTGGAGTGGAGGCCCGTGGCGCCCTTTCAATTGCATCTGCTCGGGAACGATCCAATCATCTTCGTCGCAGAGCAATGGCCTAGTAGGACAAATCCATCTCTTGATCCCCGGGCAAACCTCCTCAGATAGAGCCAGGTGATTGGACCGCCGCGATGACGGAGCAGGTGAGGCATGCAGGAACGGGTTGAGGGCGCTAAAGGCGACGCAGTGGCAGAGGAGGATGCGAAGGGGTTTATCGCCTGGCTAGGGCGCTTGCTCGCGCGGCCGGCGACGCAGCGCTTTATCACCACGCTGATCGTCATCAACGCCATCGTGCTGGGGTTGGAGACCAGCGCCACGGCTATGGCGGCGGCGGGGCCGTATCTGATTCTCCTCGACGGTGTGATT
>JARFRB010000066.1 GCA_029287455.1 Pelagibius litoralis | reverse complement strand
GTCATTTCGGTCGCCCTCGCTTTTCCGCTGATCCAGTGGTTCGGCATTGCCGGCATGATGTGGGGGATTGTCGGTATTCAGTTGCTGCGTCTTATTGTATTGCTAATCGGGTTCAAGATGAGAGACTCCAACGGTGAATTAGCCGAGGAAGCAAGCCACGGGAAACTACAATCTTAGGTTCCACCTGGCCCAAGGAAAAGCGTGGATGTGTTCGGAGCGATGACCGATTGGAGTTAGGCCGAAGGACCGGATAGTTGCCGCGCTTAAAGATATTAATTTCGGCGTACGCCTGTAACCCAAGCCAAGGGTCCGAACCCGGAACCGCCTGGAGTTGCGCCTGCGCAATGGCCCAATATCACGATGTTTGGGTCATCACGCGCCACATCTGGCGCGATCAGATCGATGCGGAGCTTGCGCGCAACCCGGTGCCGCGGCTGAATTTCATCTACGTGGACGCTCGGAATCGGCGGGTGCGGCGCCCAAGGGACGAGGTGACTCAAGTCTACTATTACTATTGGCAGGTGCTCGCCTACCGGGAGGCCAAGCGATCCCATTCGCAAATCGGCTTCGATCTCGTGCACCACATCACTTTCCAGAAATATTGGGCGCCAAGCTTCCTGGTGATGCTACCAGTTCCCTTCATCTGGGGTCCGGTCGGCGGCGGTGAAGGCGTGGGCATGGGCTTTTGGAGTGGCTTCGGGCCCCGTGGCATCGCCTATGAGGCGCTACGCGACACGGCCCGCTGGATTGGCGAGCGCGATCCCTTCGTCAAGCTTACGACGAGAAAAGCCGACTATTGCCTAGCCACCACGCGAGAGACCTCGAAGAGAATGGAGCGGCTCGGCGCGAAGCAGGTCGAAATCTATCCGGCGATCGGTCTTTCCGGCGCCGACGCAGATCGGCTTGGCGCACTTCCCGACAACCGTTCCGGGCCACTTCGCTTCCTTTGCCTGGGCCGACTGATCCATTGGAAGGGCTTTGACCTGGCGATTCAGGCTTTCGCGCGCGCGACATTGCCGGACGCGGAGCTTTGGCTCGTCGGAGACGGAAGCGAAAAGGCGCGATTCCAGAGCCTGGCGGAAGACCTGGGCATAGCCGGGCGCGTGCACTTCCTCGGCAATCTGCCGCGCAAGGATGCGCTGGAAAAGCTTGCGGCTTGCAATGTGCTCGTCCACCCCAGTCTGCACGAGTCCGGCGGCCTGTGCTGTGTCGAAGCCATGGCGGCCAGGCGCCCGGTCATCTGCCTCGACCTTGGCGGTCCATCCATACAGGTGACCCCGGATTCGGGGATCGCCGTTCCAGCACCCGACCGGAAAACGGCGGTGGAAGGATTGAGCGAAGCAATGCGGCGCCTCGCCGAGGACCCCGAGCTGCGCTCGCAACTCGGAGCCGGGGCCAGGGCACGCATTCTGGATCACTACCTTTGGGACCGAAAAGTTAAGTACTACTGCGAAATTTATGATCAGGTCCTCGGCCGCGTCCATCAAAAGACCCCTGATCAGGCGGATACTGGGGCTCGTCCGGCTAGCCAAGCGAGCTTGTCCGAGAAGTCCCTGCCCCTCTATCCCTTGCGGGAAAGCGAATGAGCCTGAAACCTATACCTGCCCTGGTCATTATTGCCGCGCTCGTGGCCTGCGAAAGCAAAGTGGATTCGGCAACCCGCATTGACTTGGCGCCCGGGCAAGATATCCAAGACGCCATCGACGCAGCCCCTCCCGGCACGAGTTTCCATCTCGCACCGGGCATCTACCGCGGCCAGTCCTTCGAGCCAAAGGATGGCCAGTCCTTTATCGGAGAGCCGGGAACGGTGATCTCGGGCGCGGTGATCTTGAAGAACTGGCGCAGATCCGGTCGGCAGTGGGTGGCGGAGGGTCTGCCCGCCCCCTTACGCGGGCACGGCCAGTGCTACGAACCGCTCTGCGAGCTGAGAGAAGACCTGTTCCTGGACGGCAAACTTCTGAAACGGGTCGAGCCCACCGCGGATTTGGCGGAGACCGAGTGGTTCTACGCCGACAATGCCGTCCACATAGCGGCCGATCCCCGAGGCCAGGTGGTCGAAATGAGCTACATGCCCGTGGCTATTCACGGGTCGGGCGATGGGGTGGTTCTCGAAAACATCACGGTCGAGAAATACGCAAGCGCCGCCCAGTACGGCGCGATCGACGCCCGCGACGGATCGAATTGGACCCTGCGCGAGGTAGTCGTTCAATGGAACCACGGCGTTGGCCTTTATATGAGCGATGGCATGCTCGTCAGCGGCGGCGCCGCGCTCAACAACGGTCAACTGGGGATTGGCGGCATCGGCAATAACGTGGTGATCGAGAACGTCGAGATCGCTTACAACAACTACGCTGGCTATAGCTGGGCATGGGAAGCGGGCGGCACCAAATTCGTTCGCTCCAACGATTTGATCGTGCGGAACAATTGCGTGCACAACAACATCGGCCCCGGTCTATGGACCGACATCGACAACGTCGATGCGCTGTACGAGTCGAACCTGGTCTTCGACAACGCCGGCGACGGCATCAAGCACGAGATTTCGTTCGACGCGATCATTCGCGGAAACATCGCCTCGGGCAACGGATGGGGCAAGGACAACTGGCTCTGGGGTTCCCAGATCCTGATCCAGAATAGCTCCGGCGTCGTGGCGACGAGCAATCTGGTGGAGATCGCCGGAGACCATGGGAATGGGCTCGGGCTTATCTATCAGGACCGCGGCGCAAGTAACGTGCTGGGAGAGTACATCACCGCCAACAACCGCGTGGAGGGCAACCAGATCGTCTTCCTCGGAGACCATGGGAGCACCGGTATTGTAGCCGACGTCGGCGGAATGGACTTCTGGGAAAGCCATACGAATGTCATCGACAATAATCTCTATGTGATGCCGGCGGAGAAGAACAACTTCGTCGTGACGCACAATCGTCATTACGATCTTGCCGGCGCCCAGGAACACGGCCTCGAGAGGAACGGCGTCGTGACGCGCGAAAGCCGCCAGCCCACCACTTACGATTGCACCCAAGTATTCAACAACTGAGATTGCGCGACCGCGCGGGGGCGTCGGTTTAGTTCTTACCGCCGAACCCGCCAACCGATGGAATCGCGACGAGGCAGGGGCAGGGACGCCTGCACCAAGCCGGCTGCGGAATTCGCCATATGCCGAGCGGCGGCTGCCGCTACCCAATCTGAGTAACGCGCACGCTCCGTTGTTTGGCCTAAGTGCCGGTGTATCGTTGCAAAACGTCCGTTCGTTCGGCCCGTTGGCTACCGATTCGAGCATGCCAATTCCGACTTTTGGAGGGGGCGGTCGCGGCAGCTTAAGCGTGCAAGACGGCGGGTCAGGTGGATTGAAACTCTGAGTTCGGAACGGCGGTGGCCGAAGCGTGGCCTGACGGGCCGGGTGCATCCAAAAGTAGTCTTTAAGGGGTCCAAGGCAGCCATGATTAATTTCGGAGGACGTCATGCCGCTCAATAGAGCCTACTGCGTCATCTTGGCTGCCGTGGTCATTGGCTACGCCTTCATGAATAAAAGCTTCGCCTATGTTGGCTACAATCCCGTTTTTATTAGCGAGATTATGCTGGCACTGGGTCTGGGCGTGCTTTTCATTGGCGGTGTCAATCTGGCTTTTCTGCGCTCACCGATCTCGTTGATCACGATGGTCTTCGTGACCTGGTGCTTCTTGACGGCGATCCCCGCGTTCTCCCTGGACCCCATTCTCGCAGCGCGCGATTCCGTCATCTGGATCTACGCGGCCTTTGCGCTCCTAGTAGCCGGCCTGCTCCTGCGAACGCGCATGATCACCGGCTTTCTCACCACCTATGCCCGAGTCCTCCCCTTTTTTCTGGCCTGGGTGCCAATCGGGTTCGCGCTCGGGCACTTCTACGGCGACCAGATGCCGGTGATGCCCGGCAGCACCACCAGCATGCTAACGCTTAAAGGTGGGGATTTCGGGGTGCACCTTGCTGGCGCCGGCGCCTTCCTCGCGCTCGGGCTGCATGACTGGTTCAACAAGCCAAAGCGGATATCCCCGAATCTGCGCGACTGGCTGCTGTGGATCGCGCTTGGGGCGGGCCTTGTGGCGATCGGATCGCAGAATCGCGGTGGCCTCTTGTCGGTGGTCCTGGCGCTGGCGGTGGTCTACGCGTTCCGCCCGCGCAACCGCCTGCGCAAACTCATTCTTCCTGGGATCCTCTTCTTCGGGATCGCGGTTTTGGTCTTCTCGGCCGGCGATTACAGCGGGGAGCGAAAGCTATCGCTCGGCCAGTTCGTGACGAACTTCACGAGCATTTTCGACCGCGAAGCCGTCCAACAGAGCACGGTGAACTGGCGCCTGGCCTGGTGGGAGAAGATCTTGGACTACTCGTTCCAGGGCCCCTATTTCTGGACCGGAAAGGGCTATGCCCTCAACCTCGCGCTAGCCGACGGCTTTTACACCGGCGACGCGAACCGCAATCCACACAACGGCCATTTAACCATATTGGCCCGCTCCGGCGTCCCCGGCTTCGCGATCTGGCTCGTCCTGCAGGCCATGATCGGTTGGACCTTGATCCGAAGCATCCTCGCCGCCGATCACGCGGGCCTGAAGGGTCAGGCGAATATCTTGATTTGGGCCCTCGCCTACTGGCTCGCGTTTCTCACCAACACCTCCTTCGACGTCTTCCTGGAAGGGCCGCAGGGCGGAATTCCCTTCTGGTGTCTCGTCGGAATGATCATCGCGATGACGGAGTTTCAGCGTCAGCAGCTTTCCACCGACCACGCGATGCACGTTCACCACGGCTCCAGTTTGCGGGGAACCTGAATCCATGTGCGGAATTGCCGGCTTCTATAATCTTCCGGGCGGCGAGCCCCTAATGCGCCGCATGTTGGGCGCCATCGCCCACCGCGGGCCCGACGCGGCCGGGGTCTGGCAAGGTGCCGCGGCCGGCGCTTCGGTTGTGCTGGGCCACCGCCGGCTCTCGATCATCGATTTGTCGGCCGCCTCGAATCAGCCCTTCCTCAAGGGCGATCTCGCGCTCACCTACAACGGCGAGATCTACAACTACCAGGAGCTGCGGCACGAGCTCGAAGGGCTGGGCGCGCGCTTCCGCACCGCGTCCGACACCGAGGTTCTGCTTGAAGCTTGGGCGCATTGGGGACCGGATTGCCTGCCCCGTCTGCGCGGAATGTTCGCCTTCGCGATCTTCGACCAGAAGACGGGACGGCTTTCCCTGGCGCGCGATCATTTCGGCATCAAACCCCTGTTGATCGCGAAGCGCGACGGCGGGGTGGCCTTCGCGTCAGAGCTCAAAGGCCTGAAGCCGGTTCTGGGCAGCGACCTTTCCATCGACGAGACCGCGCTGGTTTCCTCGTTGATGTATTACTGGCTGCCGGAGTCCCGCTCCGTCTACCGGGGGGTGGAAAAACTGCCGCCGGGTCATTGGGCCGAAATCACCCCGGGTGGAAACTTGACGACCCGATGCTATTGGGACCCCGCCGTCGAGCTGGATCCCGCCCGCCATGCGGAAACCAGCATTGAGGAACTGCGCGCGGTCCTGGAAGATTCCGTCCGCGCCCACCTGATCGCCGATGTGCCGGTGAATGCCTTCTTGAGCGGCGGCTTGGATTCGAGCCTGGTCACGGTTATGGCCAAGCAGCAAGGCCAGCCGATCGAAGGTTACACCATCGCCTTTCGGGAAGAGGACCGGAAGCTCGAAGCCATGCCGGACGACCTGCATTACGCGCGACTGATCGCCAAGCAGCACGACATCAAGCTGAATGTGATCGAGATCGCCCCGCGCATCGCCGAAATGCTTCCCAAGATGGTGGACATTCTTGACGAGCCCATCGGCGACGCGGCCGCGATCAATGCCTACCTCATCTGCCAGGCGGCGCGCGAGCGCGGGGTCAAGGTCCTGCTGTCGGGGATGGGCGCCGATGAGATCTTCGGCGGATACAGGAAGCACTACGCCTGCCTGCTGGCCGCGCGTTATCGGCAGGTCCCGGAGATCTTCCGCAGCGGTCTGGTCGAACCGATTGTCGATCGGCTGCCGGTTGCGGGTCGCAACAGCGGCTACCGCACGGTTCGCTGGGCCAAGCGCTTCCTTTCCTTCGCGAGCCTGCCCGAAGAGCCGGCGTTCCGCCGCAGCTACACCCACTACGGGCGCGAGGAGTTCGCCGACCTGCTGAACCCCGACTTGATGCCCGCCGTGGACGACTTGATCGCCGAGCACGCCGGCATTTATGCCGCCGCCCCCTCGGGCCATCCGGTGGACCGGATGTGCTTCACCGACCTGCGCATGTTCCTGCCCGGTCTCAACCTGACCTACACCGATCGGGCCAGCATGGCCGCCTCGACGGAGGTGCGCGTGCCCTATGTGGACAAGGAAGTGGTGGCTGCGGCCTTCGCGCTCCCGGGTAAGCTCAAGATCGCGAAGGGCGAAACCAAGGCGCCGCTGAAGCAAGCTGCCGAGGCTTGGCTGCCCAAGGACATCATTTACCGGCCGAAGGGCGTGTTCAGCGCGCCCCTGCGCGCCTGGATCCGCCGGGACCTGGGCGAGATGGTCGACGATCTGGTCGCCAACGGCTCGCTTGTGTCCAGCGGTTTCCTCAAGGCGGACAAGGTTCGCGAAATGATCGCTGAGGACCGGGCCGGAAGCGCCGACCGGTCCAAGCAGATTTGGCAACTACTGACACTGGAAACCTGGATGCGCCAGCACGCTTCCATGGCAAAGGCGGCCTAGGACAGGCCAAGAGGACACCCGGAACTTCGAACGGAACGACTCACGGATGAAGCAAGTAGCACAGAACTACCGGTCAGGAGAGATCTCGCTGGTTGAGGTCCCGGTCCCGGCATGCAAGCGCGGCGGCCTGGTGGTCCGCAGCCTGTTTTCGCTCGTCTCCATGGGCACGGAGGCGATGAAAATCCACGAAAGCAAGCTCTCACTTGTCGGCAAGGCGCGCGCCCGGCCCGACCAGGTCAAGAAGGTGATGCAATCCGTCAGCCAGCAGGGCGCGGTCGCCACCTACAAGAAGGTGATGAACCGCCTGGATAGCTTGACCCCGCTCGGCTATTCGCTCTGCGGCGAAGTGGTCGAGGTCGGCGAGGGCATGGACGGCTACGAGGTCGGCCAGCTTGTCGCCTGTGGCGGCAACCTGCATGCGCTGCACGCCGACTTCAATTGGGTGCCGAAGAATCTCTGCGTGCCCGTGCCCGAAGGGGTCGGCCCGGCCGAAGCCTCCTTCGCAACCGTCGGATCGATCGCTATGCAGGGCTTCCGCCAATCGGAAGCGAAGCTGGGCGAGACCGCCTGCGTGATCGGGCTTGGTTTGCTCGGGCAGCTCATGGTGCAGATTCTCCGGGCCGCAGGCGTGCGCGTCTACGGCGTGGATATCTCGGAAGAGCGCTGCGCCCTGGCCGAGCGACTGGGGGCCGCCAAATGTGGCGTCCCCGGGACGCGAAACTTCGACGCGCTCTCCAACGCCATCGGCATCGCCACCCGTGGCGCCGGCGTCGACTACGTCTTCCTGACCGCGGGCGGCAGCTCCAATCAGCCGGTTGAACTCGCCGCGGAACTGGCGCGCGACCGCGCCCGGATCGTCGATATCGGCAAATGCAGCCTCGATCTGCCGTGGAAGGACTACTACGAGAAAGAGCTCGATGTCCGCTTCTCGCGTTCCTACGGGCCCGGGCGCTACGACCCGAGCTACGAGGATGACGGGGTGGACTACCCGATCGGCTATATCCGCTGGACCGAAAACCGCAACATGGAGTGCTTCCTCGATCTTCTGGAGTCCAAGAAGATCGATCTCGAGCCGTTGATCACCCATGTGCGCCCCTTCGATCAGGCGGTGGAAACGTACGAAGCGGTCAACAAGGGCGAGCTCGGCGGGCTGGGCATCCTGTTCGAATACCCCGCCGAGGCAAAGTTCACCCGCCGTATCGAGGTGCCCGCCATCGCAAGCAAGGGCCGTGCGAAGGGTGCCTCCGTCGGCCTTGGGGTGATCGGTGCCGGCAACTACGCCAGCACCATGATCCTGCCCCACATCAAGGACCGCGGCGACGTGCGCATGATCGAGGTGGCGACCGCCACAGCGCTCTCGGCCGCGAATGCCCAAAAGAAGTTCGGCTTCGAGCGCGTCTCGACCGACTTCGAGGGCCTGCTGGAAGACACGGATATCGACGCGGTGATGATCATGACCCGCCACCATGCCCACGCGGCCATGGTGTGCAAGGCCCTGGCGGCGGGTAAGGCTGTCTTCGTCGAGAAGCCTTTGGCAGTTTCCGAGCGGCAGTTGGCACAGGTCGTGGAGACTATCCGGCAAACCGGCAACGACCGCTTGATGGTTGGCTTCAACCGGCGCTTCGCCCCGGCGCTAACCGGGCTGAAGGCTGAGTTCGGCAAGCCGGGCGGCCCTCTCGCCTTCCAGCTCACGGTGAACGCCGGGCCGCTGGAGAACGGCAGTTGGTACGCGCGCAGCCAGCAGGAAGGCTCCCGCTTCGTCGGCGAAGGCTGCCACTTCGTGGACCTGGCGAGCTGGTGGCTGGAAAGCGCGCCAGTCAAGGTTTTCGCGGCGGCGACGCCGAACGACCCCGACAACCTGCAGGTCACGATGTTCCACGAGGACGGATCGGTCTCGCGCATCGCCTATCTCACCCAAGGTGACCCGCGCTATCCCAAGGAAGTCCTGGAGGTCTTCGGCGAAGGCTCCGTGGCGCGCATGGACAACTACGCCTCAACTGAAGTGTGGCGCAAAGGCAAGCGCTCCAAGCAGAACTTCCGGGGCGTGGACAAGGGCCAGCGCCATGAAGTCGCGGCCTTCATCGACGCGGTGAAGAGCGGCGCGCCCATGCCCATCGGCCTGGAGTCCCTCGTCGCCACCACCGCCGCGACCTTCGCGGTGACCCGCTCGCTCGGCACGGGCGCGGCCGAGCCCGTGGCCTTCACGGCCGAAGAACAGGCCTTCGCCCTGGATAGCGGAATGGACGCGGCCCAATGAAGCTCGCTTGGTATGCAAAACGCCTCTCGCGCATGAGTCCGGCGGAGATCGCCGGGCGGACTCGCGACCTGGGCGTAAAGGCGAAGTGGCGCCGCCGCCAGGTCCTCGACGCCCGGCGCGACCCCCTACCCGTGCCAAGGCAGGTGCCGGACTTCGCCAGCCCAATCCTCGCCGGCCCGGTCGGCGCCGGTCAGAACGTTCCCGAGGCACTCAAGCAAGCGATCCTCGTGGCCGCCGAACGGGTGCGCCAAGGCCGTTGCCGAGTCTTCGGTCTTGAGCTGAGGCACGACACGCCAGCACCCGACTGGACATTGGACGTGCGCACCGGCCACCAGGCGCCGGCGGAAGCCTACACCTTCGATCTGGATATTCGGGACGTCTCGATGGTGGGGACCATCAAATACGTGTGGGAACCCTCACGCCATCATCATCTCACCTTGATGGCCACCGCTTACCATCTTTCTGGCGACGAGCGGTTCGCCGAGGCGGTGGAAGCCCAGCTGACCGATTGGTGGCACTGCAACCCCTTCCTAACCGGCGTGCACTGGACGAGTGGCATCGAGATCGGGGTGCGGCTCATTTCCTGGGTCTGGATCCGGCGCCTTCTGGACGGCTGGAAGGGCGCACGCGGCCTGTTCGAGGACAACCCGATCTGCCTGCAGCAGTTGCACCACCATCAGGAATACCTGCGCAGCCTGCCCAGTCACGGGTCATCGGCCAACAATCATCTCATTGCCGAGCTGGCGGGCCTCCACGCCGCCGCCTGCGCTTTCCCCTGGTTCCGCGAATCCAAGGCCTGGCGCAAGTGGGCCGCGCGTGGCCTGAATAAGGAGATCGCGCGTCAAACCTTCGCCTGCGGACTCAATCGGGAGATGGCGTCCGACTATCACGGCTTTGTTCTGGAATTGGCGCTGGCCGCGGCGATCGAGGGAGAGCTGGGCGGAGCGCCCCTGGCGCCTGAAGCTTGGCATGTCCTCTGCCGGATGATGGATGCCACGGCCGCGGTGCTGGATTCCACCAAACAGCCACCCCGGCAAGGCGACAGCGACGACGCCCTAGGCCTGCTGGTCGATGTTCCGGAAGCAAACCGGTGGTCGTCGCTCCTGAACACTGGCAAATCCTTGTTCGGAGCGCCCGCGTGGTGGCCAAGGCCCGACGGGCCGGATCTGCGCAGCCTTTTGTTCACGGCACTCTTGCCAAAGGCACCGGCTATTCCAAGCGACCGGCCGGCGGTGAAGCCCGCGCTTCTGGAGGATGCAGGCATGGCGATCCTGCGCAGCGGGGGCGGCGAGACGGAGCTTTGGTGCCGCTGCGATCACGGGCCGCACGGCTTCCTCTCGATCGCGGCCCACGGCCACGCTGACGCGCTTTCCGTGGAAGTCCGCTACGGCGGTGTCGAGCTCTTGGCGGATCCGGGCACCTACACCTACCAGGGTGAGCCCGAGTGGCGTTCCTACTTCCGCTCGACCTTAGGGCACAACACCTTGGAATTGGCGGGCGAGGACCAATCCCTATCGGCCGGCCCCTTCCTGTGGACTCGCCAAGCCAAGGCACGCCTGCTCTCCACCGAGGGGCTAGATAGCGGACCGGTCGCCGAATGGAAGGCCGAACACGATGGCTATGCCCGCTTGATGCCAGGCGCGATCCATCGCCGGCATGTCACGCTGCATCGCGCAGACCAGCGCTTGCAGATTCAGGATTCGCTCGATTGCAGCGGCGAGCACCCCTGCCGGCTGAGCTATCACCTCGGCCCCGAGATCGACTGTGCTCTCGACGGCACCCGCGCGCAGCTGCGCTGGCGCAACGCGGCGGGAGAGCAGATGGCCGCCGAACTCAGATTACCGGCCGAGCTTGTCTGGAGCCTGCATCGCGGCGAGAGCACTCCGCCGCTCGGCTGGCATTCCTCGCACTTCGGCGAGAAGCGCCCAAGTTTCGCCCTGGTCGGGCATGGGCGCGCCGGTGCCCGCAGCGCCTTTTTGATGGAACTCGCCGTGTTCGGCGAAAGCAAGCACCAACGGTCAACGGAGCTGTCGGCTTTCGCCGGCTAACCTCCAGGCAGGAGAGAAATAATGCGTATCGCGATTTTTGGGCTGGGGTATGTGGGCGCGGTCTCGGCCGCCTGTTTTTCGGCGCAAGGGCATCGCGTCATCGGCGTCGACAAGGCGGACATCAAGGTTGATCTCATCATGCGCGGCAACTCCCCCGTCGTGGAGCGCGGCGTGGGAGAGATGATGGCGGCGGGACGCAAGGACGGCACCTTGTCCGCAACCGTGGACGCGGCCTCGGCAGTCAAGGAAAGCGACGCGGCCTTGGTCTGCGTAGGCACGCCAAGCCTTGCGAACGGCGATCTTGATCTTGGATATCTCACCAAGGTCTGCGAGGAAATCGGCGCCAGTCTCGCCGAGCGGGACGGCTTCTATGTCGTGATCATTCGCAGCACGGTTTTGGCCGGCACCCTTCGGGGCCTCGTTATTCCCACGCTGGAACAGCATTCGGGCAAGCGCGCCGGACAGGACTTCGGCGTGGCGTTCCACCCGGAGTTCCTGCGCGAGGGGACGGCGGTGCACGACTTCTACAACCCACCCAAGATTGTCGTCGCGGCCACGGATCCGCAAAGCGCTAAGCTGGCGGCGGACCTCAACGAAGGCCTGGACGCGCCCCTGGTGGAGGCGGAGTTCGAAGTGGCGGAGATGGTGAAGTACGCCGACAACGCCTGGCACGCCGTCAAGGTCTCCTTCGCGAACGAAGTCGGCACCATCGCCAAGGCCCATGGCGTGGATGGCGGGAAGGTGATGGATATCTTCTGCCAGGACCGCAAGCTGAACCTTTCGGAGAAGTATCTGCGCCCCGGCTTCGCCTTTGGCGGTTCTTGCCTGCCCAAGGACGTGCGGGCCTTGACCTACCGCGCGCGGACCAAGGATTTGAACCTGCCGCTGCTGAATTCGATCATGCCGAGCAACCAAAGCCATGTGGAGCGCGCGCTCAATATGATCATGGAGCAAGATACGCGCCGGGTCGGCGTCTTGGGGATCAGCTTCAAGGCCGGCACCGACGACCTGCGCGAAAGCCCGGTTGTGGAATTGGTCGAGCGGCTTCTCGGCAAGGGCTACGATATTCGCGTCTTCGACCGCAACGTCAACCTGAGCCGCTTGGTCGGAGCCAACAAGGCGCAGATCATGCAGCGCCTGCCGCACATCGCAAACTTGATGGCCGAGTCCCTATGGGACGTCGTGGATTTTTCGGACACCCTGGTGGTCGGGAATAACGACGAGAGCTTGTCCGAAGCGATCGGCTCCATGAACTCCGCCAAGACCGTGATCGATCTGGTGCGCCTACCGGGCCTCGATCTAGGGGCGCGTTACCATGGGATTTGCTGGTAGATGCGCCGCGTTCTGATCATCGTTCAGAACCTGCCGGTCCCCTTCGACCGCCGCGTCTGGCTTGAAGCCACCTCGCTGCGCCAAGCCGGCTGCGAGGTCAGTGTCATCTGCCCCAAGGCGAAAGGCTTCAACGCAGATTACGAGCGCTTGGAAGGCGTGGATATCTATCGCTATGGCCTTCCGATCGACGCGCAGGGCGCAGCCGGGTTCGCCTTCGAATTCAGTTGGTGCTTCCTGCGCACCTTCATGAAGTCGCTGAGGGTCGCATGGCGAGGCCGGGGCTTCGATGTCATCCACGCCTGCAACCCGCCGGAGACCTTCTGGCTGCTTGGCTGGTTCTGGCGGATCTTCGGCAAGCGCTTTCTCTTCGATCACCACGATCTCTCACCGGAGATGTTCGCAGTCAAGTTCGAGCGCGACAGCGGCGCGCTTTACGATGCCCTGCTCTTCCTGGAGCGGATGACGTTCAAGACCGCCGAAGTGGTGATCACGACGAACGAGAGCCACAAGCAAATCGCCATCGAGCGCGGCGGAATGGCGCCGGACGATGTGTTCATCGTGCGCTCGGGCCCCGATCTCGATCGCTTCCAGACATACGACCCGGATCCCAAGTGGCGGGCGGGCAAGCGCCACGCGATTGCCTATCTGGGCGAAATCTGCAAGCAAGACGGCGTCGATCATCTCGTGCGCGCAATGAAGATCCTGCGCGACGATCTCGGCCGCGACGACGTGCACTGCGTTTTTGTCGGTGGCGGCCCGCACCAGCCAGCGATTAAGGCCTACGCCGAGGAGATCGGTGTTGCCGATAGCTGCACCTTCACCGGCCGTGTGAGCGATGAGGATCTCTGCCGTATCCTCTCCTCCGTCGACGTCGCCGTCGATCCGGACCCCAAGAACCCATGGTCCGACAAAAGCACCATGAACAAGATCGTGGAGTATATGTACTTCGGCCTGCCGATCGTCTGCTACGACCTGACCGAACACCGCCGCTCCGCCCTGGAAGCGGCCTCTTACGTGGAAGCGAATGTCGAGGCCGCCTTGGCCCGCGAGGTCGCGGCTTTGCTGGACGATCCGAAGCGCCGTGCCCAGATGGGCGCTTTCGGCCACAAGCGCGTGCGCGAAGCCCTGGCCTGGGGTTATTCGATCCCCCCCTTGCTCGAAGCCTACGATCGCCTATTCGAACCGAAGGGCGCCAGGGCCCGCACCGGAGGCGACAAGCAAACGGTTAGCAAGCTGAGCGGCGCGAGCTGAACTGCGCGAGCCCCTGGGCGCCGCACCACCCTACCCTGCCCATCTTTCCCATCCACAAGCCCTAAGGGCCTGCGCGACGCGCCCGCGCGCGACCCACGGGCGATGCCGGAAATGCTCGTAACAAATCAGACACACAAATGAAGATCATTATGGAGATTCAAGCTCTAGATCATCCATAAGGCCAAGAACCCCATCTGCAATTCGGAGTATATACCTTAATTTTGATTTCTAAGTATTCTTTTGATGCTACGAGAGAAGATGCTGATATCGCAAAAGGTTAACGGATGAATACGTCCAGTCTTTTCATTATTGGCTTGGATGCGCTAGACAAGGACCTTGTCGAAGCTTGGGCTTTGGCGGGCGACCTGCCGAACTTCCGGTCGCTCATGGATAGGGCTTTGCAAGGCGACATCGAGAACCCGATCGGGCTCGAGGCCGGAAGCTGCTGGCCTACGTTCTATTTCGGATTGCAACCTTCCGAAACCTCGCAGTTCGACGGCGCGCGCCACTTCGACTTCAAACGCTACCAACACGTTTCCTACCAGCCGGCGGAGACGCCTAGGCAAGCAATCTGGACCACCCTGAGCAAGGCTGGGAAGCTTTGCGGGGTGATCGACGCGCCTTACAGCTACCCGCTGGAGGACATCAACGGCATCAAGGTCGTGGATCGGGGCGCACATGTGCCCGCCGGGGGCGGCGATTACATGGATTTCCGCACGAAGCCGAGAAGCCTGGCGGACGAACTGGAGGCCCGCTTCGGGCCGGACCCCGCGGGCGGGCATTCGAGCGACTTCTTCCCGGTCGACACGCCGGCGCAGGTCGCTCACTTCCGCGACCTTTACATCCGACGCATCGAGAACAAGACCGAGCTGGCACTCTATTGCTGGGGTGAGCACAGCTTCGATTTCTTCATGCCGGTCTTCACAGAGGCCCACTGCGTTGGCCATCGCTGCTGGCACATCCACGACTCAAGCCATCCCGACCACGATGCGGAGCTGGCCGCGGCCGTGGGCGATCCGGTAAAGGATATCTACGTGGCCCTGGACCGTGCCGTGGGGCGGCTTGTCGAGGCCGCGGGGCGCGAAGTCGAAGTTATCGTTTATTTGAGCCATGGCATGGGGCCAGGCTACAGCGGCACCAGACTGTTAGATCGCATCCTCGCGCGCCTGGACAGCCGATCGACCCGAACGCAGGACGGGCCGGTGATGGGGTCGGCGCGCGCTCTGTGGCGCAAGATGCCGGACGCGGTCCGCCGCCCGCTGAAACCCTTGAGAAACCGAGTTTCGAGCGATGGATTTCAGCCTGGCCGGCACTCCAGGCGCTACTTCGAGGTTTTCGCGAACGACCGGACTGGCGGCATTCGGCTGAACCTGCGCGGGCGGGAAGCCCAAGGCATCGTGGCGCCGGAAGACTACGACAGGGTCTGCGAGGAACTCATCCGCGATCTTCAAGCGGTGGAGAACGCCGCGACGGGAGAGCCGCTGGCGTCCGAGATACTGAAAGTCCGGGAGCATTACTCTGGTGAGTACCTGGATTTCCTGCCCGACATTCTGGTGACCTGGAACCGCGCAAGCCCCATCGACGCTGCGCGTTCACCCAAAATAGGTACCGTTGATAAGACAGGCCTCGTGCTTTCGCGCTCTGGCGATCATCGCCCAATTGGGCGCTTTTATGGTCTAGCCGAGGGCATCCAGAGCGGGAAGCTAAACACGCCAGTGCGCGTGGAAGACTTCGCGCCAACCATATCAAGAATTTTGAACGTCCCTGATCCCCAAACCGATGGCAGGATAATTGCGCACCTTATCCCCCAAGCCGCCTTTGAAGACGCCGTGCAGTTCTAGGTGATGCGATGAGCGACTTGAGTCCCAAGCCTAAACCGCCGCGTGTATCCGTTGTGATGGCTGTCTATAATGGACAGGCCTACATCGGCCGGGCCATCGAATCGGTGCTTGCCCAGACGGAGCGGAGCCTGGAGCTGATTATCGTCGACGACGGCTCGCGCGACGGAACCGTCGAGATCGTCGAGGAGTTCGCCCAGACCGACCCCCGCATGCGGCTGATCACGGGCCAGGCCCGTCAAGGCCCGGGCCACGCGCGCAATACCGGCATCGACAACGCAAGCGGGGAGTGGATCGCCCTTATTGACTCCGACGATTGGTATACGAGCGACCGGCTTCAGGTCCTCATCAATACCGCGGAAGCCGAAGGGGCCGATTTGGTGGCGGACAACCAGCTGTTCGTTTTCAGTGAAGAGGCGAAGCCGCATCGACTGTTATTGAAGGATCAACGCAACAAGCTGTTCCGGGTGAACCAGGTCGGGCTTCTGGAAAACGATGTCATTGGCCGTGTTGGCAACTATGGGCTTCTGAAACCTCTGATCCGGCGAGAACTCATTACCACGAACCAGATTAGATACATTGATTCGCTCCGATTTGGAGAAGACTTCCTGTTTCTTCTAGACTGTATGGATGTTTCAGGATCAATTTTAATACTCAACGAGCCTCACTATTATTACCGAGTACATGGAGATTCCATCAGCATTTCCCCGGAAATCGGGCAATTGCGTTTGCTTTTGGAGACCCAGAATCGTTACCTGGACGCCCTCGGCCCCGGAACGGATCCCGAGTTCCTGCGACTCATGAGGCTGCGCGCACGGCAAACTCACAACTACATCCGCTACAGGTGCGTCGCAGAGCCCTTGAAGAAAGGCGACGTGATGGCCGCGCTCCGGCAGGTGGCCGCGGATCCGGGCACAACGATTTTCGCCGTCAAAGGCGGATTCAGGCTCGCGCGCCGCATGCTGCTCTCGCTCTGGAGCAAGCTGACCACACGCCCCTCGGGCGGCCCTGACCGGAACCCAGGGAATTCGAGAGCTCGCAAAGCGATCGGCGCGGCCCGATTTAGCAAGTAGCCAATTTCACCCTCAAAAGCCGACAATCCAAAGAAAAAGTACGCCCTCCGAAAGCCCCGCGCGCACCGAATCGAGCGGTATGCTCACTACTACTTATTACCACTTTCCGGCACGTTTCCTTGCATGGGTAACGGCGGTATGCTCTGCGCTGAAGTGTTCAAGAGACGCAAATTTTTTAGCGAAAATCTGAGGTTATCCCTCGTAGAGCGGTAAGGGACGCGGGAATTCATGGAGCGCATAAAAGTCGCGATTCTAGCCGGCGGAGTTGGCTCCCGGCTATCCGAGGAAACTGAATCAAAGCCTAAGCCAATGGTGGAAATCGGTGGCCAGCCGATCCTTTGGCATATCATGGCGCACTACGCGGCTTACTTCGATCCCGAGTTCTTTATCGCTCTTGGGTACAAGGGCGAGTACATCAAGAAATATATGGTCGACTACGTTAGTCTCACCAAGAATATAACTGTCGATTTCGCCCAGCAGGAAGTGAAACGTCACGGCACGAACTGCGATGGGCCCAACTGGCGCGTCAACCTGATCGACACCGGCCAGAGCACTAACACCGGCGGGCGGATCAAGCGCCTCGGCCACTACCTCCAAGACGGCACGTGCATGCTGACCTGGGGTGACGGGGTTTCAGATATCGATCTGCATAAGCTTCTGGACTTCCATCGAAGCCACGGGAAGCTTTGCACCCTGACGGCGGTGCGGCCGCCCGCCCGATTCGGCCACCTGCGCTTCGAGGGAGACCGGGTCGTCGAGTTCAATGAGAAGCCACAGACTGCGGAAGGCTGGATCAACGGGGCCTTCTTCGTCCTCGAGCCCGAAGTCTTCGACTACATCGACGGTGACAGCACGCAGTGGGAGCACGAGCCGCTCCGGCGCTTAGCCGACGACGGCCAGTTGATGGCCTACCGGCACGATTCCTTCTGGCAGTGCATGGACACCTTACGCGACAAGAAGCTGCTGGAATCCCTCTGGGATTCCGGGAACCCACCCTGGATGGCGAGGCATATCGTACAATGAAGGTTTTGGTCACGGGCCACCGCGGCTACATCGGTAGTGTGATGACACCCATGCTGCGAGACCGCGGGCATGAGGTGATCGGTTTGGACAGCGATCTCTACGCGCGCTCCACGTTCACGGGCCGAATGCCCGACACCGAGAGCATCGTAAAGGACGTGCGCGACCTCAATGCCGCGGACCTGCCGAAGGTTGATGCCATCATCCATCTCGCCGGTCTCTCGAACGACCCCTTGGGCAACTTGGACCCGGACGTCACCGACGAGATCAATCATCGGGCCACGGTGAAGCTCGCGGAGTTGGCCAAGTCCGCCGGGATCCAGCGCTTCCTGTTCTCGTCGTCTTGCAGCAACTACGGCGCGGCCGGCGACGATCTGATCGACGAAACGGGGCGCTTCAATCCGGTCACGCCCTACGCGATTTCCAAGGTCGACTCGGAGAAGGATCTGGCGAAGCTCGCGGACGACGGCTTCTCCCCCACCTTCATGCGCAGCGCCACCGCCTACGGCGTCTCGCCGCGCCTGCGCTTTGATTTGGTGCTGAACAACCTGACAGCCTGGGCCTTCGCCACCGGGCGGGTCCTGCTGAAGAGCGACGGCACGCCCTGGCGGCCGATCGTTCACATCAGGGATATATCCAATGCCTTCATCGCCGCGCTGGAGGCACCGCGGGAAACGGTGCATCTCGAGGCCTTCAATGTGGGCGATACCGGCGAAAACTATCGCATGAGCGAGCTTGCCGAGATCGTCGCTGAAACCGTGCCGGGCGCCGTGGTGGAAATCGCGGATGGCGCCGGACCCGACAAGCGGTGCTATCGCGTGGACTGCTCGAAAATCCGCCGCGCGCTGCCAGCCTTCCAACCACAATGGACGGCTCGCAAGGGTGCGCAGGAGCTCTATGAAGCCTACAAGGCGGTGGGCCTGACCGTGGAGGATTTCGAGGGCCCGCGTTTCCAGAGAGTCGCCCATTTGCGGATGCTGATGGAAGAAGGCCGCTTGTCGGAGAGATTGCGGTTCCAAGGCAGCAATGAACAGGCCGCCGAATAGGCCTTGGCGCGACCCTAGGACGACAGGACGTTAGGAAAAGCAATGAGCCATCGGATTACAGAATGCCGGTCCTGCGGGAGCGACAAACTTGAGGTGTTTCTCGATCTCGGGCAGATGCCGCTTGCGGACCGCATGTTGATGCCCTCCCAGCTTTCCGAGCCGGAGCCGGCGTTCCCGCTCCAGGTCGCGTTCTGCCATGACTGCAGCTTGGTGCAGATCACGGAGACCGTTGACCCGGAGATCCTCTTCGCGTCGGACTATCCCTACTTCTCCTCCTACTCCGACCACTTGCTAAAGCATTCGCGCGAGAATGCTCTCGATCTGATCGACAGGCGCGGGCTGGGGGCGGGCTCCCGGGTTGTGGAGATCGCCAGTAACGACGGCTACCTCCTGAAGAATTTCGTCGAAGCGGGCGTGCCCGTGCTTGGCATCGACCCGGCATCCGGCCCGGTGGCCGTGGCCCGCGAGGCCGGCGTCGAGACCATGGAGGCCTTCTTCGGCCGGGATTTAGCGCAGCGCTTGGCGGACGAGGGCAAGCAGGCCGACGTCATCATCGGCAATAACGTGCTGGCCCATGTCGCCGACACCAACGGGATCGTGGCCGGCATCAAGGCCTTGCTGAAGCCGGGTGGCACGACCTCGATCGAGGTGCCCTACCTGCGCCACCTCATCGACAAATGCGAGTTCGATACAATCTACCACGAGCATCTTTGCTACTTCTCCTTGACCGCGCTCGACAACCTGTTCCGCCGGCATGGACTTTTCATAAACGATATCAAAGAGCTGGCCATTCACGGGGGCTCGCTGCGGATCTACGCCGGCCATGAGGAGAACCCCAGCGCCGCTGTTACCGGAATGCTGGCGGAAGAGCGTGAAATCGGTCTCGACAGCTTCGGGTACTATCGAGATTTCGCCGAGCGGGTTCGCGGATTCCGCGCCTCCCTGTGCGAGCTGCTGCACGACCTGAAGGCCAAGGGCTCCCGCCTGGCGGGCTACGGGGCAGCGGCCAAGGGCTCGACCATGATCAATTTCGCCGGCATCGGACCCGACATGCTGGACTATATCGTCGACCGGAACCCGCATAAGCAAGGTCGCTACATGCCGGGTCAGCACATCCCGATCACCCAGCCTGGAAAGCTGCTAGAGGATCGCCCCGACTACGTTCTGCTGCTGCCGTGGAACTTCGCGGAAGAAATTCTCGAGCAACAAGAAGACTACAGGCGTCAGGGCGGGCGTTTCATCATTCCGATACCCGAGCCCCGGATCGTGTGACGCCGGTGAACATGGCAACAATAAAAGAGGAAGCGAGATGAGCGTGGTGAGCGAGCCCCGCGTCCCGGAAGCGGCGCCTCAGACGACCGACTGCCCAAGCTGCGGTTCCCACGCGCTTAAGGCCTTCTATTCAGTCGACTCCGTGCCGGTGAATTCCTGCGTGCTGATGCGAACGGCGGAAGAAGCCCTTACCTATCCCCGCGGCCGCGTTGACATGGTTTTCTGCGAGGATTGCGGGTTCATCTTCAACCGCGCCTTCGATCTACAGCTCATCGAATACTCGGAGCGCTACGAGGAAACCCAAGGCTTCTCGCCGACCTTCAACCGCTTCCACGAAGCCCTGGCCAAGCAGGTCATCGAGCGCTATGGGCTGAACAGTAAGAAGGTGGTGGAAATCGGCTGCGGCAAGGGCGAGTTCATCACCATGGTTTGCGAGCTGGGCGAAAACGAAGGCGTGGGCTTCGACCCCTCCTACGTCCCAGACCGCAGCCGCGCGGCCCCCAGCGAACGCGTCCGATTCGTCACCGACTTCTACTCCGAGCGCTACGCGGGCGAGGATGCGGATTTCGTGTGCTGCAAGATGACCCTGGAGCACATTCCGCGCGTCGAGGCCTTCATGCGCACGGTCCGCCGTGCCGCGGGCGGGCGGCCGGACACGGTCGTGTTCTTCCAGGTTCCGGAGATCGGCATTATTTTGCGCCAGCGGGGCTTTTGGGACATTTACTACGAGCACTGCTCATATTTCAGTCCGGAGAGCCTGGCCGACCTTTTCCAGCGCACCGGCTTCGAGGTGCGCGACGTCTGGACCGGCTATGGCGACCAATACCTGATGATCGAGGCGGTGCCCGCTCCCGCCGCCCAGGCGATGGAAACAGCGGGCCGCGCCGACTTCGTCGCCACACTTGCGGCCGAGGTCGATAGTTTCGCCGGCGCCGTCGAGTCGATCATCGATGGCTGGCGCAAAAAGCTTCGCGGCGCCGCCATGCGCGGTGAGCGCAGCGTGCTTTGGGGCTCCGGCTCGAAGGCGGTCTCGTTTCTGACCACCGTCGGCATCACCACAGAAGTGGAAATCGTCGTCGATATCAATCCGCACCGCCAAGGCATGTACATGCCGGGAACCGGCCACCGCATCGTCCGCCCGGAAGCACTGCGGGACTACCGGCCGGATAATGTCATCGTCATGAACCCTGTCTACGAGCGCGAGATCGCCGAGCAGCTTCACGGCATGGGGCTGAAACCAAGGATCGAGTCGCTCTAGCGCGGCGCTAAAGCGCCTTCGGGAATACAAAGTGGCAAGTCTTCTGGAGTAACAAATTGGATATTCAAACTACTTACTCCTCATTGCCACTCTTGCGTCTAAATTGTTGATTGTTCACGGATACAGCCCCTTTAAACTTTGGTGACATCGGGTGGCCCACCAGATCAAACCGGGATGGCCTACCGAAATCGCTCAAGACCTCGAGATGTACGCATGGATAACGCCTGATCAAGACGGATAAGGCGCAACGAAAACCAGGCAAGGGATTAAATACGTGACAACGGACGTCGTCTCGAACAACGAAGCCCTCGCGTCCCCGGCCCCCGCGAGGGACAAGTTGGCCGTATCCGCCTCCACGCGGATCTTCGGGGCATTCCGGGAATGGCGCGGCAGTGCCTTCTTGATGCTGCTGACCGACGTCATCGCACTCGAAGCTTGTATCTTCTTGGGGCTTCTAACCCGCATCGCGCTCGACTCCATCTGGCCCATCAGCATGGAGCCCGAACAATACAAGACCCTGGCCATGGGCGTCCTCGCCATGCCGATTGCTCTGTTCTTGCTGGGGTTCTATCCGGGCTATGGGGTCAATCAGGTGCAGCGCCTGCGCCAACGTGTCCATGGCATCTTTGCCTTATACGGTCTTCTGGTCGCATGGAACTACCTGGTTCAAAAGGATGACTGGTCGCGCGGCGTGCTGCTGGCTTCTCTGCTGTTCGCGATCATCATTCCGGCGTTCTTCGAGGCGGTAGTGCGCGACTTGATGATCCGCTGCGAGCGCTGGGGGCAGCCCATCGTCATCCTGGGCGCCGGCAAGGTTGGTCAGGATATCGCTCAAATGCTGAGGCGACGCCCGGAACTGGGCATGCGCCCCATCGGCTTCTTCGACGACGACCGAGCCAAGCAAAACACCACCATCGACGGTTTGCCGGTGCTCGGGACCTTGAAAGACGCCACCGGTTTGCCGCGGGACGCGATAAAGACCGCGCTGCTCGCCATTCCGCGCCTGGACGGCAAGCACATCTCGCGCCTCGTGGAATCGCTGCCATTTCACAAAACCATCGTCGTGCCCGGCCTCTTCGGCCTGCAGAGCGTTTGGCTTTCCCCGGTCGATCTCGAAGGGATCGTCGGGCTCAGCGTCCGGAACAACCTAAAGGTCCACTCGAACTACCTGATCAAGCGCACCCTGGACCTGGTGGTCTCGATTCCCTTGGCCTTGTTCTGTCTGCCAGTGATCATCATCGCCGGAATCATGATCAAGCTTGCCGACGGCGGGCCCATTTTCTTCGCTCAGGAGCGCAGCGGTCTGCATGGCAAACCCATTAATGTGCTGAAGTTGCGCACCATGTACGTGGACGCGCAGTCGCGTCTCGAGCGTCACCTTGCGGCGGATCCGGCGGCGCGCGCGGAATGGCAACGTTACTTCAAGCTGAAGAAGGACCCAAGGATCCTGCCGGGCATCGGACAGATTCTGCGCCGGACCAGCCTCGATGAATTGCCGCAGATCCGAAATGTTTTGCGTGGCGAGATGAGTCTAGTTGGCCCGCGCCCCTTCCCGGATTATCATCTAAAGCAGTTCTCTGAGGAGTTTCAGACCTATCGCTGCAGTGTTCCGCAAGGTCTGACAGGTTTGTGGCAGGTTTCCGCACGCAGCGACGGAGACCTGAAGACCCAAGAAATCCTGGACACCTACTACATAAGAAACTGGTCACTTTGGCTCGATATCTACATCCTCATCCGCACCGTGACGATCGTCATCTGCGGGAAAGGCGCCTACTAGGCACCCACGCGTCGGATCTACTCAGCGCCGCGCTGAAAGGGGATGCCGGCGAAGGGCAGACCGCGCGCAAGGCGGCGGCTAGGGAAAGGCCTGGCGCGGAGATCAAATTCGAGCACGAGACGATCACCCAGACCTACGATCTGGGCTGGGCGGTCCGCAAATTCACCTGCCAGATCAGCCCACGCCGGTGCGAGCAGTTTTCCCTTCGCGCGCCAGGCGACAACCTGGCTGTGATCACCCTGGTGCGTGACCGGCTGACCGTTATGCGCTTTTGGTTTCACTATGCTACGCCGATCGATATGCGGCGAAATCTGGCGATCGCCAACTTGAGCGGGCTTCTGCAGCTCGCGGGCCATCACGATCCAGAGATCCGCAAGTATCTTTCAAAGCCCCGCCGAAACAGCGCAGTCATGTCCAAGATTGAGGCTGAGCTCGCACGCCTTGACTACCGGCTGAGAATCGAATCTCAAGGCCATGACGTGATGCGCTAGCTGGCGCGGTCGGGTGGTTTCACTACCTCTTAAGAATAATTGTTTACCTCTTATTAATAATCTGCTTCCATCCTTGCGCAGGGGATCTCTGTCCCCAACTCGGGACTCGGCAAGGACCGGAAGCATGGCGATCTTCGCTATCTGCGTTCTTATCTTCGGCTTTCTTGGGCTGCTAACCCTCGGCCTTTGCCGGGCGGCCGCGTCCGAAAATCGAGTGATCGGGGGCCGGAGCGCGGAAATCATCAATCTGGAACTCCATCGCGCCAAGCCAGCCGAGCTGCCGCAAGCACGCATCCTGAGGTCCGGCCGCGGCTAAGCGGTGTCACGCCCCAGGAGATCAGCTTTCCGCTAGCGGATCCGAATTACCGTCCGGAGTCCAATAGGCCTAATACCTCATAGACTTACCCTTCTTTTCCCGAACCCGCCAGAATGCGGTGTCTAAGGGATTGGGGGCACGTCAGGGCCGCCAGGCTAGAATTCGGGGACGCAATGCAAATCGACGGAAAGATTGAAGGCGGCTATGTGATCATCTGCCAGGACGAGCACGTTTTCGTGGTCGAAAGGCTTGGGCTTTATGTCGAGTGCCCGAGCTGCGGCCGCCGTAAAATCGGGGCCGATCTAGCGATGGACTACGTTCTTGGCGGATCGAACTCCCTCGAGGACCGGGTGCCCCAGAGCGCAGCCTTGGCGAAATAGCGCCAGAAACCGGTCCGCGAGTCGCGACCAACCGTCCCAGCGTTCACTCAGTTTACCGCTCACCGCCCCCAAACCGGTTACAGGCCGGGTTCCAGAGAACTGCCAGGTTCGAGAGATCTTCCGCCGCGATCAGTCGAGCGCCTGTTCGACCTCTTTGGTCAAACGGCGGACTTCGCGGCGCACTTCGCCTTCGATGAGCGGGGGCAGGTTCGTGTCGAGCCATTCGCGCAAGTGCGGGCTCAAGGCATCCCTGACCACATCCTCAAGAGTTCGGCCCGAGATCACGTCACCGCCGGCGGCAGAGGCCTGAGGCTTGCGGGAGGCCGTCAGCAAAGCGGACAACGAAGCGCTCGCCGCCTTTTCGGTCTCTTTTGAAAGCAAACCGTCGCTGTTGGCCGGCTGTACCTCGGTGGATTGTTTGTCTTGGCCTTGATTGACACTTTGGGACATCGCCCGACACTCCTCATCGCCCGTGTTCAGTTTTGCCGCATCGCTTTCCGATACTGGACCTTCATCGCTGCCATTTGCGCCCAAGGCCTCTTCATCCTCGGGGGTCGAGATCTGCTTCGACGTATTTTCCGGCGCGGCCTCCTTCTCCGCTGATCGCCCGGACCGGCTTAGAGATCGAAAGGAAAACATGAACTAGGCTCCGCTACAACGACACCAGATATACTGACAATTTCGCCCGTGCTTCGGTTAAGACGTTTATCGGACAAGAAGGCAGCCGTAGCTACATTGTCCAACACTTTCCGATTCCTCGCAACACTTGCCTGTCCAAAAGAAAGAATTAAGCCGATTTTGTCCAAGACAAGTCAACGGCCGAGATGAACGCGCCAACCACTTTAATTCATGAGGTTTGAATGCACGACCCCTCCGGCCAGACACCAGGCTGGCCGGAGGTGTTTCCCGCGAGATCGCGCGACGCGCCAAGTCGTGTCGTCGGCCAGCGCCTCTAGTGACGCTGGGATACGGTGGCCGCGACCTCCGCTTGAGCACCGATGAGCTTCCGGCCACGCCGGCGCGCGTTGTTCCGGTAATTCAGCGCGCCCGAGGCGGAGTAGCCAGAGTGAGCGTATTTGCGGGTGTTGACCTTGGAGAGGACGAAGCCAGCGACCGACTTCACGCCCATGGACTCCAGTCGATTGACCGCCTGCCTCGCGACTTCGCGGGGCGTCCGCCGCCACTGCACCAGCATGACGGTGCTTTCGACGAGCTGGGCGAGCACATGAGCATCGGTCACTGCGAGAACCGGCGAAGAGTCGATAACGATCAGGTCATAGTTCCACGACAACTGCGCCAGGAGATCTTTCATCTTTTGGGCGCTCAGCATCTCGGTCGCCGCGAAGGGCGGATGACCGGAAGTGACGTAGTCGATGTGACTCTTGCTATCGTGACGGATGGCATCCGCCATCGCGATCTGGTCCGTCAGCACCTCTGCGATGCCCTGATCATTGTCCACATGCAGCTTCGTGTGGAGCTTCGGCTTGGCAAGATCGCAATCGATAAGCAAGACCTTTTGGCCGGAGGCGGCGCAGAACCTTGCGTAGGACAGCGCCAAGGTGGTCTTGCCTTCCTTCGGCAAGCTCGACGTGAACAGCAGGGTCTTCGGGTGCAACGAGCCATTCGAAAGGAACAGATTCGATCGCAAGCCCTGCATTGACTCTCCCCAAGAGGAGAAGGGTTCGCGGATAATCAGCTCCTCGGGCGGAGTCACCCGCGCTTTCCAGAACGGCACGCCCGCCAGCAGGCCCAGGGAACGCAACCGCAGCAGCCGCTCCACCTGTTCGCTGGTCTCGAAGCCACGCTGCATGGAGGACGCCACCAGAACCGTCAATGTGGCGAGGATGATTGATCCAAGCCCGGCGAAAGCGAGCATCTTCGGCTTATTGGGGAACGAGGGCGCGATCGGAATCGCAGCGTCCGAGATGATCTGCGCGTCGGGCTGAATAATCTCTTTCTGCGCCCGGGTTTCGGCAAGGCGAACAAGAAAGGTTTGGTACAGCTCACGGGCATTGCCCGCCTCGGCCTCGAGATCCGCGATCTGGGCCTCGGCAACGTTGGTATCGACCGCGGCACCTTCCAACTGGGCCAGGCTGCTGCCCAAGGCGGCAACCCGTGCCCGGGCGATGGCGACCTCGTTGCTTTGTGCCTCGACAATCTTATCGACCTCGGTCTTGATCTTGGCCCGGAGATCGCGCAGTTCGGCACGCACCTCGACCATGGTGGGGTGCTTATCGCCATAGCGCGTGGAATATTCCGAGCGGCGCCGCAGAACTTCGGCTTCCTGCTGCCGCAAGGACTGCACCAAGGGCGATGACAGGACTTCCTGGGCGGAGTCCATGCCTCCACCGCTGCGCACCATCGCCAGAAGCCGCTGCAACCGGGCTTCGGACGCGGCCAATTCGCCCTGCGCAACGACCCGCTGCGAGGTCAGTTCGGAGATCTGCTGAGAAGTGAGATCGCTGCCATTGGCGCTGATCAGCCCCGAATCCCGCCGAAACTGGTCAACCGTCTCCTTGGCTTTGGCTGCCTGGGTTCGCAGGCTTGCAACCATGCCCTCGAGCCACTCGATCGCGTTCTCCGTGGCGGCGCGCTTATGCTCCATCTGATTCTCGAGATAAGTCGCGAGAAGCGTGTTCACGATGAGCGCCGACTTCTTGGGATCCGCCGACTCAAACTTGATGGTGATCACCCGCGAGGTTTCAACGGTCTCGATAGTCAGCCGCTCCAGGAAGGTGTCGATGATCATGC
>JARFRB010000051.1 GCA_029287455.1 Pelagibius litoralis | reverse complement strand
TCGATCGAATGATGCAGGGCCCAGTCGACCTGCCCCTCGAACACCTCTTTTCCCAACGTCGTGAGCGCCGGCTGGCTCTTCACATACGCTTCCATACGAGCCTTGTCCTCGACTTGAAACGGCGCGCCGTCGAGCCCGGCGATGAGTGGCGCGGGGCCTAACGCAAGTCCATCGAGAAGCCGCCAGAAGCTCCAGTCGCCCATGAATTCGGCGTCCTCCATCTTCTGGGTGGCCCCGAAAAGGGCGACCGACGTGAGGCCCGACCCGGTGGCGAGGCAGGCCAGAACCTGCCGTTCCGCGCGCGTGAGTCCGTCGGAACCGGGAAGCTCCTCCAGCATGCGGATCACGGCACCACGCAGGAAGGGCAGGGCCGAAAGGTCCTCTCTCAGAAGGTTGGCCCACGCTTCCGGTGTGGGCTGGCGGAACGCCGACCAGGCCCTGACCGCAAGATCGAGCTGCGTTTGGGTGACGGTCCGCGCCAGCTCAACCTGTTCGGAGATCGGTTCCGGCTCTTGGCGCCCGATATAGTAGTCCGTCTGGATTAGCAGGAGCGTTTCGGGCTCGCGCGGGTGGTCGGCGAACCAGTCTAGCACCTGCAACAGTTGAAGTTGATCATAAAGATCATGCTCAAACCACAAGATAACCCTAGTGAAATTGTCGCTGACGCTCAAACCCCGATAACGGGCCGCGAAATCGAATTCGAGGGCGTTTTCATCGCCCGCACCTACTTCTGCGAGATAGGAAACCCGCGCCGCGGTCAGCTCTTCGGGGCTGTGGGTGAGCGGGACCGGGCCTTCATGCAGCACGTCCCGCCAGGGCAGGACTTCGGCACCAGACAACGTACGGCGCAAAAGCTCGCCCGCGGCATCGCCATTGGTAATGACGAGATCGGTCATTGGTTAAAGGCCTCCATTCGGATCAACCGCGGCCGCGATAGGGCGCCACGCCTTGGTCGGGGATCCAAACACCCTCCGGCGGGGCACCGTGTTGCCAGAATACATCGATGGGGATACCGCCTCGCGGGAACCAATAGCCGCCGATCCGCAGCCATGCCGGCTCGATCAGCTGTGCGATGGTCTTGCCAATCCTTAGCGTTGTGTCTTCGTGGAAGGACGCCGTATTCCGGAAGCTGCCCAGAAACAACTTGAAGGACTTAGATTCGAGCAGCCACTTACCGGGCGCATAGTCCATGACGAAATGAGCGAAGTCCGGTTGTCTGGTGACAGGGCACAAGCAGGTGAACTCAGGCACAGTGAATCGCGCCACATAGGCGGTATCGGGATGGGCGTTCGGAACCCGTTCGAGTACGGCGTCGTCCGGCGAGCCGGGCAGAGGCGCAGCCTTGCCAAGCTGCTTCAAGCCTCCGGATTCTTTGTCCTTGGCCTTCCTGGTCGCGGGCTTCTTGGCCGCACTTTTCTTAGCCATGCCTTACTCCGCGGCGAGCCGCATGGGCGGGCCATGATAGACGCAGCCTTCGTGGCACGAGTCCCGCGCAACCACGATCTCCACCAGACCTGGCAAGCGATTGTGGAGCCGGTCCCAAAGCCACATGGCGATCCGCTCCAACGTCGGCGCGGACAGTCCCTCGATCTCGTTCAGCATGCGGTGATCGAGCGCGTCCCGGGCCTCCAAAACGGCCGATTCCAGCTCGTCGAAGTGAACGATGATCCCCGTGTCCTCGTCCGGCTGCCCATCAACGGTGATGCGCGCACGGAAGGAATGCCCATGCACCCGGGCATTGGGATAGCCAGGTGGGGCCGACGGCAGGAAGTGAGCCGCCTCGAAGAAGAATTCCTTATAAATTCGCATTTGCGCTGTTTAGGGGATTTTTGCGTTGGCGACCAGAGGCTGTACGCCACAGTTTCAACGCGCCCGCTTCCCTCAGGGCAGTCCGAGGATTTTATGAGTTTGCAGGCTCAGCCGCCACCTTGGGTGCCGCAGGCAATAGTCCAAGGCCGATTGCAGATTTGACGTACCGCCCCCCCTATCGTCCATTGGCTGCAGCAGGAAATGCGTGAAGGCCAGGCCGAGCACATCATCCGGCGCGATTTCCACTTGCGGGTAGATGAGTTTCAATTCGTCGCCGGACTGCTGGCGGAGCGGAATGCCCGGTTTTGGGCTGACGCAGATCCAATCGATCTCGTCCGAGACGGGAAGGCTGCCATTAGTCTCAATCGCGATCTCGAACCCATACCCATGGAAGGTCCGGAGCAAAACCTCGTCGACCTGGAGCATTGGCTCCCCGCCGGTCAGGACCACAAATGGGGCCGCGCCGGAATTGCCCCGCCAAGCCGTGTGGCAAGCACCCACCAGATCTTCCGCCGTTTCGAACCGGCCACCGCCAGTCCCATCGGTCCCGATGAAGTCCGTATCGCAAAAGCGACAGATCGCATCGGCGCGGTCAGCCTCACGCCCAGACCATAGGTTGCAGCCGGTAAAACGGCAGAAAACGGCCGGGCGCCCCGACTGAGCTCCTTCGCCTTGGAGCGTGTAGAAGATTTCCTTGACTGCATACATGAGCGGGGAGGTGGTCTCTCACCCCGTCCGAAGCAAGGGGGACAACCACACGTGTTTCAACGAATGTCGCCCGGACATCCCGGAGAGCCTTGCCAGATAATGGCCGCGCGATCCGAACGTCGGGCGATCGATAGTCTCGAATACAGCTAAGTTTTACTCCGCCTGCCGCTCTTCAACCGGTGGCGTATACTTGCCCGGAATAACCTTCTCGGGCGGATTGGTGCCCGGAGGGTTGATCGACCGAATGAAGGAGATAATCTTCCAGAGGTCGTCGGACGTCTTAATGACCTGTCCCATTTCTGGCATCGGCGCTTTCACCGTCCCATACTGGTAGCGCGTCCATCCCTGCTTTTCCAACTCCGCAGACCCAAGCGCGATCAGGCGAAACAACACGTCATCCGTGTTACCCCAGAACCAGACACCTTGGCTAAGGGCAGAGCAGAAGCCGCCGCCGCCGTCGCCGCCGTGGCACTCGCTACAACCGGGAAGCCGGTACTGCTTTACGAGGTAGTCAGGGT
>JARFRB010000122.1 GCA_029287455.1 Pelagibius litoralis | reverse complement strand
AGGAAATCACACGCGCAAAGTTTCCGTTTATAGATATCCACAATCATCGTCGCCGGACGCCGAAGCCGGAAGATGTCGACAAGATGGTTAAGGAAATGGACGAGATGAATATGCGCGTCCTCGTAAACCTAAGTGGCCGGACGGGCGAAGGCCTCAAAGCGAACGTCAAAAACTAGAAGGGCCGCTACCCGGAACGCTTCGTGGTTTTTGCAAACATCAGCTTTCGCGGAATCGATGAGCCGGGCTGGGGCGAGCGGGCGTTGAGCTGGTTCAGCCCTTCCTGCAAGACCTCCACGCCCTTGCGCGGAACGCCGCCGGAGTGACGGGCGGCGGCGGGCAGAAGCTGGGCGACCGCCTGGTCCAGGGGCTGGCCGTCGGCGGCCCGGGCGGGCGGGACTCGCTCGGCGGCTCGAAGCGGGGCTGGGGCGGCAGCATGCGCCCGCTGGCGTCGCGCTCCACCGGCTCGTTGCCGTAGAGCTGGGTGAACCAGCCGGCCACCTGTTCCTGGGCCGCCAGATGATCTGGGTGGCGGCTGTTCCAGTAGGCATCCGAGCCCATGAGGTCCGAGACCTCCGCCTGGGTCAAATCGATCCCCGCCTTGAACAGCGCCTCGGGCGCCCCGCCGGGTGCCGCCAGGTCCGCCGCCATGCGATCGGCCACCGCCTGCTCCTCCGGCGCCAAGGGCGCCTCGCCCCGCGCGCCCGGTTGGAGTTGGTCGGGCGCGTTCTGGTCCGGCTGGGCCTCGTTGGGGTCACCGGGGTTGGCGGGATCGAACTGAATCGGGCTCGCCGCGTTCGGGGTCTGGCTGCTTGGGGTCGGGGTGTTGGGAGTCTGGGCGTTCGGAGTAAGGGCGTTGGGATCGGGCCTCGGCGCGCCGGGCGCTGGCGGGTCGCTCATCAAGTCGAAACTTGGGCCGATGCTGAAGGCGTCGGGCCAGGCCTTCTCATAGGCATCGATCCTGGCGCGGTTCGCGGCCGCGAACTTGGCCCATTCCTGCTTCTCCGCGGCGGTCTGGGGCTCGTTGCCCTCCGTGAACGCCAAGCCCTCCCGCATCCTGCGCTTGGCGATGCCGTTGCTGACGCTGCCGCCGCCATTGGAGCGATAGACGATCTCGTAGTAAGCGTTCGGCGCGTCGCCGTCGAGCATGTGGCCGATCGCATTGGGCGAGGGAACGCCGTCGTAGTAGAGCGAAGTCAAGGCCCTCATTTGGTCTGAGGTTTTGAGGTCCTGTTCGTAGCTGGCAATCTCCGCCGGGCTCCAGCCCTTGGCGGCGGCTTGCTTACGCATTTCAGCGAGCGCGGTGTTTCGGAAGGACCGAATATCCCGAAAGGCGATCGATTCCATGCCGGGACCAGTCAAGATAAAACCGAACTTATTGCTTGAGGGGGAGTCTGGGACGCCCAAGCGAAATTCCGGCATCAAAGCTTTTGCCTTCCCGGGGGCATTCTTGTTGAGATGTCCCACTGCCTTGCGCAGGAGGGCATACTCCGCTTGGGGCATGCTATGGTTGCCCCCGCCGCCAAGTCGAATCAGCGTTTCGATCTCACTCTTGCGGCGGAGAGTGAAAGGTGGATTTCCGTCCGCGCTTGTCGCCAAGGCCTTCCCGATTCCCATGGTGGGGATGCCCTTGGGGTCGGAATAGATGCGCTCTACTGGAGCTTCTTCTCTTGTGACCTCGGTGAGCGTTTGGGCGAGGAAAGCGGCTTCGCTCTTTTGAGGATCTGGGTCGGCGGGGATCGCTGGCATGGGGGAATGTTGTGCCATGATGAGTTCCTTCTTTCTCGGTTGATTGCTGGAATGAAAAAAGCCCCGCCATCGGCGGGGCAGTGTTGTCCGCCGTCTTGAGAACCGGCGGGGTAGGATCCTTAAGGCGCCTCGGGCTGTCTCCGGCGAGGGCGTTTGGGGCACAGTAGATTGTGGAGGTTACATGCTCGGTTTGCCTCGATTAAGGATGTAGGGGGCGTCACCAGTACCTTCATCCTCGTCGACGTAGCCCCGCAGAACGCCCCGATATCCACGAAGAAGCAGGACGCAGCCATAGAAATTCGAGGGAACAATGCGAAGCGTGAAAAAGTACTCGCAGTCGTCTTGGCAGCCTTCCGGGAGCCCGTAGAAACCAATCTTACCAATCGGCCAGGCCTCGAAATGCTTCATTTTGAGGTTGGGGACCGCCCAACCAAGGATTCCATCGGGGCTTCCGAATGCTTCTGGCGTTACGGTTATGGGATCTTGCGGCGCGCGAATCCAATTGCTCTCCCAGTGGCCGTAGATTTCGCAGTCCGTGTCGTCCGGGCCGTAGCTCGGGGCGCTTGGACCACCCTTGAAGACCGGCGCCTCCGATTGGGCGGCGGCGGGCGAGGCGGATAGCGTCGTGAGCGCCAGCATCGCGAGCGCGGCGAACACGAAGCTCGTCGCCGCTTTGAGCCTTCCAGCCGTCATGGTGCCTCCTTTCCTTTCCTCCGATTGCGGTCCCGAAAACAAAAAAGCCGCGCGGCCCCCAAAGGCCCTCGCGGCTTGCGTCGGACGGATCTGTCCCATTTCTAAAAGCAACTTAAACGGGAAGTTCGCCCACGTCAAGACCGCTTATGGCGGAACAACTCCCAGGCCCCGCGCCCCGCTGCTGCTATTTTGGCAGGGGCCAAGCGGGGCGATCGCGGGGCGGGCGGCCTGGGAGTTGTTCCGCGGGGCGTGGCGGAAACACCTCTCGTCCCCCCTTGCGCCGCCAAAGGGCTTCCCCTAAATTCCCGCGCACCTTATTCAAGGACGTTCCGGATTAAGGCGGCCCCGAGCCAAAGACCCGGTGCCGCGGTCGTTCGAGACACCGGACGCAAGCGCCCGTAGCTCAACTGGATAGAGCATCTGACTACGGATCAGAAGGTTGGGAGTTCGAATCTTCCCGGGCGCGCCATATTTTTCAAGTGGTCAGGCATCCGGCGTTTGTTCTTTCAAACTCTTCGCTGTCTCCGGACCGCTGACAAACTACGCCGATCATGCCCTGCAGAGCGACATTCGGGAACGGCTCAAGAGGCGTTGGTAGACTTCCGAGCATTGAGCCAACAAGCCGGGCGATGAGGCCGTTGTTTCCGCGCGGCCGCCGCGCCGAAACGGCTCGTCGGTGTCCCGGCCGCCGTCCACACCGGCCAAATCGGCTAAACGGCTCCAGATCGCTCGGTCGGCGCAGAGATCTTCGTAACAAACGAAAACTGCGTCCTCCGGGGCCGAGGTCTCGAGCCACCGATAGGTATCGCGCCAAACCTCCAGCCAATAATCGATTTCGTTAGGGTCATAAATCGACGCAGTGAACGATCCACTGCCAGTGAACCTGAACGGACGGTGGTCCAACCCAAACTCGTGATGCGCGAGCCAGGTCATGTAAGACAAGGTGAATTCGTCGCTCGCTTGCGCCTCGGAAAATCGCCGGTGCTGGCGCAGCAGCGAGCTCGCGTGCTCCACCGGGTCACGGAAGGGTACGAGGATCAAGGCATTTGGGAACGCCTTACGAATCGCAGGAAGGCGCAGGACATTGTTGTTGTTCTTCGAGAGATAGCGTCCTCCGCGGGTTTTCCTGGCCACCAGGATCGCATGCACGTAACCGCGGAACTTATCGATTATTTCTGGCAAGGGCTCGTGCGGCACCAAATGGGATTTGGTGATGTAGTCCGACCCTGCGAAGACGCGCCAGAAGACCTCGTCGAGACTTTCCGGGCTATCCGCGTCGACAAGTATCCCATCGCCGTGGGCCCTTTCGACCTTTGCCAGTTGCCGCTTCGACTTCGCTGCGAAACGCAGCCAGAGCGAGGGGGCCAGAACGAAAGGCATGTCTCGGTAAGTCAGCGAACGGAATTCTCCGCTCGCGTGAAACTGGCGCATGAGTGCTGTGGTCCCGGCTCTTGCGAGGCCCGAGACAAAGACATGGCGCAGGTCCACAACGTCACTGGCGTAGCCACCCACCAGACGCTGATCGATATCGAAGCTAAGCTCGGCTATCGGTTTTGCTTCCAGAACCAGCTTGTGCAGAAAGCGGTCGATTGGATTGTACGCGAGCATGAGGCAGGTACTTCCGTATCCCCAAGTAGAGGCTAGCCAGAATCAATGTTGCGAGCACTCCACCCCACCCGGCGACGAAATCGCTGAACCCTGGAGAAATGTGGTCGAACCCGATGATGAGGATGAGGGCTACAGCCCCTAGGCAGAGAAGCAATCCAGCGAGTGTGGCGGTTTTGGCGAACGTTGTTACAGAATACGCCCGCATCGCCTTTTCTTTCCAATGGTCGGACACTCCTCTGCGCCCGAGGATACTCGTGGCTTTCATCAAGGTCCGCCACAGGCAGGTAAGGGTGGCTGCAAACGGTAAGCGAATCGCAAACTCCACCAATGCGACTGATAAGACGACGGCAAATACCCAGTCAACGCCGCTGCCCAGGTTCATGATTGCTTTGGGCCGTGCTTTTCGACCTTTCGCTTCCGAATCAGCCGCTTCACCGGATACCAAAAGATCGCGAAGAAGGCCATAAGGATAGCCGCGAGAATACCCAGAACCACAGCAATGGTTCCTGCCCCCGCCCCAGGCCCGATATAGGCTTGGGCGTCCGAGCAGAAGAGCAGGATCGAAAGAAAGACCAGAACTTTTAGTTGGTGCATGCAATCTCTCCTGGGCTCGTAGCGCCGCTGGGAAGCTCCGAAAGGACGTGGCTATATGTGAAGTCGTCGGAACGCCTAAGTTTTAATTCAAGCACGACTAGTCCTGGCGTGTCGACCTTGAAGGCGTAACCTTAGTGGGTACCGCGATTTCGCGAGTCCTTGAGATCGAAATAAGTAATGCTTGCTTCAATTGCTGGAGTGGAAACTGTTCTCTTACCGGCCAAATATCTGCCAGGTTCGGACCGACCGAGGAGAGGGAGGTACCTGGTCTCTCTAAACTGGTCGCGAATTAGTGTGTTGCAGTCACACTAAATTCCAATCAATCATCCAGAATTATCGGAGACTATGAATACAAAAATTCATAACCTTATTATTATCGAGAAATACTCTCTCAATGGGGTAAGAATTGTTCAATGAGTTCAGTAAAAGTGCTCTGAGTGTAGAATTCTCGTGGTGAGTCTCAATGATTGCTCGTGAGGATACTCGACCAATTTCTCGATTGCGATTGCGATTGCGGGCACCGTGGTCCCACTTGAAAGCAGGACCGGCGAATCGGCGCTGCGCTCACGCATTTTGCCGGTAAACGCAGGCCGCATGCGCCCAGCTAAACGCATCGGAGAATCGTTCCAACTGAGGGAAATGTACGAATGAGAGGAGCGCACTCGAGCGAAATTTCTCCAATCTTTGGACATTCCCGTTTGTGGAATAGGAGTGCAGATTGATATGGAGCGATCTTTACCTTTATGGGTTTTTCTTCTTTGCATACTTTTGTGGGCTATTTTTACAGTCATGTTTGGCTGGGCGATCAAGTCGACACTCTCTGGAAGCGATCGAAGTGGAATTTTGGGCGAGGCCGCCGTTGAGATCGCATCGTTCCCAAAAACCACAAGACAGGTCGTTCAGGAATTGCTCGGGGACGAAGATGGGAATGTGAGAGTCTATCGCGAGCAGTATGCCGATCTTTCTCTTTTCGAGCCGATCCCGACAAATTCCGACATCGAGGTACCGAGCCTTTTTATGAAGGCGGACCGGGCTGCGATGTCGGATGGTTGGCGAGTTCTCGCAGGCGCCTTTCAGATCGGCGGCAATATCGAGAACGCGGTCTTGCTTATCTCACCGGACCTTGAGATCGTCCGAATCTGGCTTCTTGACGAGGTTGCGGTCGGTGACCTCGAGCCGCAGTCAAAACTAGGAAAACTCGTTCATGGCATGGAAGTGCTTCGGGACGGCTCCATAATCTTCACCTTCGACAACAGCATATCGCTACAAAAGTTCGACGTCTGCGGAGCGCGCGAGTGGGCGACTGCTGGGGATTTCCACCATTCTGTTGCCCTTGACGATACTAGTGAGACCGTTTGGACATTCAACGATCAATCGACAATTGCCCAGGTGTCAGTCGATGATGGATCTATTCTTCGTG
>JARFRB010000115.1 GCA_029287455.1 Pelagibius litoralis | reverse complement strand
CGATCGCGTGCACGGCGTTGAACACGCCCTCCACGTGGGCAAGCGGCATGCCTTTGGGAACCATGCAGGGATGGACCCGCTGTTCCACCCCCTCTTCGCGCAACTGGGCGATGCCCAGCAGCTTGATCCGGTATCCAAGCTCCTCCGCGTACTCGATGTCCGTGGCTGAGATGCTGCGGATACCCTCTACGTGCACACCCTCGAAGTCCACCTCGCAGCCGAACGCCAAGGCGGTGAGAATGGCAAGTTTATGGGCCGCATCCACACCGTCGATATCAAAGGCCGGATCCGCCTCCGCGTAGCCTAGTCGCTGCGCGTCGGCCAGCACCTCGGCGAACTCGCGGCCGGATTCTCGCATTGTCGTCAGGATGTAGTTGCAAGTGCCGTTGAGGATGCCTTGAATCCGTTCGACCCGGTTGGCCGCCAATCCTTCGCGCAGGGCCTTGATGACCGGAATGCCGCCCGCAACGGCTGCCTCGTAGGCGAGCGGAACGCTGTTAGCCTGTGCGAGTTGTGCCAGCTCGGTTCCGTGGTGGGCGATCAAGGCCTTATTGGCCGTGACCACGGGCTTGCCCGCGCGAAGCGCGGTCTCCACGACCTCTCGCGCCACCCCCTCCGAGCCGCCGATGAGTTCGAGCACGACATCGACCTCCGGATCAGCCGCCAAGGCCGGCGCATCCTCGAACCAGCGCACGGCGGTGAGGTCCAAGCCCCGATCCTTGCGCCGGTCTCGCGCTGACACGGCCGAAACCAGGATCGGCCGCCCCCCGCGCGCGGCAACCAGGGCGCCGTTCCTATCCAATATGTCCAATACGCCCTTGCCGACCGTTCCCAGGCCGACGACGCCGATTTTAACGGCTTGAGTCACGATGCCAGTCTTCCCCCCACCCCGTCTTCAGCCTCACCGCCCGCCGGGATCTCATTGCCTGCGCGCAAGAAGGCCTTCACATTGCGCACCGCCTGGCGGATACGCTGCTCGTTTTCCACCAATGCCAAGCGCACGAAGTCGTCGCCGTACTCCCCAAAGCCGACGCCTGGGGCGACGGCGACCTTGGCATGGTTCAGCAGAAGCTTCGAGAACTCAAGCGACCCCATGCCGCGAAATCGCTCAGGCAAGGGCGCCCAGGCGAACATCGTGGCCGGCGGGCTCGGCACTGGCCAGCCGGCCGCGTTCAAGCCCTCGATCAGGGTATCGCGCCGCTGACGATAGCGCTGCCGCATCTCGTCAATGCACTCCTGCGGACCGTTCAAGGCCGCGGTGGCCGCGACCTGGATCGGCGTGAAGGCGCCATAGTCCACGTAGGATTTCACCCGCGCCAGGGCGGCGATGAGCTTCTGGTTTCCGCTGCAAAAGCCGATCCGCCAGCCGGGCATGGAGTAGGTCTTCGACATCGAGGTGAACTCGACCGCCACATCCTTCGCACCCGGCACCTGCAGGATCGACGGTGGGGGCGGCCCATCGAAATACACCTCCGAGTAGGCGAGATCGGAGATGGCATAGATTTCATGGTGGCGGCAGAACTCAACGACCTCGCCGTAGAAATCCAGGTCCGCCACCTCCGCGGTGGGGTTGCTGGGGAAGTTGACGATGATCGCCAGCGGTTTGGGAACGGAGTGCCGGACCGCCCGCTCCAGGCTCGCCATGAATTCCTCGCGCGGCGTGGCCGGCACCGCGCGGATGGCAGCCCCGGCGATTATGAAGCCAAAGGCATGGATAGGGTAACTGGGATTGGGGGCCAGGATGATATCGCCCGGGCTCGTGATGGCCTGAGCCAGGTTGGCTAAGCCTTCCTTCGAGCCGATGGTCGCGATGATCTCCCGTTCCGGGTCCAGCTCGACCCCGAAGCGGCGGGCGTAATAGGCAGCTTGCGCCTTTCGCAAACCTGGGATTCCCCGAGAGTTGGAATAACGATGCACCCGCGGATCCTGCAGCACCTCAACAAGCTTTTCCGTGATGTGCGCGGGCGGCGGCTGATCGGGATTGCCCATGCCGAAGTCGATTATGTCCTCGCCCGCGTAGCGGGCTTTCGCCTTCAAGGCGTTCACTTCCGCGAAAACATAAGGCGGAAGGCGTTTGATCCTGTGGAACTCTTGATCCATTTGCTCACTCTCGACGGCGGGATATGCACACAGCGAAGTTATCCGGACAATTGGCGCATACTAAGGCAAGTCTTCCGGAGTCGGTGGAGGCTCGGAGGAGATGCCCGATGGCAGCGGCGGGGCCACATCGACGATCGAGGCTACCCTGCCGAAGGTGAAAAAGATCTCTACTCGCTGGTCGCCGGGTTCACCGGGAGGCAAATAGGTGCCCTGGCTGGGCTCACTCGCCGCGCGCCCTTCGACGAGGAGCCGCGACTGCGGCACCTCCAATCGCCGCAATTCCCCCGCCACTTGATCCGCGCGGGACAAGGACAACTCTAGATTTGCGATATTTCGCCCGGCAACCGGCCCAGTGCCCGCCGGGAGCTCACCGTGACCCACGATCCGGAGGGAGCCGCCCCGTTCGCGCCAGAGGATCACCAGATCCCTCAGCGCGGTGCGGTCAGTGGCGTCAAGGCTGGTGGAACCGCCCGTGAAGAACACCACGGCGCCCAGCTCCTCTTGGCCGGCCGGGCCAACGCGTCCGGTTATCGGGGCGCCATTCCACTGCGGTTGGAGCAAGGGGGCCGGTTTCTTCAGCTTCGGCGCCAGCTCTGGAGCAGCGGCCGTGGACGCCTGGCGGGGTCGGGATTGCGTGCTTTCCTCGGGCGCGCTTGACAGGAACGTGGCCGCCGCCCGATCGGCCTCCAGCGATTCTGTCAGAAGCTGGCGCTCCGCCAAGGGCATGACCTCAGGAGGTTCAGCCGGAACGCGGCTCAAGTTCGGCGTCGTGCTATCGTCTATCTCGTCCTCGCTGACCGAGATTGTTTGCGGAGTGGGTTCCTCACCGACGAATTCGTCGACGATCGTGCATCCCGCCTGCGGCCAAGCCAAGCAAACCGCAAAAGCGACGGCGCCAACCCGCCCAAAAGGTCTCGCGCGGCCCGTCGGCAAACTCCACGCGGCCAATTGCGCCCGCAAGCCTTGATCGCGACGCCGTCCGATAGCTAGTTTATCCCCCATGAGCGCGCCTAATTGGGTCCGGGAGTGATCACCGCCCCAAAGGCCCTTATGGCGGAAAAGCATGCCTGCCAAGGAATCCCACGTGGCGCCGCCGCGAGCATAAGGAACCAAGAATGTCTGAGCAACAGGGCCCGGAAATCAAACTGCCAGATCCGGTAAAGCTCTCCCAGACCATGACGGAGATCGCCGAAAAGAGCCAGAAGCTCGTCAGCGATTTCCTGGAGCGCCAATCGGCGGACGGGAATGTGCAGTCGAACTACGACCCGCTGAATATCGCCGGCGCGTTCTTCGAGATGACGACCCGCATGATGGCCGATCCCGCCAAGCTGATGCAGGCCCAGATGAACCTTTGGCAGGACTACATGCGCCTGTGGCAGACCACGGCGCAGCGGATGCTGGGCGAAGCGGCCGATCCGGTGGCGGAGCCGGAGCGCGGGGACCGGCGCTTCAAGGATCCGGCCTGGGACGAGAACCAGCTTTTCGATTTCATAAAGCAGTCTTACCTGCTGACCGCGCGTTGGCTGCAATCGACCGTCCAAGAGGTCGAGGGCCTGGATTCGAAGACCGCGAAGAAGGTGGATTTCTACACGCGCCAGTTCATGGACGCGATGGCGCCAAGCAATTTCGTCGTCACCAACCCCGAGGTCCTGCGCGCAACCCTGGAAAGCGGCGGCGAGAACCTCGTCAACGGCCTGCAAAACCTGCTGGAGGATCTGGAGCGTGGCAAGGGCCAGCTCTCGATCAAGATGACCGACTACGACGCCTTCAAGGTCGGCGAAAACATAGCGATCACGCCCGGCAAGGTGGTCTACCAGAACGACTTGATGCAGCTCATCCAATACTCGCCCACGACCGAGGAGGTCTATAAGCGCCCGCTGCTGATCATTCCGCCTTGGATCAACAAGTACTATATTCTCGATCTGCGGGAGAAAAACTCCTTCGTGAAATGGGCGGTAGATCAAGGGCTTACCGTCTTCATCGTCTCCTGGGTCAACCCGGACCAGAAACTGGCGGCCAAATCCTTCGAGGACTACATGCTGGAGGGGCCCTTCGCCGCCTTGGACGCCATCGAAAAGGCGACCGGCGAGAAAGAGGTCAACGTCATCGGCTACTGCCTGGGCGGCACCCTGCTGGCCTCGAGCCTCGCCTACCTGGCCGCCAAGGGCCCCAAGGACCCGGGGCCGGACCCGAAGCGCTTCCGCAGCGCCACCTTCTTCACCACGATGACGGACTTCGCAGAGGCCGGCGAACTCGGCGTGTTCATTGACGAGGAGCAGTTGAGCGCCTTGGAAGAACGCATGAGCGAGCAGGGCTATCTGGACGGGTCCGCCATGGCCACCACCTTCAACATGCTGCGCGCCAACGACCTGATCTGGTCCTTCGTGGTCAACAACTATCTGCTGGGCAAGGACCCCTTCCCCTTCGATCTATTGTATTGGAACAGCGATTCCACTCGCATGCCGGCGGCCATGCACTCGTTCTACCTGCGCAGGATGTATCAGGAGAACCAGCTCGTGAAGCCGAACGCGATTGAGCTCAAAGGGGTTCCGATCGACCTTGGCAACATCAAGCTGCCGTGCTTCATGCTGTCCACGCGCGAGGACCACATCGCGCCCTGGAAATCGACCTACGCGCTGACCCAGAACGTCGGCGGGCCGATCAAGTTCTGCCTCGCTGCCTCGGGGCACATCGCGGGCGTGGTCAATCCGCCGGCGTCGAACAAGTATTGCTACTGGATGGGAACCCGCAATCCCAAGGATCCGGACACCTGGCTGAAAAACGCCGCGCAAAAGGAAGGCTCATGGTGGCCTGCTTGGCTAGACTGGCTGGGCAAGCACGCGGGCGCAAAGGTGCCGGCGCGCGTCCCGGGCGACAAGGGCCTCAAGGTCATTGAGGATGCCCCTGGCTCCTACGTCGCGGTTCGCACCACCGAAGGATAGCGCCGGGCGCGGAACACCACGATTTAGCCTTATTCGCCCAATAGCCTTCGCGGCCAATAGGTGGAGATCGGGATCATGAGAACTCTTGCGATTGGCGCCCTACTGGTGGTGGCCACGGCAATCAGCGCGTCCGCGGCCGAAGATGGCCCACCGCCGGAGGCAAAAGCCTTTGATCGTTTTTTTGACGAAGCGCAGCCGACCTGTGCCTACCAGCCCTCAGGCGACTGTGTCGATTTGGGCTTTTCCTACGCCGATCGCGATGGCGACGGCCGTTTGACCCCCGAGGAGCTCAACCTAGTGCGAAATGACTTTGGGTCTTGGGCGCAGTGGAAAAGCCCCGAGATGACCAAGAAGGAGCGGACCAGCATTGCCATTGGGCATTACGCGGTGCAGGCGATCGGGCTGAAGAACTTCGTGGAGGCCTATGACGCCGACGGCGACGGTGCCTTGACCCAAGAAGAGCTTCTCACCGACATCACCCTGGATCAGCGCCCGCTCGGGCAGGTGCTGCAGGACCCCAACGCGGTGGATTGGGTGACCTTGCAGCAGCGGCTGGGCCCAGCGGCGCCCTTTATCGGCGCGCTTGGCGCGGCGGCCCAGGAACAATAGCCTCTGCGGCGCTAGGTCTCTGCCGTGCTCGGGCGGTGCTTGGGCTTGCGGCTGTAGGTCTTGCCGGAGGGGATCACGCGCTGCCCCAGGCGCTTGGTCGCCGGAACGAGAGGATTGCGCGGCCGGCCTCGGCGCTTACGCTTCGCCTTGCCCTTCGCCACCATCAGCCAACAGCCTCAACCCTGCCCGGCCAAGCGGTAGGCGGCTCCAAGTTCAGCGTAGTGCGATGCAGAGCGGGTGAAGTTCGCCAGCTCTTCGGGTGAGAGGTCGCGGATCGCCTTGGCGGGGCTTCCGGCCCAAAGCTGGCCTGTCTCGACCCGCTTGTTCGGAGTCACAAGCGCCCCGGCAGCCACCATGGCTTGGCCCTCGACCACCGCTAGATCCATCACCACCGCCCGCATACCGACGAAAGAACCGGTTTCCAGGCGGCAAGCGTGCAATAGCGCCATGTGTCCCACCGTGATGTCATCCCCGATCCATGTCGGCATCCCGCCACCGGTTTCGCGGTAATCGCCCGCGGGATCGTGATTGCAGTGAATGATCGTGCCGTCCTGGATATTGGTGTTGCGGCCGATGGTGATGCGGTTGACGTCCGCGCGAATGACGCAGCCGTACCAAATCGACGAGCCAGCGCCGATCTCCACATCTCCGATAACTACGGCTGTGTCCGCGACGAAAGCCTCGGGATGGATGCGCGGCGAAACACCGCGAAAGGGAAGAATAAGAGCCGTCATTGAAAGCCTCGTTGCACTGAGCCCGACCGGAAGGGTCAGGGGAAGAGAGGTTGCTGCTCGAGCCCCGAGGTCTCGGTGAGCCCGAACATCAGGTTCATATTCTGAATCGCCTGGCCCGAAGATCCCTTCACCAGGTTGTCGATGGCGGCGATTACGATCGCGCGCCCGGGAATGCGATCCGCGAAGACACCGATCACGCAATGGTTCGACCCGCGCACATGGCGCGTCGCCGGCATGGACTCCGCCGGCAGGACATGCACGAAAGGCTCGTCGCCGAAGCGTGCCGCAAGGGTTTCCCGCAAGCTGTCGGCACTCGCGCCGTCGTTCAAGCGCAAGTGACAGGTGACAAGCTCGCCCCGGTTCATGGGCACCAGGTGGGGCGTGAAGTTGACCGGCGCCAAGTCTCCACTGACCTTGCCGATCTCCTGCTCGATCTCCGGTGCGTGACGGTGGCTGCCGACGGCGTAGGGGTGCGTCCCCTCCGCCACCTCGCAGAAGAGAGTCGCTTCCTTGACCGAGCGGCCGGCCCCGCTAACGCCCGACTTGGCGTCGATCACGATATCCCGAGCATCGACCGCCCCCGCCTCGATCAGGGGCAATAGGGCCAACAGCACCGCCGTTGGATAGCAGCCCGGGCAGGCCACCAGGCGCGCGGCCTTGATCGCGTCCCGGTTCCATTCGGTGAGCCCATAGACCGCCTCCGGCTGAAGCTCCGGCGCCCTGTGGGGGTGGCCGTACCACTGGGCATAGACATCGAAGTCGGTTAGCCGAAAATCCGCCGAGAGGTCGATGACTTTTAGGTCGCGCGGCAAGGCCGCCACGATTTCCTGGGTTGTGCCATGGGGCAGTCCGCAAAACACTGCGTCCAGTCCCGACCAATCGGCGTCCTCCCACTTCACCAAGTCGGGCAGGCCAAGCATTCCGAGATGGGGATAGACGGCGCTCATCGGCTTGCCCGCGTGGGCGTTGGCGGTCAGCAAGCGCATATCGGCATTGGGATGGTTGGCGAGCAGGCGCGCCAAATCGGCGCCCGTGTAGCCGCTGGCCCCAAGGATACCGATCTTCAACTTCGCGCTCATCGTCTCGTCCTTCCTGCCTGCCATGAGGGGCTTCTCCGCCCGGCCAAACGAAAGCGGGCGGCCTTGCCAGGCCGCCCGCTCGTTCTTTCCAGCTTGTCGCCGAGTTCCGCTCGGCGTGGGCGACCTTACCGCTTGGAGAACTGGAAGCTGCGGCGCGCCTTGGCACGGCCGTACTTCTTGCGCTCGACAACGCGGGCGTCGCGGGTCAGGAAGCCGCCTTGCTTCATCACCGGACGCAAGTCCGGCTCGAAAAGGGTCAGCGCCTTGGAAATGCCGTGGCGCACGGCACCTGCCTGCCCGGAAAGGCCACCACCGGCGACGGTGCACATCACGTCGAACTGATCCTGGCGGTTCGCGGCCTGGAACGGCTGTGCGATCATCATGCGCAGCACGGGCCGGGCGAAATACACATCAAGGGCGCGGCCATTGACGGTGATCACGCCGGAGCCCGGCTTGATCCAAACACGCGCGATGGCGTTCTTGCGCTTGCCGGTTGCGTAGGCCCGCCCCTGAGCGTCGATCTTCGGTTCGGCTGGGGCTGGGGCAGCCTCGGTCGCCCCGGTGGCTTCACCAAGCTGCTGCAGGTCGGACAGGGTTTGGGTCTGGTCGGACATCGGGGTCAGGCCCTCTTGTTCTTCGGGTTCATCGCGGCGACATCGAGCGTGGTCGGCTGCTGCGCCTCATGGGGATGCTCGCTGCCGGCGTAGACGCGCAAGTTCTTCATCTGGCGCCGCCCAAGGGGGCCACGGGGAACCATGCGCTCAACCGCCTTCAGCAGCACCCGCTCCGGATACCGGCCGGTCAGAATCTGCTCCATGGTGAGGCTCTTGACGCCGCCGGGATAGCCGGTGTGCCAGTGAAAGCGGCGCTGCGAGAGCTTGCGGCCGTTAAGGCGCACCTTCTCGGCGTTGACCACGATCACGTTGTCGCCGCAATCCATATGCGGGGTGAAGCTCGGCTTATGCTTGCCGCGCAGAATCTTGGCGATCTGACTTGCCAAGCGGCCAAGCACCACGCCGTCCGCGTCGATCAGAATCCACTTCTTCTCGATATCCGACGGTTTTGCAGAATACGTCTTCATAACCCTCTAGCCCTTGTCGGCATCGTCTGTGTAAAAAGCCGGCGGGCGTTAAAAGCGCGCCGAAGCGCGGCTTTCTAAGGCAGAAGAAAGACTCTGTCAACGCGAAAATACACCATTTTCATAGGTTTTAAGCATACGGTACTATTTTACCGTATTTTCTTCGGGTCCGAAGCGACCTATCCTTCATCGCGGAACTTGGAGGGATAACAGCATGGTTCTGGCCTCGCTGAACGCGATCACCCTTGCGACCCACGACATGGCAGCCGCGGTTGCCTTCTACCGCGCCTTGGGGTTCGAATTGAAGTATGGCGGCGAGGCTTCGGATTTCACGTCCTTTCACGCCGGGCCGCACGATCACCTCAACCTGATCGCGGTGCCCCGGCAGACCTCGATCGCTTGGTGGGGACGGGCGATCTTTTACGTGAAGGATGTCGACGCCTTTCATAGCGCGGCGGTGGTGGCGGGCTTGGAGCCCGAGGCGCAGCCGAGCGATGCGCCCTGGGGCGAGCGCTTCTTTCACATCACCGATCCGGACGGGCACGAACTAAGCTTCGCTGCGCCACTCTGAGCGCTAAGAGACAGGAACCGAGCCCTGCCAGGTGGGCGGGCTCATGGTCTCGGCGTAACCCTTGAACATCAGATTGAAGGCAATGCTGACCCGTTCATCTTTGCTTTTGTTCCGGCCCACGTCGTGTTGCAGCCACGAGGGGAACAGGATCAAGCTCCCCGCCACCACGTCCAGATTCACGATCGTGGAGTTCATGGCCGTGCTCTCCTCGAAGCTTGGCTCGATGACCACTTTCTGGACCCGGGGGTCGGTGAAGGTGATGCTTTCGCTCCCGGCCGGAGTCTTCACGTAGTAAACGCCGCTCAAGTAGTTGTTCGGATGGGTGTGAGCCCGATGGCGCGCGTCCGGCGGATTGATGTTCGCCCAACAGCCCGTGATGACAATGCCTGCGTGGCGGGCCTTCAAGAAGTTCAAGGCCGACTCCGCGGCGAGATGAATGAGAGCCACCAGGGGTTGGAAATCCGGATGCTCATGCAGCGACTGCTCGGTTTGCCACCCCGTCCCCGCCGCGATCTTCGGCCGCGGGGTCAGAATGCGCTCGATGCTGGCCAACAAATCCCGGTTCAAGGCGGCGGCCCGCTCTGGCACAACCTCTTGGCGCCAGACGATCGTGGGGAAAAAAGGCAGGGCGACCGCGTTCTGGAAAGTGTCGTCGTTCATGGGCGTATCATCCGGCTTCTTGGCTGAGATCAGCGGTTCGGCGGTATCGAGTAGGTGGTGGTGGCATGGGCGACCGGGGCATCCGGCTCAGCGTCGCTATGCAGCATGACTTCGCCATAAGCCAAGCGCTTGCCAAGCTTCAGCAGGCGGCAGTCGGCAACGATATCCGCTTGGGGCGGCTTGCGGAGGAAGTTTATGCTCAAGCTCGTCGTGACGGCCAATTCGACCCGCCCGATTGCGCCGAGCACCGCGGCGTACATTGCATAGTCGGCCAGTGTCATCATGGCGGGGCCGCTCACCGTGCCGCCCGGGCGCAACACGTCCGGCGAGGCAGGCAGGCGCAGACGGGCCGAGCCGTCATCGATCGCCTCAATGATTATACCAAGCTGCACCACCCACTTGAGGTCCTGAGACAGCTCCTCCATCTCGGCAATGGTGATCCGGCCCATGCTACAGGGGCTCGCCCGGTTCGCTCTCGGGGTCTTCGGCGCTTTCCTCGGGCTGAAGCCGCCCCTCCGACGCCAGCTTCTCGTAGCGGCGCATGGCCACCGGTATCGAAACTATGTAAGCGACGCCGATTAGACCCAGCATCAGCCAGGGTTCCGAAATCAACAGCGCGAAGACCACGCCAAAGCCGATCAGGGCGAAGACGACGAAGCGCGTCGGCACCTTGATCCGCTTGGCCGCCATCGTCGGTATGCGGCTCACCATCAGGACCGATGCGGCGAGCATGGTCGCGCCTGTCACCACGGGGCTGTTGAAAAAGCCGCTGTCGGGGAACTCCAGCGCCCAGATCAGCGGCATCAGGGCCAATCCGCCCCCGGCCGGCGCCGGCACACCGGTAAAAAAGTTAGCGGCCCAGGCGGGCTTTTCGTGCGCCGGCTCCGGGTCCAACTCGCTGTTGAAGCGGGCCAAACGGATGGCGCAGCAGACCGCGAAGATCAAGGCAATCGACCAGCCAACGCCCCCCGCCCCGTTCAAGCTCCAAAGATAGATCACCAAGGCCGGACTGACGCCAAAGCAGACGAAATCCGAGAGAGAGTCCAGTTCCGCCCCAAACCGGCTCGTGACACCCAGGGCGCGGGCGATCCGGCCGTCGACCCCATCCAGAACCGCGGCCACCGTAATTGCAATCACCGCGCGGTCCCAGGAACCCTCGATGGCGAAGCGCACCGCGCTAATCCCCGCCGAAAGCCCCAAAAGCGTCATGGCATTGGGGATCATCCAGTTCAAGGAACGGCCACTTTCGCGGCGCCGGCGCTTCGTCCTGGCCCCTATCCAATGCATGAAGGTGTCCGTCTCGCTAGATCGTTTCCGCACGCCGGGGTCCCTCTTGCGACATCAAGTCGGCGACCACAGTCTCACCGCCAAGCATCCGCTGTCCCGGCGCCACTAAGGGCGCAACGCCAGGCGGCAGATAGAGGTCCGTGCGGCTGCCAAAACGGATGATCCCGAAGCGTTCGCCCACGCGCAAATCTTGGCCCTCATGCACTTCGCAAACAATGCGCCGCGCAACCAGCCCCGCGATTTGCACCACCCCGAAACGCTGGCCGTCCACGGTTTCGATAGTTAAGGCGTTGCGCTCGTTCTCATCCGATGCCTTGTCCAAGGAAGCATTCAAGAACTTGCCGTGCCTGTAAACAATGCGCGCAATCCGCCCGGAGACCGGAATTCGGTTCACGTGCACGTCGAAGACGTTCAAGAAGATCGAGATCCGCCAGCGCGCCTCCTCCCCCAACTCCAGCGCGTCGGGGGGCACCACTTGGGCGACGGCCTGCACGCGGCCATCGGCCGGCGCGACCACCAAGCCTTCACGGGCCGGCACGGCGCGCGGCGGGTCGCGGAAAAAATAGGCGCACCAGGCCGTTGCCAAGACTCCGATCCAGAACAGGCCCGCGTCGATCAAGCCTAGCAAGAGGCTCGCGACGGCAAAGCCGGCCACGAAAGGCCAGCCGGCCTTGTGCAAGGGAACCAAAATACCATCCAGCACGACGCTTCGCTCTCTCCTTGCCGATTTCGCACGGGCGAATTTACCGCCGAATCGCGCCAGATATAAACCTCTTTACGCAGGCGCCGAAACCCTCGACCCCAAACGCGCGATTTGAAACGCTTGATGCCTTGGTTTACATAGCCCTTGAACAAAGTGGACGAAAAGAGCGAGAATCCTTAGGCAAACGCCGTTTCGGCAGGACGCGGCGAGAGGAAGGAGATGCGAAATGACGGCCAGCGTCACGACCTCCCCAATTCCGGCAAGCGGCGCCCCCTCCCCGGCCGCCGGGGCAGAGCCCATTCTTCTGCGCGATGTAAGCGGCGGCGTCGCCACCCTGACGCTGAACCGGCCCAAGCAATACAATGCCTTGTCGGAGGAGATGCTGGCGGCCTTGACGGCGGCCTTTGAGGACCTGGCGACGCGTGACGACCTGCGCGCGGTTGTGCTTGCCGCCCAAGGCAAGGCGTTCTGCGCGGGTCATGATTTAAAGCAAATGCGCGCCAACCCAGATCGCGACTACTACCAGCGCTTGTTCGAATGCTGCAGCGCCATGATGCTGGCCATCCTGCGCCTGCCGGTGCCCGTGATCGCCAAAGTTCACGGGATCGCTACCGCGGCGGGCTGCCAGCTTGTGGGCACTTGCGATATGGCGATCGCCTCCAAAGACGCGAAGTTCGCCACTTCCGGTATCAACGTCGCCCTCTTCTGCTCCACGCCCGCCGTGGCCTTGTCGCGAAATGTCCCGCGCAAGCCGGCCTTCGAGATGCTGATGACCGGTGACTTCGTGGACGCCGCGACGGCGGCAGAACTCGGCTTGATTAACCGGGCCGTGCCGGCGGCCGGACTGGATGCCGCGGTGGACGCCCTGCTGGAGAAGCTCTTGGCGAAATCGCCGGTCGCGATCCGCACCGGCAAGCAGATGTTCTACCGCCAGCTCGAGATGGGCATCGAGGACGCCTATCGCTACGCCGGCGAAACCATGGCCTGCAACATGATGGCGGAAGACACCGGTGAAGGCATCGACGCCTTCATCGAGAAGCGAAATGCGGTCTGGCGCGGCCGGTGAGGCCGCGGGCGGATCAAAGGCTTTTGGAGGGGGACGGCTTTTGCGCATCGGCATTCCGCTTATGGCCTTGGCCTTCCTGCTGAACGCCTGCGGGGGCGATACGCGCCGCACCGAGGTCGCCGCGAGGCCTCCGGTCATCGCCCCGGACGGCGTCTTGGAGCGGGCGTCCCTGCCCGCGCTGGTGAATAGCCCGGAGCTCTGCACCTTCGCCTTGGGCCAGTCGAGCGTCGATTTCACTCCGCTTCCGGATACCGAGCACGCCAGGGGCTGCGGCCTCAGCCACGGCGGCACCTTCGAGCCCGCCTCCATGAGCTTCGACTCACAGGTGACCGCGAGCTGCGGCATGGTTGCCGGCCTGTCCGTATGGGAGCGCGAGGTGCTGCAGCCCTTGGCCCAACGCCACTTCGGGCAAGGGGTGCGCGAAGTGCGCCATTGGGGCACCTACGCCTGCCGCAACCGCAATAGCCGGCAAGCGGGCCAACGCAGCGAGCACGCAAGGGCGAACGCCATCGACATCCACGCCTTCATGCTGACCGACGGCAGCGTGATATCGGTCAGGCACGATTGGCAGGCGGCCGATGCGCGCGGCGCGTTTCTGCGAGATCTGCGCGACGGGTCCTGCGACGTCTTTCGCGGCGTTCTGAGCCCGGACGCCGACGCCGCCCACCGCGATCACTTCCATTTCGACATGGGGCGTTGGACATTTTGCCGCTGATCCCGTAACGGCTGTTGACCCGCACCCTCTTGCCATCGCAAAACAGCGCAGTCATGCGCACACTAACCATCGCACTCGCCATCCTGATGTTTCCCAGCCTAGTTTTTCTGGGTCCGGGCACGAGTTCCGCTCTCGCGCGCGCGAGCGAGGAACTGATCCAAGGCGTCACGCTCTACCTTTCGACCGACTACGAGCAGGCGACGGCGGTTTTGATCCCGCTGGCGCAAGCGGGCGATTCCGATGCCAGATATCTGATGACGCTCGACCCCACGGCGACCCGCCCGACCGCCGCCTTCGAGACCTGGGCGGCTCTGCAGGGTGACCCGCAACTGGTGGACGGGATCGTGCGCGGTTGGATTGGGCAAGCCGCCCGCGACGATCATTTCGGGGCAATCGAGCTTCTGTTTCGCGCGCAGATCGATATGGACACCCGCATCCGCTGGGGCGAGCGCGGGGCCGAACTTGGCATGCCGGATGCCGAGGAATGGCTTGCGACGGTTCGCCTGGGCTTTTATGGCGACGAGTTTACCCAAGCCGGCAGAGGCGTTGAGCTGTTGGAACGGGCGGTGGAGAAGGACGACATCCACGCGCTGATCTTCTACGGCTATCACTTGACGCGGGGCGAGATCGTCGAGCGGGATTTCGCGCGGGGCCTCGATTTTCTGCGCCGCGCAGCCGAGCAAGGCGACACCGACGCCGTTGCAGTGCTCGCCCAGATCCACGACGCGGATCCGGACGAGGCGCCGCCGCTCACCGAGGCGCTTACCTGGCTCTACATCGATTTCGACCGCTCGGGCCGGGAATCCGGCGCGGACGCCATCGCCAAGGTTGAGTGGAAGCTCTCCCCAAACGAACAGCGTCAGGCACGCCGGGCCGCGGATATGTGGTGGGCCGAGCACCTGTCCAACCGCGAAACCGACCTGGGCCGCGCCGCCACCTGGCTTGCCAGAACCTACCCCCAGCGCCATTGGGAGCCCTGGGAAATTGCCTTCATCGCCAAGACCGTGGAATGCCCCGTGCCGCGCCTGAAGAAAATCATCGTTGCTGACTATGGCGAAAGCGCCGACTACGCCCGCTGCATGGAACGTGGCCTGGAAGACTTCAAGATGCCGCGGTGATGACGGCACGCGTTTGCCCTTGCCCCAACCCTTATGTACCCTCGCGCCGATAGCCATTAGCGGCTCGAGGCCCATGTCTCACGACACCTATCCCAATAGCCAGATCCGGCGCATTCTCGGCAATACCCAGACCATCGCCATGGTTGGCGCTAGTCCGAAGTGGAACCGGCCGTCCTACTTCGCCATGAAGTATCTGCTGGAAAAGGGCTACCAGGTGGTTCCCATCAATCCTGGGCACGCCGGAGAAACGATCCTGGGCCAAAGGGTTTACGCTAGCCTGGCGGACGTGCCCGGCCCCGTCCACATGGTGGATATCTTCCGCAACTCCGAAGCGGCCGGCGCCGTGGTCGACGAGGTCATCGGCCTTGCAAAGGACAAGGATATACGAACCATCTGGATGCAGCTTGGCGTGCGCAATGACGCGGCCGCCGCGCGGGCCGAAGCCGCCGGACTGGAAGTTATCATGAACCGCTGCCCCAAGATTGAATTCGGCCGGCTGAACGCGGAGCTAAGCTGGGGCGGCTTCGATTCCAAGGTGATCACTGCCAAGCGGCGGCGGCTAACCGCGGGCTGAGGGTCGCGCGAGAGAGGCGAAAGGCATGGACGACACGAGTAAGCGGACCGGCGGCTATGGCTTCGAAACCCGGATGATCCACGCCGGCAGTCAGCCGGAGCCGGTCACCGGCGCCCGCCAGACGCCGATCTTCCAGAACACCTCCTACGTCTTCTACGATTCCGACCACGCGGCCAGCCTGTTCAACCTGCAGACCTTCGGCTTCATTTATTCGCGCCTGACCAATCCGACGGTGGCGGTGCTGGAGGAGCGTCTCGCAAGCCTTGAGGGCGGGCGCGGTGCGACCTGCTGCGCCTCGGGCCATGCCGCCCAGATCCTGACCTTCTTCGCCTTCATGGAGCCGGGAGACGCGTTCATCGCCTCCAACCGGCTCTACGGCGGCTCCATCACCCAGTTCGGCAAGACTTTCAAGAAGTTCGACTGGACCTGCCATTTCGTGGACGTTGACGATCCCGACGCCGTGCGCCGCGCCTTGACCCCCAAGTGCAAGGCGATCTTCGTCGAATCCTTGGCCAACCCCGGCGGGGTGGTGAGCGACCTGGAAGCCTTGTCGGCGATCGCCAGGGAGGCGGAAATCCCGCTTATCGTGGACAACACCCTGGCGACCCCCTATCTCTGCCAGCCCATCGACTGGGGTGCGGATCTGGTGGTGCATTCCACCACCAAGTTCCTCTCCGGCAACGGCACCTCGGTGGGAGGTGCTGTGGTGGACAGCGGACGCTTCGATTGGTCGGTTTCCGAGAAGTTCAGCAGCCTCAGCGCGCCGGAGCCGGCGTATCACGGCCTGAATTTCCAGGAAACCTTCGGCGACATGGCCTTCACGACTCACGCCCATGCGGTGGGCCTGCGCGATCTTGGCCCCGCGATGGCGCCGATGAACGCCTTTCTGACGCTGCTCGGCACTGAGACACTCTCCTTGCGCATGGAGCGGCACTGCGAGAACGCCCAAAGAGTCGCGGAATTTCTGGCGAGCCATCCGAAGGTCGCCTGGGTGAGCTATCCGGGTCTGAAGAACGACCGCTACCACGAGCTAGCCCAAAAGTATCTGCCCAAGGGTGCGGGCGCGGTCTTCACCTTCGGCGTGGCTGGCGGCTTCGAGGCGGGCTTGAAGGTCGTGGAGTCCGTCAACCTCTTCAGCCATCTCGCCAATGTCGGCGATGCCCGTTCACTGATACTGCATCCAGCCTCCACCACTCACCGGCAGCTTAGCGATGAGCAAAGGCAAGCCGCCGGCGCCGGGGACGAGGTCTTGCGCCTATCCATCGGCTTGGAGACGGCCGAGGATTTGATCGCCGATTTGGATCAGGCCCTGACAGCCACGGCGTAAAAGAACAAGGCCGTCTTACTCGGCGGCTTGCGGCACCGCCTTGGAGCGCCCCGGCTCACCGGGCAGGAACAAGGACACCGCCATGGCAAGAGCGCAGAGCATCGCCAAGCCGAGGAAAAGCCAGACGAACTCTCCAGTGCGGGCCTGGATGGCCGAAACCAGCCAGATCGCCATGGGCGCGGTCCCGAACGCCAGCACGAACTTCAGGCCGAAGGCCAGGCTTTGGTGGCGCTCGGGGGTATAGCGTACGAGCAGCATGTTCTCCGCCGGCAAGGCCGCGACCGAAAGCAGAACCCCCAAGGCAGCCACTGCCATCAAGGGCAGCCCGGAAAAGGCGGCGACGGCGGCCAGCGCCGGAACCTGGAACAGAAAGGTCGCGATATAGACCGGCTTCAGCGGGTAGCGGTCGGCAAGATGCCCACCCGCCACCTGCATCACGCCGCCGATGGCGTAGACACCAGCGACGATGGCGCCGACCCCCAGGGCACCCTCCCCAACCAGATCGCGCAAACGCAGATCGAAAACCTTGGGCAAGGCCGTTTGCGTGGCCTGAAACACGATACCCACCACGGTCATGGTAACGAGCAGCAGCAAGAAGCCCTTTAGCATGTCGCCCCGCCCGGCCGGGGGCTGGCTTGAGGCCCGAGCGCTCCCGTTCGTGACCAGCCCGAGCCTTATGCACGCCAAAAGCGCCAAGCCCGTCACCAAGCAAATAACACCGGGCACGATAAAGGCCGCGCGCCAGGAATATGCATCAATCAAGGCGCCGGCAACCAAGCCCGCGCTCGCGATCCCGATCGCGCCGAAGGTGCCGTTGAACCCCAATGCCTTCCCGCGCGCCTTGGCGTTGCGCACGAGCCAAGGTATGCCCACCGGGTGATAGATCGACGCGAATAGTCCGATGGACGCCAAGCCAAGCAGGAGCGCCCAAGGGCCGTCCAAGAACCCACAGGCGATGGACGATGCGCCCATCCCCAGAAAATAGACGGCCATCATTCCCGGGGCGGACCAGCGGTCGCCAAGCCACCCCGCGGGAAGCGCGCCCAGGCCGACCAGAAGCGCTCCCAATGTCCAGAGCTCTATCAGCTCGTGATACGGCAAGCCCCAATCAGCTTCCAAAGCCAAGACGATGACGAAGTAGAAAGCCGTGAAAAGATGCACGTAGGCATGGCCCAAACAGGAAAAGAGCAAGGGCAGCCGCGTCGAAATGCTCATGGCCGAAATCCCAAGCCCCCCGACGCTTTACCGCTCGCACTGGCGCGGCGCGCATAAGCACGTATTACGTTATACCTAAGCAAAATTCCCTCGATAGCTGCATTGAAAACCACCCAAAGTTGTTATATCTTATCATTATGACGAATTTTGACGACTTTTTATTGGACGAAGGGGCCTTCCCGCTTCCTCGCGAAGCCGAGGTCAGGATAGATGCCGACCGCCTGGTTTACGACCTCGAATATCGCGATGACGTCCGTGCGCTGATCAAGGCGTGGCGGCGGGAGGCGGCGACCGCCGAGTCCTGACCCGGGCATTCGCGCTATGCCAGCCGCGCGCTTTGCACGCGCCGCACCTTCATTTACCATTGGAAATCATGGAAGGCCTGCTGGAACACGAACAAAGTGCTTCGCCCGGTGCCACCGCGCGCAGGGTTCGCCCAACAGCGGCACAGCGCGCTTATCTTGAGCGCGGCCTGAACCAGCCCGGCGGAAAGCTGCCCCTCTTCGATAAAGCAGGTCAGCTCTACAACGCCCGGACGATCCGCAGCTGTATCGATCAGGGATGGGCAGCGCCCTGGTTCACCAACCCGATCAAACCGGACTGGCTGGTGTGCAAACTCACGGACGAAGGCCGGGCACTGTTTCAAGCAGCCGGCGCCAAAGCGAGCCGAGAGTAGATCCGCTTTCGGCACCCTGTCCCGCGAGACGCGCCTAAACCTGCTAGCGACCTTGTCCGAAGTGGTAGCGGTGAGCCAAGGACAAGGCATTCACCATCGTGATTTCGGGACGGGCATCGCGCAGGGCCAAAGCTGCGTGCTCGATCTGGCTGAAATGGCTCAAATTTGAGTCCTGGGCTTCTTGGAGCGCGTCCAGAATGATCCGCTTCATCTCCGCATCCACCGAAGGGCCTGGCCTGGCCAGCATAAGGACACCTCCGCCGAGTTAGTCAGGGCGCTCTCGCCGACTCCAAGCGGGCGCCGCAGCGCCTATTGGCAAGAGTCCACAATTCGGCCTCGGTGAGGAAAGGCTCGGAAGGCGTAGAGAGGGGCGCGATGGCGCCTTCGGCGTGGATCCCTAACGCCCGCGGCCTATGCCGATCGGATAAGCCCGGGGCGCGGATTGCGCGCCCAGGCATCGCGCAGTGGCAGATAATCGTAATTTCAGATGAATACGGGCGCTTCTTCCCGTTGCAAGAAAAAATTCGCCAATAACAGACTGATTAAAATGAAGAATGGTCGGGGCGGCCAGATTCGAACTGACGACCCCCGCGCCCCCAGCACGGTGCTCTACCAGACTGAGCTACGCCCCGACCGGCCCCCCGGAAAAACGGAGTCCAAGAGGCATGGCGAGTGTATACCGATGCCGCCATGGTGTGACAATGGGCTAGAGCCGCCAGCGGAGAGCTTGAAGGTTTTTCTCAGCGCCGCCGCAAAGCCGCGCTTAAGCTCTCCAATTCCGAAAGAACGGCCTGCAGCTCTTGGCGCACCGGCGCCGACAAGCCTGCGTCCGCTTGGTTGGCGGAAACCCCGGCATCGGCCACGTAGCCCTTGCCGATCCCGCTCTTGCCCACTTCGCGAAGCAGCTTCTGCACACCCTTGATCGTATAGCCTTCCCGATACAGCAAATCGCGGATGCGCCGCAGCAGATCGATGTCTTCCGGACGATAGTAACGCCGCCCCCCGCCTCTCTTCAGCGGTTTGATCTGGGCGAACTTAGTTTCCCAAAACCGCAAGACGTGCTGGGGAACGTCCAATTCGTCGGACACTTCGCTGATCGTTCGGAAAGCCGCCGCCGACTTACCGGTCTGACGTGAGAGCGCCATGCTTTACCCGATCCATCTCAAAAGCCCCACCCTACTTTGAGTTACAGCGCTTCTCTCCCGGCGCTGTCGTTAATCCGATCCTTGAGCACGTGCGAAGCCCGAAACACAAGCACCCGCCGCGGCAAAATCGGAACTTCCTCTCCCGTCTTCGGGTTGCGTCCGATCCTTTCCCCCTTGCTGCGCACCGTAAAGGATCCGAACGAGGATATCTTAACCATCTCGCCCCGAACCAGCGCGTTCGAGATCTCCTGCAAGACCGTCTCCACCAGGTCCGCCGACTCGTTACGAGAGAGCCCCACTTCCTGGTAGATCGCCTCGCTGAGATCCGCGCGGGTCACCGTTTGTTCTGCCATCCCTGTCACCTCTTCTATTTATCAGTAGGTTACAGAAAGTCTTTCAGATGGTCAATGATACTCGGAATGCGGGAATATTCGTTAGGCCCAACGGGCTACCAACGCAGAAGCGCGGAGCCCCAGGTAAAGCCACCGCCCATGGCATCCAGCAAGATCACGTCACCCTCGGAGAACCGGCCGTCCCGCGCGGCCTCATCCATCGCGAGAGGAATGGACGCGGCCGAGGTGTTGGCATGGCGGTCGACCGTGATCACAAGGCGATCTGCGGGCAAATTCAGGCGCTTACCCATCGCTTCTATGATTCTGCGATTGGCCTGATGAGGGACCAGCCAATCGATATCTCCCGGCGACATTCCGTTGGCGGAGAGTGCCGCGTCGATGGCTTCGGACATACGAACCACCGCATGCCGGAAGACCTCGCGGCCCTGCATACGAAGATGGCCGGTCGTCATCGTGGAGGAGGGTCCGCCATCCACATACAACGCGTCGTGGTGCCGCCCATCCGAATAGATATGGGTAGAAAGCACCCCTCGATCCGATGAATTGCCCTCTCCCTCGCCCGCCCTCAAAAGCAAAGCGCCGGCTCCGTCCCCGAACAGAACGCAAGTGCCTCGGTCGTTCCAATCCAAGATCCGGCTGAAAGTTTCGGCCCCGATAAGGAGCGCGGTCTTCGCTTGCCCGCCGCGTAGAAAATTGTCGGCGACCGCAAGCCCATAGACAAAGCCGCTGCAAACAGCTTGAACGTCGAAGGCGGCCCCGCGGGTCATCCCTAGCCCATACTGGACCCGTGTGGCCGTCGCCGGAAAGGTTTCGTCCGGGGTAGAGGTCGCGCAGACGATAAGGTCCACGTCGTTGGCCTCGCAGCCAGCCGCCGCCAGTGCCTGTTGTGCGGCAGCTATTGCCAAGTCGGACGTCTGCTCCCCCTCGGCGGCGATATGACGTTGCTCGATACCCGTCCGCTGCCGGATCCATTCGTCCGAAGTCTCAACTTTTTCAGCGAGCTCCGCGTTGGTCACGATGCGGGATGGCAGGTAGGATCCGCTGCCGATAACCTGGGACCGAAGCACGATTAGCCCGCCGCGGCTTGGGCTGGAGCCTGCGCGGCCCGCGTCAGAGCTTCGAAATCGGCCCGCATCGCATCGATAAACCCATGATGAGCAAGATCAGCCGCCACGCCGATGGCATGGGCGAACCCCAAGGCGTCGGAGCCCCCATGGCTCTTGACCGCAATGCCCGCCAAGCCGAGGAAGACAGCACCGTTATAGCGGCGCGGATCGACTCGCTGGCGCAGCTTCCGCATGGCGGGCCGCGCGAGCAGGTAGCCAAGGCTAGCCAAGAGGGAGTGGCGGAACGTCCGCCGCAAGAACTCGCTGTAGAGCTTCACCGTTCCCTCCGCCGTCTTGAGCGCCACATTGCCGGTGAAGCCGTCGGTCACAACCACATCGACGGTGCCCTTGGCGATGTCATCGCCTTCGACGAAGCCGTGGAACCGCCCCGGCAGGTCGAGCGAGGCTAGGCGCTCGCGCGCTTCTTGCAGGGCTTCATGCCCTTTCATTTCCTCGGAGCCAACGTTCAATAGCCCATAGGTAGGCGTTCGCACGCCCAGCACGCTGCGGGCGAAAGCGCTGCCCATGATCGTGAATTCCACAAGGTTTCGGGCGTCGCAGGACACGTTGGCGCCCAGGTCCAGCATCACTGACTCGCCACGCTGAGTCGGGAAGAAGGACGCGATCGCCGGCCGATCGACCCCCGGCAAGGTGCGCAGGACGAACTTCGACATCGCCATCAAAGCACCTGTGTTGCCGCTGGATACGACGGCACCCGCACGCCCGTTCTTGACCGCGTCGATCGCCAGCCGCATCGATGAGTTCCGGCCTGAGCGCAACACGACCGACGGCTTATCGTCGTCCCGCACCGCGTCATCGGTATGAATGATTTCAACACCTTGCCTTAACGCTCTCAAGCGTTGCAGTAAGGGGCAAATCTCTTCTTCCTTGCCAAAGAACAGGAAGTCCAAGTCGGGATGGCGCTTACGAGCCAAAGCCGCGCCACGCACGACCGAAGCCGGCGCGTGGTCGCCGCCCATGGCATCGAGTGCGATAGTGAAGCGAGGGTTCACTTGAAGCCGTCCCGTGTTAGCGAAACAGAACGCCCCCGCGACGCGGGCGCATTAAATCTCGTCTTTAGGCTCGAGGATTTGCCGTCCGCGATACATCCCGGATTTCAGGTCGATATGGTGCGGACGGCGCAGTTCGCCGCTATCCTGATCCTCAACGTAGCTCGGCGATTTTAAAGCATCATGCGCCCTGCGCATATCGCGGCGCGATTTCGAAACCTTCTTCTTAGGTACAGCCATATTCTCGTCCTCTAGAGTCTAGCGCGCCGTTCTTGGGCCAAACGCGCTGTTAATTAGCCAAAAACCCCACCTTGGGCAAGCCCGCGTAATCCTTCGATGCTACCCGCCGTCCCGCTTAATTCCGCGCAAAGCCGCGAAGGGGTTTGGCTTTTCGTCCCTCTCTGCGTCCGGGGACTCCCCCGCCAGCGACCTTTCCAATCGGGCAGCAGGGGCCCGGGGATAAGGATCGATGGCAAGAGCCAATTGTTCGGCGACCACCTCTCCTAAATCCAACCCTCCCGGCGGCAGCGGTTCCGCGGCATCCTCGGCCAAAGGATCGATCTCGACCTCTCCGGCCCAAGCCGTCCCGGCACGCGGCGCCGTCACGTCGAAATCCACCTCGAAGGCCACATCCAGATCCGACACCACCGGATCCAGCGTCACCACGCAGCTTTGTACCACCCGCGCCTCCAGTTTACCTTCAACGCGCAGGATGGCGCCACCGGCCCGGCGGCGCATCCTCAAGCTGGCGGCCAAACGCTCCAAGCTCTCCAGGCCAAGCCGCTTCGCGAAACCCGACCGCTCCTCGCCGTTCGCCGCGATTTCCTGGAGAACCTCCCGATCCCGCACCCGCTCAACGTCAAACGGGCGCGCGAATTCGTTGGCCGGCCGCCCCGACGCATCTTCAAACACGGGCATGGGTGGTGGCACTCCCCTCGCTGACTTCGCGGAGCGCCGGAACCTATGTCAAGCGCCGATCCCGCGTCAATCGGTTTTCCGGGGCGCGGGTTCCATCTTTCGCAACTCCCGCGTTGAGCCGAAGCGGGCCTCCCCGCGCAGCAGCGCGGCCGTCTCCTGCTCACTCAAAGCCTTAGCCTCGGCCTGGATGTAGCCGACAACACGGTCGAGAACCTCGGGTTCCGGCGGTGTCACGGTGCCGTAGAGATTCCGGCAAAGCGCTTCGGACAAAGCCTCGGGGCCTTCCTCAAGACCCGCCTCATAAGCCGCCATTCGCCCGTAGAAGGCCTGTCCCATGGCCTTGATCCTTGGGCCGACCTTGAGGTCACCCACCCCACTGACACGGATCGACTGGTCCATGTCGAAAAATAAGATATCGAAGAGCGTCTGGCCAAGTTTGCTGGTTTGGGCATGGTCTCGCTTGAGGCGCTGCAGGACCAGAAACATATGCAGCAGCAAGGCCTCAAAGCGTCCATCCACCGTGTCCGGCACACCGGCATCGCGGTAAAACTCCGGCGCGCGCGCCTGGGACACGATGGTGTCATAGAGACCGCGCGCGGCGGATTCGTAAGGTTTTCCGGGAAAAACGCGCGAGAACACTGATCGCTCCGGGAATAGGTTCAGGCAAAGTCCCCTTGAAATGGCAGGGCAACTCGGCGTAATCAAGAGACGAAGAGCACAATAGGGGTTTCCGGACGCAATGCCAAAACGCGGCATAAACCTAAACCTTCTCGCGGCAAGCCTTGCCTGCGGCGCGCTTCTCACCGCCTGTCAGGGAGAGATGGAGGTGCGGGGAAACCTGCCGGATCAAGAACTGGTCGAGGAGATCCAGCCGGGCGTGAGCACGCGCGACGACGTGGTCAATCTTCTGGGATCACCCTCGGCCCAATCCACTTTCATCAACGACACCTGGTTCTACATCGGCCAGCGCCGGGAACGCTTCGCATTTCTGACCCCGGAAGTGCAGGAGCGGCAAGTGCTGGAAATCACCTTCCGCCCCGACGATTTTGTCGCCGAGCGCAGGGTCTATACCCTGCAAGACGGTCAGGAAGTCGAGATCGTCGAGCGCGAAACCCCCACGGAAGGCCGCGAGATCACCGTTCTGCAGCAGCTGATAGGCAACATCGGACGGTTCCCGAGCTCCACCGACCCGCCACGGTAACCGGAAATTTCGCCACGGGGATGCCTCTAGCGCCCCCAGGGCCGTCAAGAAAAACCCCTGGCAGCAGCTTGCTTGCCAGGGGTTTCTTTCTTGCGATAAGGGGCGCCGCAGCGCCCCAGGCCCGGCTTAGTGGGCCAGGATGGCCAAGAGCAACAGAGCCACGATGTTGGTGATCTTGATCATCGGATTGACCGCCGGCCCGGCAGTGTCCTTATAAGGATCGCCCACCGTATCGCCGGTCACGGCGGCCTTGTGGGCCTCGGAGCCCTTGCCGCCGAAGTTGCCGTCCTCGATGTACTTCTTGGCGTTGTCCCAGGCTCCACCGCCCGAGGTCATGGAGATCGCCACGAAGAGCCCGGTCACGATGACGCCCAGGAGCATCGCCCCCAAGGCCGAGAGCGCAGCCGACTTCCCGCCAATCACCAAGATGATGAAGTACAGCACCACCGGGGAAAGCACCGGCAGCATCGAGGGGATGATCATCTCCTTGATCGCCGCCTTGGTCAGCATGTCGACGCAGCGGCCGTACTCGGGCTTCGCCTTGCCTTCCATGATCCCGGGAATTTCGCGGAACTGACGGCGCACTTCCTCGACCACCGCGCCGCCCGCGCGACCCACGGCCATCATGCCCATCGAGCCGAACAGGAAGGGCAACATCCCGCCGATGAACAGGCCGACCACAACCCAAGGGCTGGACAGGCTAAAGTCCGGAACCACACCCTCGAAGTATGGGTAGTTGGCCACGTTCTCCGGTGCGGCGAAGAAGGCCAGGTCCTGGGTGTAGGCGGCGAAGAGCACCAAGGCGCCCAGACCGGCGGAGCCGATCGCATAGCCCTTGGTCACCGCCTTGGTGGTGTTGCCGACCGCGTCCAAGGCATCGGTGGTGTTGCGCACCGATTCCTCGAGCTCGGCCATCTCCGCGATGCCGCCGGCGTTATCGGTGACGGGGCCATAGGCGTCGAGGGCCACGACCATGCCCGCCAAGGCCAACATGGTGGTGACCGCGATGGCGATCCCGAACAGGCCAGCGAGCAGGTAGGTCACCACAATGCCGGCACAGATAATCAAGGCCGGCACGGCGGTAGCTTCCATGGACACCGCGAGGCCCTGGATCACGTTCGTCGCGTGCCCTGTCTCGGAAGACTTAGCCACGGACTGCACCGGCCGGTAGTCGGTGCCGGTGTAGTATTCGGTGATCCAGATCAAGAGGCCGGTGACGAGCAGGCCTGCGATCCCGCAGAAGTAAAGGCTCCAGCCGGTGAAGGTGCGATCCCCGACCGTGTATTCGGTGCCCAGCCCGATGACCATGGCCGTCAGCGGCAGCAAGACGATGGCGGACAGGACCGCCGAGACCAGGAAGCCCTTGTAGAGGGCCGCCATGATCTTGTTGCTCGGCCCCAGCTTCACAAAGAAGGTCCCGATGATCGAGGTGATGATGCAGGCGCCGCCGATGACCAGCGGGTAGAGCATCATCTGCGCCCCGGCCTCGGTGATGCCGCCGAAGAAGATCGACGCCAGCACCATGGTCGCGACCACCGTGACCGCGTAGGTCTCGAAAAGGTCGGCAGCCATGCCCGCGCAGTCACCCACGTTGTCGCCCACGTTGTCGGCGATCACCGCCGGGTTGCGGGGGTCGTCCTCTGGGATGCCGGCCTCGACCTTACCCACCAGGTCGGCGCCCACATCGGCACCCTTGGTGAAGATGCCGCCGCCCAGACGCGCGAAGATGGATATCAGGGAGGCACCGAAGCCCAGCGCCACCAGGGAGTCGATCAGCGTGCGCCCTTCCGCGCCGATGCCCAGAAGGATCGCGTAGTAGCCAGCCACAGCCAACAGCGCCAGGCCGGCCACCAGCATGCCGGTCACCGCGCCGGAGCGGAAAGAGATCTCTAGCCCGCGCGCAAGCCCCTGCCGCGCGCCCTCGGTGGTGCGAACGTTAGCGCGCACCGAGACGTTCATCCCAATGTAGCCCGCGGCGCCGGACAGGACCGCGCCGATCAGGAAGCCGATGCCGACCTCAATACTCAGGAGCAGGGAAATCACGACGAAAATGACGATGCCAACCAGCCCGATGGCACGGTACTGGCGATTCAGATAGGCCTGCGCGCCCTCCTGAATGGCGGCCGCAATCTCTTGCATACGCGCAGACCCGGCGCTTGCCGCCAGAACCGAGCGCGACGCCCAGACTCCATAGCCCACCGCCAATAGGCCACAGACAATGGCGAAAATCAGCTCCATGATTTCTTAACTCCCCTGAGGATGTCTGGCTGCCCCTCGGCGGCCGGACGCGAGTCGGTATTTCGGCGGACCCGGATGGGCCCCCGACTAAAGGACAGGGAAAATGGCAGAAGGGCCGAGGCAAAGCAACGCCCTTCCTTCGCACCTGCGAAAAGGAGCCCCGGATCCGTCAATCCAAGAACGCAAAGGCTCACATCGGATGAGTCCCGGCGGTTAAGAGGTGCTGGCGAGATGCTTGTGATGGATATTCCGGATCGAGACCGCAAGCACCGCCTCGGGGCCAAGGGTTCGTTCCGCCGCAACCTTCAAGCGGCTTGCCAGAATCGAGAGCTGGTCTGGACGCTCCGCCATGAACCGCCGGCCGAGAAGGCCGTAGAGCTCGGTGAAGAGCGAATCCCGCAGGTCCGCCCTCAGCCGCTCCACACGGTCCCGCGCCTCGACACCGGCGACCTCGAGGCTCAGCACCAGGGTCACCTGCCGAGTAACGACCCCTCTTTCGATCACGGGAACGACAAAGGGATCCAGTGTCGTAAAACGAGGTTCCGACCGCTCGCGCTCCGCCGCAAGCTCACGCTCCTCGTAGTAGGGCAGCCCGAATTTCCAAGCGGCAATCCCGGTACCACCGATCAACAAAACCGCGAGTGGAATCAATAGGATTCGACGCATCACCGCCACCACAAAGGCTAAATCAAAGGCCCGTGCTGATCCGGCGCTTAGAAATATTTCTATCGAAGGTTGATTTAAAATATGGTGAAAACACTTTTGAGCGGTTTAGCCTCGAGAAACCTGGCCGCTTAAAAATGCGTCCAGCCTCCTTCGGCTGCGGGCAGGTCAGCGCCATCGCGATCGAGCAAGCGCACGCCCGGCTGCTCCACGATCTGCCCGATGCGTGTGATCGGCACGCCAAGCCGCCGCGACAGGGCCTTCAACGCGCCGGCGGCGTCTTCGGCGGCGGTAAACAAAAGCTCATAGTCGTCACCACCGGCAAAGACTTTCGCGAACAAGGCCGCGTCCTCCGCGATGACCTTGGAGGCGGCCTCGGACAAGGGTAGCGCCGAACTCTCAACCTTCGCACCCAAACCGGAAGCCCGCGCCAAATGCCCCAAATCCGCGACCAGCCCATCGGAAACGTCCAGGCAAGCCGAGGCCACACCAAGCAGCTCCTGGCCTAGCCCCACGCGCGGATCGGGCAGCCGGTAGCGGTCTTGCAGATAGCGCAACAGGGACGGGTCCAGCCAGTTCAAGTCCCCTCGACAGGCATCGAGCCCGAAGGCGCCATCGCCCAAGGTCCCGGAGACATAGATGACGTCCCCCACCCGTGCTCCCTCTCGTCGAAGAATCTTTCCCTTGGGCACGCTGCCGAACGCGCAGGCGGTGAAGGTGGCCGGTCCAGGCGTCGACACCGTATCACCGCCCAAGAGACCAAGCGAGAAGGCTGCTTGATCTTCCCGGAGCCCGCCGGCGAAGGCGTCGACCCAGTCGTCGCGGGTGCCCGGAGCGAAGGCGGCCGATAGTGCGTAGCTCTCCGGCTTCGCTCCCATCGCGGCGAGATCGGAGAGGTTCACGCGCAGCAGCTTCTTCGCGATACTGGCGGCGGGGTCCTCGGCCAGGAAATGCACGCCCGCCACGAGTGTGTCCATGGTGACGACGAGTTGGCGGCCGGCCGCGACTTCCAACAGCGCCCCGTCGTCCACCAGGCCGAAAGCCCCCGGCACCGAACTGGCAAGCCCAGCGAAGCAGGCCGCGATCGTTTCGAACTCACCGCGCATGATCGCGGCACTCCGTCAAACCTTGTCTCTCGCGCTCAGAACTCATCGCTGCGGAGGACGCGCGCCATGGCATCGAGAATACCGTTCGCCATGGCGGGTTCCTTTCCACCAAAGAAATCGTGCGCCAAGCCCACGTACTCGGAGATCACGCTGCGGGCCGGCGTTTCCTGGCTAAAGCCAAGCTCGAAGGCGCCGCCCCGCAAAATGACCCGCAGCAAGGCATCCAGGCGGTCCAGCGGCCAAGCTTCGGGAAGCATGCCGACCAGGATATCGTCCAAGTCCTTTTCTTCCCCCGAGACACCTCGGACCAAGGCTTCGAAGAACGCCCGGTCCAGCGGCGAGAGATCGACCCCATCGATCCCCTCTTTCACACGATGGTCCAGGAATTCGCTGACCACCGCGTCAGCGCCGGCACCGGTGGTTTCCATCTGATGCAAGGCTTGCACGGCAGCGAGCCTGGCAAGACGGCGGCTCCGGGCTTTCCTCCCGCTCAATTTCGCGGGCGGGCTTTCGCTTTCCGGCGGGTGAGCAGGGTCCATCTTGCCCTCAGCGCGGATAGAGGCGGAATTGCCGCTTGAGATCGAGCATCTGCAGACAAGCCTGCGCCGCGTCCCGCCCTTTGTTGCGTCTGTCGACCGCCGCACGGTCCCAAGCCTGCTCGCGATTCTCCACGGTCAAAATGCCGTAGCCCACCGCCAAAGTGAAACCGCAGGCCAAGTCCTGCAGCTTGCGGGCGCTTTCTCCGCAGACGTAGTCGTAATGGGAGGTCTCTCCACGGATCACGCAGCCCAGCGCGATATAGCCGTCAAAGCGACGGCGGCCGGAGAACACGTCCATCGACCGGACCGAATAGCGGATGGCGGCGGGGATTTCGAAAGCGCCTGGAACTGCGAAGCGCTCGTAGGTGGCGCCGGCTGCCTGCAGCGTCTCCACCGCACCGCGAAAGAGCTCGTCGGCGATATCTTCGTAAAACCGCCCCTCGACAATCATGATATGGGGTGCGTCGGTCATTCTAGGGATTTCCTTCGGTCGGGCCGGGGCGCGCGCCCGGTTGAGTCAGGACCACGTTAGGTCGGGACCACGACGGGCCGTTGGCCGGCGATCGTCAGGCCATAGCCTTCGAGCCCGACGATGGTGTGGCGCGTGTTGTGCAGCAAAATCATGTCCTTGACGCCTAGATCCAAGAGGATCTGTGCGCCCTCGCCGTAGTCCCTAAGCTCCGCGCTCGGCGCGCCCGACTCGCCACCTGCCAGACTGGAGGTGCCGCCAAGCGCCTGGGACAAGGATGCCGGGGTCGGCTCGCGGATGAGCACCACGACCCCGCGCCCGGCCTCGCCCACCATGCGCATGGCCTCCTGCAACTCCCCGCCGCGTCCGCTCGTGCTGTTGCCGAGAACATCGTCGAGAATGCTCAGGGCATGCACACGCACCGGCACCGCTTCGCCGTTGCCGATATCGCCTTGCCAGAGGGCCGCGTGCTCCACGCCGGTCACGGTGTTGCGGTAGACAGCGAGTTTGAAGGACCCGCCATGGCGGCTCTCGAATTCGGTCTCGCTCACGCGCTCCACGATCTTGTCGTTGCGGCGGCGGTAGGCGATCAGGTCGGCGATGGTGGCAAGCTTGAGCCCGTGCCGTTGGGCGAAGGCGATCAGATCGTCGCGGCGCGCCATGCTGCCATCGTCGTTCATGATCTCGCAGATCACCCCAGCGGGATAAAGGCCGGCCAGGCGTGCCAGATCGACCGCCGCCTCCGTATGGCCCGTGCGCACCAGCACGCCCCCGTCCCGCGCCGCGAGCGGGAAGACGTGGCCCGGCGTCACGATATCCTCCGCCCCTTTCGAGGGATCGATGGCAGCGGCGATGGTGCGGGCACGGTCTGAAGCGGAGATGCCGGTGGTCACTCCCTCGCGCGCTTCAATCGACACGGTGAACGCGGTTTCGTGGCGGGTTTCGTTCTTGCGCGCCATCATCGGCAGGCCCAAGTGCTCGACCCGCGCGTTGGTCAGCGCAAGGCAGATCAGGCCCCGCCCGTATTTCGCCATGAAGTTGATGGCTTCCGGTCCGGCCATTTGGGCCGGTATTACCAGGTCCCCCTCGTTCTCCCGGTCCTCGTCATCGACCAGGATGAACATGCGGCCGTTGCGCGCTTCCTCTATGATCTCGTCCGTCGGCGAAATCATTTCGCGAAAGGTCATCCGCCATGGCTCGCTCTTCGGGTCGGCCATCAGTTCTCCAGCCCCTTTGGAAGAAGTCGCGCAACGTAGCGCGCGAGCATATCGATTTCCATATTTACCCGCGCGCCGGGCGTGTAGGTGCCGAAGGTCGTGGCCTGAGCGGTGTGAGGGATGATGTTGATCCCGAAGCTAGCGTCACCCACCTCGTTGACGGTCAGCGAAACGCCATCAATGGCGACAGAGCCCTTCGGCGCGACGAAGCGCATCAAGTCCTTCGGCGCGGAAATCTCGAACCTCAAGGAATCGCCTTCCGGCTCGATACCCGTTACCTGGGCGACCCCATCCACGTGCCCGTAGACGAGGTGACCACCCAGCTCGTCGCCGATGCACAGCGAGCGCTCGAAATTGACCGGCGTCCCCGCCTCCCATGCCCCTAGGGTGGTTTTCGAGAGCGTCTCCGCCGAGGCATCGACGGAAAACCAGCCTGGCCCCTTTTCCACCAAGGTCAGGCAACACCCGTTACAGGCGATGGATGCACCGGTCGCGATGCCGGTAGTTTCGTAGCCCGTGCGGAAGACAATCCGGGTATCTCCGCGCTTTTCGACACGCTCGACGCGACCCAGATCCGTGATGATTCCGGTAAACATGCTCTCAACCTAGGCGTTTCGGGCAAAGGTTTCCAGCAAGTCGAGGCCCAAGGCCTGTATCGAATTCCGTCGAAAGCGTGGGGCCCGCGCCAAGTTTTCGATCCCCAAGGCGCCTGGCGCGGCAAGCCCGTCGCCGCCCAGAACGATCGGCGCCCGGAACCAGGCGAGACGGTCAACCAGATCTGCCTTGAGGAAGGCGGCGGCGACCGCGGCGCCTCCTTCAACCATCACGCGGTTCATGCCCTGCTCCCCTAAACCGGTCAGCACGGCGGACAAGGACAGCTCTCCCGTTTCGTCGCACGGTACGCGTTGAAGATTGACGCCCGCCTGCTGGTAGGCGCGGGCTTGCTCCTCCGGCGCATCCTCCGAGGTCAACAGCAAGGTCTGCAAGTCGCGGGCATCGCGCACCAATCCGTGGCTCAAGGGCAGGCGCAGACGCCGGTCCAGGACCACCCGCAACGGTCGCCGACCGCCGAGGCCCGGCAGCCGTACGTCCAAGCGCGGATCGTCGGAAAGTGCCGTGCCCGAGCCCACGAGAATTGCGTCGTGCTCGGCCCTCAATAGGTGCGCGCGGGCCCGGGCCTCCGGCCCCGTGATCCACTTGCTCTCGCCGGTGGAGGTGGCGATCCGGCCATCTAGGCTTGTCGCGAGCTTGAGGGTGACAAGCGGGCGCCCACGTTGGACGCGCGACAGGAACCCGGCCGTCACCTCGGCGCTCTCTTCTGCCAAAAGACCAGTTTCCACGGCGATGCCCGCTGCGCGCATACGCTTCATTCCCTCGCCGTCCACACGGGGATCCGGGTCGGTCAAGGCCACCACGCAGCGCGCGATACCGGCCGCGATCAACGCGTCGCAGCAGGGCGGCGTGCGGCCATGGTGGGCGCAAGGCTCCAAGGTGACGAAGGCCTCGGCGCCAGCGGCTGCGGCACCAGCTCGAAGCAGGGCCTCTGTCTCGGCATGGGGGCGCCCACCCGGCTGTGTCCAGCCGCGGCCGACGATGGAGCCGTCCTTGACGATAACGCAGCCGACTGGGGGATTGGGTGCCGTACAGCCCAGCCCGCGGCGCGCCAGCCCCAGCGCCACCGACATCTGGGCGCGTTCGGCCTCAGACCACTTCGCCACCGAGCTGGCCGACAAAATCCTCGAAGTCGCGGGCTTCTCGGAAGTTCTTGTACACCGAGGCGAAGCGGACATAGGCGACCTGGTCGAGAGAGGCCAAGGCGTCCATCACCAGCTCGCCCACCAGCTTGCTTGGAATTTCGGATTCCCCCGAGCTCTCCAGCCGCCGCACCAGGCCGTTGATGACCCGCTCTACCCGGTCCCGATCCACCGGCCGCTTGCGCAGCGCGATGGTCATGGAGCGGGTGATTTTGTCCCGATCGAAGGGCTCGCGAGTGCCGTTGCCCTTGATCACCGTCAGCTCGCGCAGCTGCACCCGCTCGAAGGTGGTGAAGCGGGCCCCGCAGTTCGGGCATTGGCGACGGCGACGGATCGCCGAGTTGTCCTCGGTGGGCCGGGAGTCCTTCACCTGAGTGTCTTCGTTAACGCAGAACGGGCAGCGCATCGCCCTCCTTCCTTTCCTGCTGTCGACTCAGACCTTGAGGTCCGGGTAGATCGGGAAGCGGGCGCAGAGTTCGCGCACCTTGCCCCGTACTCTTAACTCGGCCTCCGTATTGTCGTCGCGATTAGCGACCAAACCGTCCAGGACCTCTGTGATCAGTTCGCCGACCTGGGTGAACTCCGCCGCCCCGAAGCCGCGCGTCGTCGCCGCCGGCGTCCCCAGGCGAATTCCGGAGGTCACCGTCGGCTTCTCCGGGTCAAAAGGCACACCGTTCTTGTTGCAGGTGATGCCTGCCCGATCGAGGCTCGCGTCCGCGATATTGCCCGTCAGGCCCTTGGGCCGAAGATCGACGAGCATAAGGTGCGTATCTGTGCCGCCGGTCACGATATCGAAGCCCGATTTCAGCAGAACATCCGCCAAGACCTGGGCGTTCTCAACCACCCGCGCTGCGTATTCCTTGAAGCTGGGCCGCAGCGCCTCGCCGAAAGCGACCGCCTTGCCCGCGATGGCCTGCAACAAGGGTCCGCCCTGCAGCCCCGGAAAGGCCGCGGAGTTGATCTTTTTCCCAATCTCCAGATCGTTGGACAGGATCATGCCGCCCCTGGCACCCCTCAGCGTCTTATGGGTGGTGGTGGTCACAACATGCGCATGGGGCAACGGACTTGGGTGCACGCCACCGGCCACCAATCCCGAAAAGTGCGCCATGTCGACGAGGAAGTAAGCCCCCACCTCGTGCGCGATCGCCCGGAAGCGCGGAAAATCGAGCTGGCGGGAATAGGCCGATCCGCCGGCGATTATCAGCTTGGGCCGGTGCTCGCGGGCCAGGCGCTCCACCTCGTCGAAATCGATCAGGCCGTCGGATTCCCGCACGCCGTACTGATGCGCCTCGAACCACTTTCCAGAAAGGTTGGGCGGCGCCCCGTGAGTCAGATGCCCGCCGGCCGAAAGGGAGAGGCCAAGGATGGGGTCGCCGGGCCGCAACAGCGCCAGCATGACCGCCTGATTTGCCTGCGCGCCGGAATGGGGCTGCACGTTGGCAAAAGCGCAGTCGAAAAGCTCCTTGGCGCGGTCGATCGCGAGCTGCTCCACCACGTCGACATACTCGCAACCGGCATAGTAACGGCGGCCCGGATAGCCCTCGGCGTACTTATTGGTAAGCACCGAGCCCTGCGCCTCCATCACGGCGCGGGAAACGATATTTTCCGAGGCGATCAGCTCGATCTGGGTCTGCTGGCGATCCAACTCGAGACGGATCGCCTCAGCGATGGCCGAATCGGTCTCACGAAGGGAAGCGGAAAAGAAATCGTCGAACCCCGCGACGACGCGGGCAGCTTCTGCGGGCATGGTGTCAAGTCGATCCTTCAGTTAAGGGCACCGCACCTAGAGCACGGCCAATTTTGCGACCCGGCCGGCATGACGGCCGCCTTCGAATTCGGTTTCCAGGAAAACCTTGACGCAATCGCGCGCCACTTCCTGGCCAACCAGCCTTGCCCCCAAGGCAATCACGTTCGCGTCGTTGTGCAATCGAGACAAGCGCGCCACCGTCCCGTTATGACAAAGCGCGGCACGGACCGAGGGATTGCGGTTGGCCGCGATGGATATGCCGATCCCGGATCCACATACCAGGACCCCCAGCCACGCCCGGCCCTGGTCAATCGCGTCGGCCATGGCCTTGCCGTAGTCCGGGTAATCGACCGAAGCCAGCGAATCCGTCCCCAGGTCCAAAGTGGGGTATCCCCAGTCCTCGACGTCCTTAAGCAATAGAGCCTTGAGTTCGAACCCCGCGTGATCGGAAGCGAAGGCCACGACTTTACTCGACATCGTAAAACACGCTCCAGACCGCGGATAAAAGACGCTGGACGCTACCATATCTCTACGGGCCTTGGGAAGGCGGCACAAGCTGTGGAATGCGCGGGGATTGAAGCGGAACCGCGGGGTCGCTAAAGCCACCACCGCAGTCAATAGCATTACTATAAGAGCGAAGTTTATATCGAGTAACACACACTCAATATTAGAGAACCACGTCATTTTTAGTTTGCCAGGAGCGTTTAACCCGCTATTCTTGTGTTCTGCAATGAAATCAACCAGACGGTGACAAAGATGAGTGAAGAGAACGCACAAAGACTCTCCGCAGGCGAACTCTTGCGGATGACCGCGGAAGTGGTCGCGTCCTATGTGCAGATCAATCCGATACCCACCAGCGAGTTGACGAACATAATGATGTCCGTTCACGCGTCCCTAAAGGAACTCAATGGACCGGAGGCCCCGTCCGCGCAGATAGCTGAACCGGCGGTCCCAATCCGGAAGTCAATCACGCCTGACTACCTGGTCTGTTTGGAAGACGGCAGGAAGCTCAAGATGCTCAAGCGGCATCTCCGCACTGCCTATGGGATGACGCCAGACGATTACCGCGCGAAGTGGAACCTTCCCTCGGACTACCCGATGGTCGCCCCCAACTACGCCAAGCAACGCTCCGCCTTCGCCAAGAAGATTGGGCTCGGGCGGGTCGGAAAGTGAACCGGCAACGCGGCGGCAAGACTATCCCCGAACACCGCTAGGTGCCGCGCCGCGCCGTTCTAGAGCACGGACCAGCTTGCGTAGCGCGGTGTCCCGCAGAGCGGCTTCGGGGGACTTCGCGTCGCCGACGATCGACACCTCCGTCAAGCTGTCTTCGTCCAACGCCGAAACCTTGACGTAGGCACCAACACGCCGAAATTCGACAATTACGCGCAGCGTTTTCGACATACGCGGGAGGATTCTCCGCCTCCGGCGAAGAATTCGTTAATTCCGGGGAGTTGGCGCGCCAAAGGAAAGCGTAAGCACCGCGGTCTCCGATGTCTTCGAAATCGTCAGGCTCCCGGCTCGCAAACGAAATCCTCGTCGTTGGTCAGCAGGCAGTTGTCGGGGGGGGGCATGTGTCCGCCAATAGCTCACGAGCCCCATATCCTTGGCGATCTCGATGAACCTTTTGTCCCGACTGAGCGCGTCGGCGAGCGGCCACGGCACCGTGAAGAAGAAAAGCCTGCGCGTTGCGTTTACGCCGTAATAGCGGAAGGCGTCCAGCGTGACCTCCGCGCCGCCAAGGGCGTAGAGATACTGAAAACCCAGAATATTGGAGTCCTTGTAGGCCTCGAAAAGCGCGCCGGCCGGCTCGACCGTCGCGGCGTCGAGCATCCCCAGCGCTCTGGCCCGCAGCGCATCCGAGCAAGCCAAGCAGCCCTCGATCAGCGCACGCGCCTTCTCCAACTCGCCGGTGCGGGCGCGATGGTCGATGATCATCCTCAGCGCCAGTTCTCGGTATTGGGGCAAGCGCTGAAAGATATCCTCGATGGGCTCTATCGTTTCTTCGGTCTGATCGTCTTGCCAGCGCATGAAGGCGGCCCAGAGATTGTATAACTCGTTCAGGGGATCGATCTCCCTGGCCTGGTCGATAAACGCGCGGGCTTCGTTCCGCTTCCCAACGGTGTAGAGCAGCGCGCCGTAGATCAGCATCACGCGATGGGCATAGGGATCATTGCGCAGCGCCGCCTCGAGGGCATCCTGCGCGCCGGCCCATTGGCGCTCGCGCAGGTACAAAGAGCCCAGCGCATGCCGCACCGGATCGATCCGCTGGGCTGTCAAGGCCGCCTCCTTGGCCCTGCGGTAAAAGATGACGGCGTTTACTGGACGGCCATTAATCTCAGTCACGAAGGAGGGAATAACGTTGTAGACGAGCGAAAGGGCACCCCAGGCGGCGGCGAAGTCCGGCTTGATCTCGACGGCGCGCTCCAGCACGGCCATGGCATCTTGTAGAGCGAGGCCTCGCTGCTCCAAAAGCGCCTGGCCCCTGACATACAGCTCATAGGCCTGCGGATCGTCAGTGCGTCCCGCCTTGAGAATGTCGGAATCGATTTTGAGTGGCGTCGCAAGCGCCGCGCCTATCGCCTTCGCGATGGCTTCTTGCACTTCGAAGACTTCGCCAAGGGTCTGCCGATAGGTCTGCGACCAGATCAAGAAGCCATCTTCAGCACGAACGAGACTAGCTGCGATGGTCAGGTCGTCGCCGGCGCGCAGAACGGTCCCTTCAAGCAGGTAGTCTACGTTCAGCGCCTGCCCGATCGCGCGCGAATTCTCACCACGGCCCTTGAACCGGAACGTCGAGGTCATGCTTGGCATCTTGAAGACCCCAGTTCGCTCGAAAACGCTCGCGATGTCGATCGATAGACCGTCGGTGAAACCATCGTCCTCTTCGGCGCTAAGGTTCTTGAAGGGCAGAACGGCAAGTGACGCGGCCGCCTCCGCCGTATCCACGGGGCCAAGGGTTTCGAACTGAGAGGCCGGCGCGGTATTTTCTTGCGCCAGGCGGATGTCCAGGCCGGTCACGACCAGGGCAATCGCCGCCACCGCCGCTATGGTCCCATACCTCAGCCACAATTGACGGCGGGAGGCGGTAGGTTTGGCGGCGGGAGTGTATGAGGGCGCACCGGTAACCGGCGGCGGCACGATTGGGTCCACTGAGCCTTCAATTGGCGCACCAATGGACTCAACCGGCGTCTCCTCGCCTGGCGTTCCCTGCGAGCCGCCGCCGATTTCGAACGCCGGGCCGGTCTTTGGCCACTCCAAGCGATTGAGCTCTAGATAGTCCTTCAGATTGGCAGCGGCATAGAAGAAGGCCATCTGCCGCGTTTCCACAGACATCTGCTTGTGCGAGAAGGCAAGCCCCGCGGCGACCCGCGCCAGCAACACCTGGTTCTCCATGAAAGACAGCCGGTCCGCCTCATTCCTCTCGATCCAGCGCGAGACACGCTTGCGAAGGGCCTGCACGAGCTCGATGGAGCCAACGTCGTCCGCCCTGAGCTCCGGCGACTCATCCTTAGGCTGAAAGCGCCGGAGCTTCGCGACGATGGCCGCCCAATCCCGCGCCGAGGCGTTGGCACGGGAAATAAGAAGGCTGGCGATCTCGAAGTAGGCATGGTCGTAGAAGAGAAACTGCTCACTTTCGTACCACGCGAGATCAATCAAATAGTACTCCAAGGCCTTCTTTTCGCGTCGGCCCACCAGCAGGTTCAGGCCGTGCAGATCACCGTGGCCTCGGCCAACCGCGCAGCGCAGGCGCACGCGCTTTGGAACGCCAGAAGCCGCCTCCATGAACGCGAGAGGGTTGGGATACCAATGCCCATCGTGGGTGATCGCGCGCACATCCGGCGAGATGCCACAGTCATCTGTCAAGAAGCCATGGATGCGGCCGCCCTCCGACGGATCCTTGCGGTAGCCGAGCCAACTCCGCAATAGCTCCTGCGGCATTTTCAGGTCCGGGCTGAGGCGATAATCGGCGTTCCACTTCTCGAGCAGATCGGTGGAAACCTTTCGGATGGACTCCAGCTTTCGGTCGTAGGCGCAGTCCACCCAGGGCTCAACGTACTCTAAGCCGCGTCCGGCAATCGCCGAGAGGACAGCAATCTGGCTGCCGTGGTGCGCGGAGTGGAGCAGTCTCGGCAAGTGAGCTGCGGCGAAATCCGGTGCGTCCTCGATCGCACGGGCGTGGAGTGCCGCCTCGTGGCGCTCCTGGTCGGAAGGATCGAACGCGCGGTCAAGTTTGAGGATCGCCTGACCGTTGAAATCCTTGGTCGAGATGTCGACGAAGAACACGAGGGCGCCCGATTTGCCGCCGCCGAGCTGCCGCGTCAGGAAGATGTTACCCTCGACCCCCAATCTTGCCGGACAACCGGCAAAAGGTCCGCGTACGCGTCGGGCCATTTCAGCCCAAGTGGCGTCCCGTCCCCCTTATCGCTCATTGTTCAGCGGTACCCTTTGCTGACCAGAGTGAGAGCGCTAGCAAACCGCATGTCCTTTTCTAAGAGCACGCCGGATTTATATATCTTCTTTTAGGTATTTTTGTTTTCGCAAGGCAAGTGACAACCTCACGCGACGGACCGGTGGAAGCGCTATCGCCTTTTCTTGCCGGCGCCGGCGGAATATGGTTTGTCGAAAGGCCCTAATTTCGGAAGAGGAAGCGCTGCCATGAGCTTGGCGAAAGTCGCGAGCGGACAGCCCGAAGCCAAAAGCGATACGGCCACCCAGTTCGCCTGGGATGACCCCTTTATGCTGGATGCACAGCTCGGCGAGGATGAACGGCTGGTCGCCGAAGCGGCGCGGCAGTATTGCCAGGAGCGCCTGATGCCCCGCGTGCTTGAAGCAAACCGTCACGAGCGCTTCGACCGGGAGATCATGACCGAGATGGGCGAACTGGGCTTCCTCGGCTCGACCCTGCCGGAAGCCTACGGCTGCGCGGCGGTGAATTATGTCTGCTATGGCCTGATCGCACGCGAGGTCGAACGGGTGGACAGCGGCTACCGCTCCGCCATGAGCGTACAATCCTCACTGGTGATGCACCCCATCCATGCCTATGGAACAGAGGCGCAACGTCAGAAGTACCTGCCCAAGCTCGCGACCGGCGAGTGGGTCGGGTGTTTCGGCCTAACCGAACCAGACGCCGGATCCGACCCCGCCTCCATGCGCACCACCGCGAAGCAAGTGGATGGCGGCTACCTGCTCAAGGGCGCGAAGATGTGGATCACGAACTCCCCCATCGCGGACGTCTTCGTGGTCTGGGCCAAGGCGGACCCGGACAATAAGATCCGGGGCTTCGTGCTCGAGAAAGGCATGAAGGGCCTCTCGGCTCCGAAGATCGAAGGCAAGTTTAGCCTGCGTGCGTCGGTCACAGGCGAAATCGTGATGGACGATGTCTTCGTTCCGGAAGAGAATTTGCTGCCGAATGTTACCGGCCTGCGCGGCCCCTTCGGATGCCTGAACCGAGCTCGCTATGGGATCGCCTGGGGCGCAATGGGGGCGGCCGAGTTCTGCTGGCACGCCGCGCGTCAATACACCCTCGACAGAAAGATGTTCGGCAAGCCCCTGGCGGCCACGCAGCTCGTGCAGAAGAAGCTCGCCGACATGCAGACGGAAATCGCCTTGGGCTTGCAAGGCGCACTGCGCGTTGGCCGCTTGATGGACGATGGAAAGCTGATGCCGGAAGCAATTTCCCTGGTCAAGCGCAACTCCTGCGGCAAGGCCCTCGACATAGCCCGGGCCGCGCGGGACATGCACGGCGGAAACGGGGTGTCCGACGAGTATCACGTTATCCGTCACGTTATGAACCTGGAAGCGGTCAACACCTACGAAGGCACCCACGATGTCCATGCCCTGATCCTTGGGCGCGCCCAGACCGGGATTCAGGCCTTCGGCTGACCAGGCGCCCTTCGGCGCCGCCCTTTAGCTATGCCCGAGGAGCGAGCGATGCCGGAACGCGGAGCGCAGACGCGGCCGCGCCCCACCATCGGATTGGCGTTGGGAAGCGGCTCCGCGCGCGGCTGGGCACATATCGGGATTTTGCGGGCCCTTCTGGATGCGGGGATTCTGCCCGATGTTGTCTGCGGCAGCTCCATGGGGGCGCTCGTCGGGGCCGCCCACGTTACAGGACAATTGGACGCCTTGGAGCGTTGGGCCCTCAGGTTCAACCGCTTCGAGGCCTTGCGGTTGATCGACCTCAAACTCTCCGACGGCGGCGTCATCGGCGGATCACGGCTTATTCGAGCGCTAGCCCAACTTCACGACGAGCACCAAATGGAGCGCCTGAGGCCGCGCTTTGCCTGCAGCGCGACCGACCTCATGACCGGCCAGGAGGTGGTGCTGCGCGAGGGCGATCTGCTGGAGGCCGTGCACGCTTCCTTGGCGCTCCCTGGAATCTTCTCCCCAGTGAAACTCGACGACTGTTGGCTGGTAGACGGCGGCCTTGTCAATCCGGTACCGGTGTCGCTTTGCCGCCAGCTGGGCGCCGATATCGTCATCGCGGTCAATCTGAACCGGCAGCAGGTGGACCGACGGCGCATCCGCCGCCAGCATCGCATGGCGGAGCGGCGGATGAGCAGCGCCTTGATGGATATGATGCGCCGGAAAGGGCCGAGCGGCTCCGCCTTGGCCGGCAGCATTCTCGCCAGCCCCACTGGCGCCCTATCGGACAATATCCCGAAATATCTGGATGTGGTGATGGGTGCTATCTACATCATGCAGGATTTCATCACCCGCAGCCGGCTCGTCAGCGACCCGCCTGACTTCATCCTCGAGCCCGATCTCCAGCGCGTAAATCTGATGGAATTCCAGCGCGCGCGTGAATGCATCGCCGAAGGGCGCGCCTGCGTCGAGCAGGCCTTGCCCGAGATCGCCGCGCGAGACTGGTACCCCCTGATCGTGGACGAGGATCACAGGTAGGGCTCGAGCAAGCGCGTGCCTGCGTCGCGGAATTTTCGAACCAAGCGCCGCCCCTTCACCTCGGCAAGCGTGATTGGCTTGGATGAGGCGATCAGCCCCTCGATATGCTTGTCGAGGCGCGCGGCTACCTCCTGGTCATAGCATTCCAAATTAAACTCGAAATTGAGGCGCAGGCTGCGCGCGTCCCAGTTGGTCGACCCCAAAAGGCTCCAGGCCCCATCCACCACGAAAAGCTTGGTGTGATGAAAGGCTGGCCCGACACGCCAAATGCGACAGCCCCGGTCCAAAAGCTCATCGAGATTGGCCATGGCTGCCCACTGCACCAGGGAAATGTTCGTCTTGGCAGGCAGCACGATATCCACCTCGACCCCGGCAAGCGCCGCACAGCCAAGGGCGGTGATCAAGGGCTGATCCGGCAGGAAATAGGGTGTGACAACCCGCACCCGCTGGCGAGCGTGGCCCAAGGCCCCCAGCATGACCCAATGCAGCTTCTGGAAATCGTCGTCGGGCCCATGAGGGACGCCGCGCAAACGCGCCGCCCCGGCCGCCGTTGGCGGGGGGAACCAATCCGGACCGTCCAGCCCCTCGCCCGTCGCGAAGCGCCAGTCGCGCTCGAAGGCAGCCATCATCTGACGCACGGCCGGCCCTTCCACGCGAAAGTGCACGTCGTGCTGCTGGTGTCCCTTCCCATCATCCAGATTCGAGGCTTGAATATTCAAGCCGCCCGTGAAGCCTAGCTTGCCGTCGACCACCAGGATCTTCCGGTGATTGCGCAGATTGAGGTAGGGCATGCGCCACGGCAGGATCGACGACATGAAGCGGGCCACGGGAACGCCCCCGCGGCGCAAGCGCGATACCATGGTGGGAAAGGCGTAGAATGCGCCCAAGCCATCCAGCAGGACCCGCACCTCCACGCCGCGCGCGACAGCCCGCGACAGGGCGTCCGCGAAGGGTTTGCCGGCCGCGTCCGGATTCATGATGTAGGTGCTGAGCGCAAGCGTTTTCCGCGCGGACTCAATGGCCTCCAGCATGGCGGGGTAAGCCTCCGTCCCGTCGAAGAGCGGCGTCACCTGGTTGCCCTCCGTCAGGGGAATGCCCGTCACCTGGTGGACCAGCATCCGCAAGGGCAGCAAGTGCGTCGGGATCGCGGAGGGAGCCGGAGCCGGAGTCGGCAAGCGGGCCTCCGAGATGGCGGCGTCCACCGCCTGTGGCAAATGCCCCGCCCGGCGCTTCACCCGGTTGATCCCCAGCAGGAAGTAGAGGATCGGGCCCAGCATCGGCGCAAGCCACACCACGCCGACCCAGGCAATCGCCGTCGAGGACTCGCGCTTGGTCAAGAGGATGTGGGCACTCGCGAGCACGGCAAGGCAAAGATGCGCCACCGCCGCGAGATAATGCCAGGGTATCGATGCGATCTGGGCCATGACCACAGCTTAGCGGGAGATCCTCGTGGGGCTAGAGGTCCTTTGGGGCCGCGGCGGTTGGCGGCTTCACGCCCCTCACCCGCTCTCGTATCGAGATGTAGAGCCCGCTTCCCGCGACAATGACGATTCCGACCCAAGTCCAGAATGCCGGAAAATCGCCGAACAGGACGAGCCCGACGATGCTGGTGCTGACGATCTCGAAGTAGGAGAATGTCGCAAGCACCGAGGCCTCGCCATGATCGAAGGCGCGGATCAGCATGAAATGCCCAACCGCCGCGATGGCCCCCATGGCCGCCATCAGCCAGATTGCCTCGCCGCTGGGTGTGACCCAGATCCAGGGCAGCAACGCGGTCATGACCACCGCCCCGACCAGGGCTGTGTAGGTCAGTGTGATCAGCGGCGGCGCCCCGCCAGAGAGCCGGCGCGTCGCCAGGATATAGAAGGCGTAGACGCAGCCCGCTCCAAGCGCCAACAGGGCAGCGCTATCGAAGACGCCCTGGCCCGGCCTTACGATGATCAAGGCCCCGATAAAACCGACACAGACCGCAGCCCAACGGCGCGGCCCCACCGACTCCGACAAGACCAGGGGCGAGAGCGCCGTAACCACGAGCGGGGCCACGAGCACCAGCGCCAGCGCGTCGGCCAGCGGCATCCTGGCGATCGCCGCGAAGAACAGCACGGTGGACACCAAGAGAAATCCGCCGCGCAGAATCTGCGCCTTCGCGTTCGGCACGGCGAGCGCCCGGACCCCGTACCTCCACAGCACGAAGGGCAGCAGCAGAAGGAGATGAAAGAAGTAACGCGCCCAGACGATCTGCAAGACCGGGTAGTCAGCCGACAGCACCTTGGCGATGCCATCCATCACGGGCACGATGGACATCGCCCCAAGCATCAAGGCAATGCCGATCGCCGGCGTTCCCTGCGCCATCTTTGTTTCGGTCCCCGCCGTCATGCTCGACAAGAACATGGGCACCGAGCCGCTGCCAAGGCCTAATCCGAGCGCCGCGACCCGATACAGCGCAACCATCGCTCTGGCGCCAGACATCTGCCATGGTGCAAAGGTAGAACCGAAAACCAGGGTGAGGGTGTCTCTTGCTGCCATTCATCACGCTTCTTCTCATCTGCCAATTGATCGGCGAGGCCATAGCTCGAGGCTTGGATTTACCGCTACCCGGCCCGGTCGTCGGAATGGCCCTACTCTTCGCCGGCCTCATGCTCCGCGGGGGCGTCCCCGAAGGTCTCGCGAAAACCTCGGGCGGTTTGCTGGACCACCTTTCCCTGCTCTTCGTTCCAGCCGGCGTCGGCGTGATGCTGCATTTCTCCCTCGTCGCCCGGGAGTGGCTTCCGATTGCTGGCGCCTTGATCGGCAGCGCGGTTCTGACTGTGGCGGTAACGGGGCTAGTGATGATCGTCTTCACACGCCTGGCGGGCCAGGCAAACGGCGAAGATGGCGAGCACGAAGGTGAGCGCGAGCACGAGGGCGAGCGATGAACGAGGGTGCGCTCCGGGAGATATGGGTATACCTGTCCACAAGCCCGCTCTTGGGGCTAACGGTGACGCTGGTAGCTTACCAAGCCGGGTTCTGGCTCTACCGCAAAGCCAAGCTCAATCCCTTGGTCAACCCGGTGCTGATCGCGATTGTCGCGCTGGTCGCGCTTTTGAGCGTGACAGGCACCTCCTACGCGACCTATTTCGAGGGCGCCCAGTTTGTGCACTTCTTGCTGGGGCCGGCAACCGTGGCCCTCGCCGTCCCTCTTTACCGGAATTTTCAAGCGGTGCGACGCTCAGCCGTGCCGCTGGCGGTCGCCTTGCTGGCCGGCTCTATAACGGCCGCCGGCTCGGCGGTGGCGATTGCTTGGCTGCTGGGCGCCAGTCGGGAGACCCTGCTGTCCCTCGCCCCGAAATCGGTGACCACGCCGGTGGCGATGGGCGTGGCGGAACAGATCGGCGGCCTGCCCTCCCTGACGGCCGTGCTGGTGATCCTGACGGGAATAACTGGTGCCGTGCTTGCCACAGGAACCCTCAACCTCTTGCGGGTCAAGGATTGGCGCGCGCGGGGCTTCGCCATCGGCGTCGCCGCGCATGGAATCGGGACGGCACGGGCCTTTCAAGTAAACGACGTGGCGGGTGCCTTTGCGAGCCTCGCCATGGGCCTCAACGCCCTGGCGACGGCGGTTTTGCTGCCTTTGGCGCTTAGGCTGCTGCCGTAACCCGACCGGTGAAGTGGTTCGGCGAGGCCCAATAGCGCGATACTTGCGCCAAGGAATCACAGGCGGTGTGCAAATCCTCGGGCTCGAAGCCAGCCGCTTTCAGATCGCTGGCGTGCCGGTCGAACAAGGTGGAAAGATGCCGGCAAACCGCCATTCCCTTATCGCTCAGCCGAACGTGAGAGGAGCGGCGGTCGTGTAGGGAGCGGTTCTGCTCGAGATAGCCGTTCTCCACCATCTTTTTCACGTTGTAGGAGACGTTCGAGCCAAGATAGTAGCCGCGCTGGGTTAGCTCCCCGACGGTCAACTCCTCCTGGTCGATGTTGAACAGGATGAGAGCCTGGATATTGTTCAAATCGCGGATCGCCAAGCGTTCCAGCTCGGCTTTGACTACTTCGAGGCACTGGCGATGCAGCCGCTCGATCAGTTGGATGCATTCGAGATATGCCAGTCTCACAATCAACTCCTGACTATAGTCGCGCCCTGCTTCACCCCCATAGGATGCCTCCTAGTTATTTAGGAACTGTTAAAAATCGGCGACTCGGTTAAACTTTAGGTCCGGGGTGGGTACAGGCTAGGGCAACGATGGATCAAAGTCCGTTCGCGCGCATCGTCGAAATGCTCGGAAACCTGTTTAACTTAGTTTTCGGCTTTATCGGCGATCTGCTCCTAATTGTTCTTAATCCTGTGAGGGATGGGCTTGACTACATCGGCCAAGCGGTCGGTTTGGGCGACTCTAAGCTGTTCTATTGGATTGTCCTCGGCATCGGAATCTTACTGGTCGCCGAATCCCTTCGCGGATTCTGGAAACGCAAGCGTGGCTTGCCAATCATTCAGATCGTGCTGGGAAGCATCCTGATCGCCGCAATTTCGATTTGAGGGGTGGAGGGCAGCCCCGCCCCTACCCCGACTCCCCACGGATCATTTTGACGATGGCCGAGTAATCCTTGGCGGCGTTGCCGGCATTCACGAAAAGCGTGTAGAGCGCGGTGGCCTCCGCCCCGAGCGGGGTGGCCGCGTTGGAAAGAGCCGCAGCTTCTTGGGAGAGCTTTAGATCCTTCAACATCATGCCGGCCGCGAATCCCGGTGCATAGTCGCGGCTCGCCGCCGAGCCCTCCACGACCCCCGGAACCGGATTGTGGTTCAGCATGGCCCAGCAGGATCCGGACGAGGTCGAGGAAATCTCGAACAAGGTCTGGGGATCGAGCCCAAGCTTCTCGCCCATGGTAAAGGCTTCCGAAACCGCGAGCATGGAGATGCCAAGGATCATGTTATTGCAAACCTTGGCGACCTGACCGTTGCCCGCCTGGCCCGCGTGCACCACCTTGCCGCCGACGACCTCTAGATAGGGCGTGCCCCGCGAGAAAGCCTTGGCCGTGCCGCCGACCATCATGGTCAAGGATCCAGCCTCGGCGCCCGCCACGCCGCCGGAAACCGGCGCGTCCAGCATATCGTGACCGAGCGCGCTCGCCGCTTCGTGCACCGCGCGCGCCGTAGCGACATCTATCGTGGAGGAATCGATGAAGACAGTTCCCTTGGGGGCCGCGGCCAGGATGCCATCCTCTCCGAGATAAACCTGCCGGACATGGGTGCCGGCCGGCAGCATCGTGAAGACAACCGCTGCCACCGCCACCGCCTCCGCCGCCGAGCCGACAACCTCGACTCCCCGCTCGGTCGCGGCCTCGATCGCGCCGGGCGCCATGTCGAAGCCAATGACCTCGTGTCCGGCATCCACCAGGTTTCCGGCCATGGGGCCACCCATGTTGCCAAGTCCGATGAATCCGACTTTCGCCATGCCTCATCCTCCTCGTGTCTCGCGGGCGGCGCTGGAAACCGCCAGGGTTCACGCCGTAAAGATCAGATCGCGCTCGCCCAAGGGTTCGAAGTAGGTCTGCACCATCTCCGGCGTTACGGCATCCAGACTGTCCGGCTTCCAGCGCGGGTTGTGATCCTTGTCGACCAAGACCGCGCGGATGCCCTCATAGAAGTCGTGCCCCGCCATGCACGCCTGGCTCATGCGGTATTCCATGGTCATGCAGCCATCGAAATCCAGCGCCGCGCCGCGCTTCAACTGCTCCAAGGAAATCTTCATGGAGGTTGGCGAGCGCGATTGCAGGATCTTCAACTGCTCCTCGGCCCAGTCACCGCCTTCCAGTTCCAGTCCCCCAAGGATCAACTCAATGCTGTCCGCCGAGAAGATCTTGTCGATGGCGACCCGGTGCCGGCTGAGCGGCGCCCCATCCGGGTCCTGGGCCAAGCTCGCGAGAATCTTGTCCACCACCTGGTAAGCATCGCCGTCGCCGTAGTCGGCCTCCGCCAATGCCTCGATCACAGCGGCGTCGTGATCCCCGGGGATGTAGTGGGTCGCGATACCGAGATAACAGGCATCCGCCGCTTTCACCCGCGCACCGGTGAGCGCCAAGTAGCGGCCGGTATCCCCCGGCAAGCGCGGCAAGAACCAGGACCCGCCCACATCCGGGAACAACCCGATGGCCGTTTCCGGCATGGCGACCAGCGTGCGGTCGCCGACAATCCGGTGGGAGCCGTGGACCGACAGGCCCACGCCGCCGCCCATGCAGATCCCATCGATCAAGGCCAGGAAGGGTTTCGGGTAGCGGTGGATTTCGCGATTGAGGATGTATTCCTCGCGAAAGAAATCTTGGGTCAAACGGTCTCCGGCCTTGCCAGCCTCCCAGACCGCGCGAACATCGCCGCCAGCGCAGAAGGCCCGCTCACCGGCACCGCGAATGACAACGACTTCGACGGACTCGTCCGCCTCCCAAGCCTCGAGGATGGGCATGAGATCGCGGATCATTTCGAGCGTGAGCGAATTCAGGGATTTGGGACGATTGAGAATGACGGCCGCGAGCGGGCCATGACGCTCAAACAAGATATCAGGCTCGCCGACCATGATGTCTCCTGCGGGTAAGTGAATCGGCGGCGCGCGCCCGATCCGTTTCGAATGCGCCCTTCATACGCGAGCCAGTGCTCTGAATCCAGTCCGGGGAGCGCAGCCCCTCCGCTTCACGCCTCGAGCAGCCGGCGCGAGACGATGACCCGCATGATCTCGTTCGTGCCTTCCAGGATCTGATGCACCCTGAGGTCACGCAGATAGCGCTCGACGGGATACTCGCGAATATAGCCGTATCCGCCATGTAGCTGCAGCGCCTCGTTCGCGACGCGAAAGCCCACGTCGGTGGCGAAGCGCTTGGCCATGGCGCAATGCTGGGTGGCTTCGGGGTGCTTGGCGTCCAGCAGGGCCGCCGCCTTATGGATCATCAGGCGCGCCGCCTCCATCTCCGTCGCCATGTCGGCAAGCTTGAACTGCAGAGCCTGAAACTCAGTCAGTTTCCGCCCGAACTGCCGCCGCCCGCGCATATAAGCGGTTGCCGCATCTTGCGCGGCACGGGCCCCGCCGAGCGAACAGGCGCCGATGTTCACGCGACCCCCGTCCAAGCCCTGCATGGCAAAGACGAAACCTTCACCCTCACCGCCCAGCAGATTCTCCACTGGAACCCGGCAATCCTCGAAGATCACCGCGCGGGTCGGTTGACTGTTCCAGCCAAGCTTGACCTCCTTCTTACCGAACGACAGGCCCGGGCTGTCCTTCGGCACGATCAGGGCCGATATGCCTTTCGGCCCCTCGCCGCCGGTCCGGCACATCACCAGATAAACGTCGCTCTCCCCGCCGCCGGAGATGAAGGCCTTGGCCCCGTTCAATACGAAGTCGCCACCGTCGCGTTCGGCACGGGTGCGCAGATTACCGGCATCGGAGCCGTGACCAGGCTCGGTCAGGCAATAGGAGGCAAAATGCTCCATGGTGAGCAGCCGAGGCAGCCAGCGCGCCCGCTGATCCGCATTGCCGAAGCTGTCGATCATCCAGGCAACCATGTTGTGGATGGAGATATAGGCCGCCGTCGAGGGGCAGGCGGCCGCAAGCTCCTCGAAGATCAGTGCCGCGTCGAGACGGCTGAGCCCCGATCCGCCGAATTCCGTATCTGCGTAAATGCCGGCGAAACCCAAGCCCGCAGCCTTCCGCAACGTCTCGATCGGGAAGACGCAATCCGCGTCCCACTCGGCCGCGTAGGGCGCCATTTCGTTTGCCGCGAACTCACGCGCCATATCCCGAAAGGCTCGCTGTTCCTCGTTCAGCTCGAAATCCATCGCTTCGATGCCTCGTCCATGAATACCCCCGGAAGTGTGCCGCCGAGCCGCCCCTAACGCAATCCGGCCATCGGCCGCTTGACAAGCCGGGGCGTCTCTGGTTTCTGATCCTTAGCGCCGATTTGAAATCCAGCTTGCGGGCGCTTTAAAAATGCGGCTAAAGCGGGCTGAACCGCCCGACAGAGTCGCGGCGGTTTTTTGTTTTCCGCTTGGCCCGGCGTTACAGGGCCCCGGCGATTTGAGGGGCAGCTTGCTCCGGGTCATCAACAGCTAAAGCGCGACCATCGAGTTGGCCCCTCGCAAGACCATCCGCCGGTATGGGACCGGACGGAAAGACCCACGCGCGAAGGAGCGAATGAGATGACCTCGAAATCCATAAACCCGGAAACTCTTGTCCTGCACGAAGGCTATCGGGCCGATCCTGCGACCGGTGCCGTCGCGGTGCCGATCTATCAGACTACGAGCTATCAGTTCGAAAGCACCCAGCACGCGGAGAATCTGTTCTCTTTGAAGGAATTGGGGAACATATACACCCGCATTATGAATCCTACGATCGATGTGCTCGAGAAGCGCTTGGCGGCTATTGACGGAGGTGTCGCGGCCTTAGCCGTCTCATCGGGTCAAGCGGCCTCGCACATTGCGATCCGCAACATCGCGCGGGCCGGCGACAATATCGTGAGTTCCACCGATCTTTACGGCGGCACCTGGAACCTCTTCGCCAACACCCTGGCGGAAGAAGGGATCGAGGTGCGCTTCGTCGACCCGGCCGATCCGGAGAACTTCCGCCGGGCGACCGACGACAAGACCCGCGCCTACTACGCGGAAACCCTGCCCAATCCGAAGCTCACGGTCTTCCCAATCGAGGAAGTGGCGAAGATTGGCAACGACTTGGGCGTGCCGCTGATCGTGGACAACACGGCCGCGCCAATCCTCTGCCGCCCGCTCGATCATGGCGCCAGCATCGTGGTCTACTCCACCACCAAGTATATCGGCGGCCATGGCACCTCGATCGGGGGCATTCTGGTGGACGGCGGCACTTTCGATTGGGAAGCCAACGCGGAGCGCTTCCCCCTGCTCAACCAGCCCGACCCGAGCTACCACGGCGCGGTCTGGACCGAGGCTGTGAAGCCCCTGGGCCCCATCGCCTACATCATCAAGGCCCGGGTCACTCTGCAGCGGGACCTGGGGGCCTCCATGAGCCCATTCAACGCTTGGAGCTTCCTGCAGGGCCTCGAGACATTGCCCCTGCGGATCCGAGAGCACAGCCGCAACGCCCAGCAAGTGGCGGAGTATCTGCGCGATCACGGAAAGGTCGAGCGGGTGATCTACCCCACCCTGCATGACAATCCGGAGCAAAAGCGACGGACCGAGACTTATCTCAAGGGCGGCTATGGCGGCCTTGTGGGCTTCGAGCTGAAAGGCGGCGCGGACGCGGGCCGGCGCTTCATCGACGGCCTGGAGCTCTTCTACCACGTCGCCAACATCGGCGATGCGCGCAGCCTGGCCATCCACCCGGCAAGCACCACGCACTCGCAGCTAACCGCGGAGGAACAAGCCGCGTCCGGAGTGACGCCGGGCTACGTGCGCCTGTCCATCGGGATCGAGCACATCGACGACATCCTCGCCGACCTCGACCGCGGATTGACGGCGGCAGGAACTGTTAGCGCGGCGGCCGAATAGGCAAAGTCGGCATGAAAAAAGGGGCGGCGCCCGCATGCTGGGTGCCGCCCCCTAGCTTTTTCCAGCCACTTACCAGAAGTAGGTGCCGCCCACGCTGATGAAAGAGCCCCGGGCATCGTAAAAGTCGATGTCCGAATCGCTCTTGCGGAAGGATGCAATGGTATCGATGCGGAAGGATTCCCACCCAAACGGCTTCTTATAACCGAAGAGGAATGTTGCGCCGAAATCGTTGGCATCGCGCTTGTCGTCGTAGATCGGGTTTTCTTCGTCGAACCAGCTACGCTCGTAAAGCAGGTTCAAACTCGTATCGAAGCGCTCACCGCTATAGAACATCCCAAGTTCCGGGCGGATCGCATCGAAACTGTTCGAGTCGCCGTCCGCGTCCCCATAGGTGTAGCGCAGACCTGGCCGTAAGAAGAACTGCTCAGTGATCGGGAACCCGTAGGTTGCCGTAAAGCGGTGAAAGTCCGCGTCACGCTCCAGGCTGTCCAGATCGTCCTGAGTAAGCGTGTTGCCCGGCTGCGAGGCGAGGAAACTGCCGCTGCGCTCATCGTCCACTTCTTGCCGGACGAACTCGTAGCGCAGCCCCAGTCGCGTTTCGAGAATATTATCGACCCGTGCGCGCAAACCGATGGAGTCGAGGTTTGTGCGGCTACGGCGCCCATCCACGATAAAGGGGTCTTGCCACGTCTTGTTTGGGACGATCGGTTCCGGCAGCACGCCAAGGCTAAGCCGCGTGCCATCGCCGAGCCAATGGCGCACGCCGATTTCCGCCTGGGTAAAACCACCTTCGCGGATGTTCTCCGCCGGGATACCGCCGTAAACCTCGGTGCGCGCTTCGAGGAAGGTGTAGCGCAGTTCGAAGAGCGCGCCGACGACCGCGTTACTGGAAGTTTGGCCCGAGCTGTTCAGACTGCTGGTGCGGCGATTGTTCCCGTCAGTGTGGAACTGCGACTTGACGTTGGCATAGCCCACGAGTGGCGTAATGAAGCCTGAGAAGCCACCCTCCGTAGGAACCCTCAGCCGTTCGCCGCCTTGCGCGGAGGCGGTGTTCTGCCCCGCCGCGACGCAAAGCGCCGCGAGCGCGAATGTAGCCGCAAGCGATAGCTTCAAATATCCACGCAGCCGCCTGGTAAGCTTAGCCATGACTATTCTCCCCTGACCCCACAACAAAAATCTCCGCCACCCCGTGCGTAATTAAACGAGAATAGTCGAGGTGCCGCGACACGTGAGATCCTACCGAATATGATGAATGGGGCAAGGCTAAAGCTTGGTGACATCTTCGAGCGGACACAAATAGTAGGGCATTCGCCACTCATGGAATACGCGCGCAAAACTCGAAGAGCCGGGCGACCCGCCGGCCGCGCGCTTGTCGGGTTCCTCTCGCTGACCTAATATCCGCCGCTTATGGAAACAAATTGAGCACACGATGAAAAAGGCCAAATTGGAGCCCCTGCGCGCCCCGCGCGAAGCGGGACCGAAGCCCGCAGCGGAGGCGGCAGCCAGTCCGGCGGCTCAGGGGGCCTACCCCCGGGTCCGGATGCGGCGCAACAGGGCAGCGGACTGGACGCGGCGCTTGGTTGCGGAGCATCGACTCGCGCCCGAGGACCTGATCTGGCCGCTGTTCCTGCGCGAGGACGGCGCCGCAAGCGCCGAGATCGAGGCCATGCCCGGCGTACGCCGTCTGACGGTATCGGAAGCCGTGGACGCGGTCGGCCATGCCTCGCAGCTGGGGGTGCCGGCCGTTGCCTTGTTTCCCTATGTCGAGGAGCACCTGAAGACCGCCGCCTGCGAGGAAGCAGTCAACCCGGAGAATCTGATTTGCCGCGCGGTGCGCGCCCTAAAGGCCGCGGTTCCAGAGGTTGGCGTGATCTGCGACGCAGCCCTGGACCCCTTCAATTCCCTCGGCCACGACGGCCTGGTGGAAGAGGGGCGTATCCTCAACGACGCCTCGATCGAGGTGCTTTGCGGGCAAGCCCTGGTGCAGGCCAGGGCCGGCTGCGACATCGTCGCGCCCTCCGACATGATGGACGGGCGCGTGGGTGCAATCCGCTCCGCCTTGGATGAGGCTGGGCTGACGGAAGTCGGCATCTGCTCCTACGCGGCGAAGTACGCCAGCGCCTTCTACGGTCCCTTCCGCGACGCTATCGGGTCTGGGGGAGCGCTCAAGGGCGACAAGAAGACCTATCAAATGGACCCGGCCAACAGTGACGAGGCCCTGCGCGAAGTGGCGCTGGATCTGGCCGAGGGTGCGGACATGGTGATGATCAAGCCGGGTATGCCCTATCTCGACATCATCCGCCGGGTCTCCGAGACCTTCCAGGTCCCCACCCTGGCCTATCAGGTGAGCGGCGAGTACTCCATGATCCGCGGCGCGGCGCTGAACGGCTGGCTGGACGGCGAAAAGGCCATGCTGGAATCGCTGCTCGCCTTCAAACGCGCCGGCGCCGACGCCATCCTCACCTATTTCGCCGTCGAGGTGGCCGAGCGGCTGAAGCGTGGGTAGATCGCTCTACCCCGCGCCCACCAGCCTTTCGAAGAACGCGCCGATGCGCCGGTCATGCCAAGGGATCTGGCTGCCCAGGCCGTGGAAGCCGACATGGCCGCCGCCTTTGGGCATGGCGAGCGTTATGTCCGGCAGCCGCGCCCAATTCACCGCGTGGTAGCTATCGGCCGGGATCCAGGGGTCGTTTCCGGCCATGACGACGAGCGTGGGCGTTCCAATATCCCCTAGAAACTTCGACGCCGAACAGCGGGCGTAGTAGTCGTTGGCGCCCGCGAAACCGTTGAGGGGAGCCGTCACCTCTTCGTCGAAGGCCAAGACGGACTTTATCGCCATCAGTTTCTCTAGCCCCACCTCGTCACGAAGCGCTTTGCCGGCCAGGAAATCCCGGCGCATGTTGACCAGCACGTAGTGGTGATAGAGCGCGTTGCGCGGCCGCATCAGGCGCACCTGCGCCGCCTTGAGGTCGATCGGCGCGGAGACGGCGGCGGCGCCGCGCAGGGCCACCGGGCTCTCCCCCTCCCCCAGGAACTTCAGCAGCATGTTCCCGCCCAAAGAAAAGCCGACGCAGAGCACTCCGGCAGCAAACTCCGCCGGGCGCGATCGGGCGAGCTGCCTCAGTACCTCGCGCAGGTCCTCCGTCCGCCCGGCGTGATAGTGGCCCCGGCAGGACGGCGCGGAGGGCCCGGCACCACGCAGGTTAAGCCGGAGCACGGGCCATTCCCCGGACAGCAGATAACGTGCCGTGGCTCGCATGTAGGTGCTGTCCTCGCAGCCACTCAAGCCATGCAGGAGAAGGACCAGAGGCCTTCCATGCTCCACGCTATCCGGGCGGTGCAGGCTCGCGAGCAAGCGGTCACCGTCGGCAAGACCGAATTCCAAGCGCTCCACCGGCCAGGAGGACAAGTCGTGCTTGGGCCGCACGAGCAAATTGCGCAAGGTCTGCAGATCGCCGCCCCACCACGGCGCGCGCGCGGTGAAGACGCCTTCCCGTGAAGCCGAGACGGCCGCCTCCAAGACCGCCTGCGTCATTCCGCGGCCTGCGTCATGCCGCGGCCTGCTGGGCTGGCGGCTTGTCCTGGACGGTCACGAAGGTCTCGGGAAAGAAGCCGTTGAAGTGCGTGGCCAGGGCGTTCGAATAGGCGCCCACCTGGTCGATCTCGATCCAGTCGCCTTCGCGCGCATCCTCCGGCAGCTCGAAGGTTCCGGGCAAGACGTCCAGGGAATCGCAAGTCGGGCCGTTCAGCACGAAGGCGCGGGTTTCCCGGCTTGGCTCGCCACCCACCAGCCGCACCAGACGGGACGGGAAGCGGATGCCCGCATCCACGGTCTCCGAGAGGCTGCCATAGATGCCGTCGTTGATGTAAAGCTGCCCGTCCTTCCGAAGCTGAATCTGGACCAAAAGGGAACAGCCCGAGGCAACCAAGGCACGGCCCGGTTCACAAAGAATTTGCACCGTGGGCTTCACCTTATTGGCCTTCAGCCCCTTGCGGATGGCGTCGAAATAATCCTGGAGGGGCTCGGTTGTCATCTCCACGTAGTCGGCGGGAAAGCCGCCCCCCACATCAATGCAGACCGGCTCCACACCCGCCCACGCCAGGATCTGCCCGCTCAGATCAAGCGCGATTGAATAGGCGTCCGGCCGCAGGCATTGAGAGCCCACGTGAAAGGCGATGCCGACGCGGCAGCCTTCCGATGCGGCGCGGCGCAAGAGTTCCACCGCCTCATCCGGGCCGGCCCCGAACTTCGCCGAGAGATGATAGAGCGTGCCGAGCGACGGCGGCGTGGTGATGCGCACCACGATCACCAGGTCGCGCGTCCGGGTTTCCGCCAGCACCTTCTCGAGTTCGTCCATGTGGTCCACCACGAAGTGCTCCACGCCGAAGACTTCGTTCGCGGTCCGCACAGCCGCGCGGCTTTTCACCGGATGCATGAAATAGGTGTGCGCGTCCGCGTAGCTTTCGGCGACCTGCGCGATCTCGGGCAAGGAGGCGGTGTCGAAATGGCGGACCCCGCCGGCATAGAGCGCATCCAGCACCAGCGGATGCGGATTGCACTTGACGGCGTAAAGCACTTCTCCCGGAAACTGCGTGAGAAAATCGCGCGCCCGCCGCTTCAGGATATCCGGGCGCAAGCAATAGACCGGATAGCTCGGCCGCAAGGCCGCCGCGACGGCCTTGGCATCCGGGAACACACGCTGCTGTTTCGGCACGGAGTCGGCCCTCGATCGGCATGAGGTGGCGAAACGCCACAGGCCTTGGCAACTTACATCTTCACCACCAGCCGGCAAGCTGCGCGCGAAGCGGCGCCCGCGGGCATTCGCGAGTGCATGACCCTATCCGAGGCCCAGGCGGCGAAATCCGGACCGCCCGTTTTCACGCGCCTTCTTGGCCAAGGCCTTCACCTCACCGCCCACGGCGATCCGGCCGTTGGTGACGTAGGCCTCGTGATTCTTCTCGATGTCGTCAACGATATAGCGGTAATTCACCATGATCCCGGCGGACTGCTTTAACCCCTTGGCGGAGGTATCGGCGAGCCAGTTGATATGGTCGAGCCTGGCGCCGTTGCGAAGATGAAACCGCTCGACGGGGTCCTGAGCCTGGCCGTTATGCGTGCCGGTGAGATAGGTGGCCGCCAGCCTCATCAAGATCGGCTCCAGTGCCTTGGCCGTGGGCTCGTCTTCGTGCCAAACCGCTGTATCGAGCTTGCCCAGAAGACGCGCCTTGCGGTCCTCGCCTGCCCCCACGCGATCCAAGGCACCACGATCATCGTCCGACAGCGCCCGGTTAAAGGCCTCCGGCGTTAGACGCTCGATCCAGCGGCGCAAGCCCGGCACCGGTGATAGCGTGGCGAAGACCTTGAGCTGCGGCAGGTCGCGCAGCAACTCCAGGACCACCATCTTGATCAGGTAATCCCCGAAGGAAATGCCTTTCAGCCCACGTTGGGTGTTCGAGATGGAATAGAAGATCGCTGTATCGGCCGCCCTGGGGTCCACCTGTGGGGCTTTTTCATCCAGAAGGGTCTGTACATTCCGCGCGATGCCCTTGACCAAGGCCACTTCGACGAAGGCCAAGGGCTCATGGGGCATGCGTGGATGGAACAGCGCGAAGCAGCGGCGGTCGGAATCCAAGCGGTTGCGCAGGTCGTCCCAAGAGCGGATCTCGTGCACCGCCTCGTAGGCGATCAGTTTCTCCAAGAGGGCCGCGGGCGAGTCCCAGGTGATCCGCTGCAAGTCAAGGAAGCCGGTATCGAACCAGGAGGTCAGCAGTTCCAGGAAGTCGCGGTCGAGAGCAGCCATGGCCGGCTCCTCGCCCATCACCTCCATCAGTTCGGCCCGCATATCTACTAAAAATTTAACGCCTTCTGGTAAGGAATTGAATTGCGTGAGAAGTTTGACTCGGCGGGGCACCAGTACCTGCCGCAGATTTTGCTCGGCCAGCAGGATTTCCGCCTCTTCGTCCGCTCCTTCGTAGCGGTCGATCGCCTCATGAGCTTTCTCCCGGTCGACCCCGAAATCCTTGGCCAGCAGGCCTAGGAAGAGCCGGCGGCCCTGACTATCCAGCTTAAGGTAGGCGCGGCCCAGCTCGGCCGCCCGCGCCCGGGCTGAGACCTCGCCCCCCTTGGCGTCCAGGCAAGCCTGCATCATCGTACGGAGCGACCCGGCATCGCGCGTCGCCTCGTCTTCCAGCTTGATGCCAACGCCGCGCGCCGCCGAGGCCGCGATATCCCGCCAAGCAACCGCGAGATTTCCAATCGCCCGGTCGAAGAAGCGCTCTGATTGGTGGTCCGTCATCGCCCAATCAAAAAACTAAACCGTTGTAGGAGTCTAGAGCACAAAAGTTGACTAATTTATGACCGGGCCCATCACCACTTCGGGTAGCCAGGTGGCGATCCCGGGGAAGAGGCAGAGGATCACGATGGCGGCGATCATGCAGAACATGTAGGGCAAGGAGCCGCGCAGGATTGTCTGCAGCTTGATGTCCGGCGCGATCCCATTGATAACATAAAGATTTAGCCCAACCGGTGGGGTGATCAAGCCGATCTCCATGTTGATGGTCAGCACCACGGCGAACCAATAGGGATCGAAGCCCGCGCTCACCACGATGGGCAAGAGGATCGGTGCCGCCATCAGGATCACAGCCACCGGCGGCAAGAAAAACCCGGCCACTAGTAGGAAAAGGTTGATCACCAGCATCAAAACCCAGCGGTTGACGTCCAGTGTGACGATCCACTCGGCGATGGACTGAGTTATAAACAAGCTGGAGAGCATGTAGCTGAACAAGCCGGATGCCCCGATGATCAGCAGGATCATCACGGACTCCCGGGTGCAGTCGCGCAGTATGCTCCACAGCGCCGTGGGCTTCCACATGCGGTAGATCACAACCGCCAGCACAATGCACAAAAGCGCGCCGACCGCCGCCGTTTCGGACGGCGTGGCGACACCGCCGTAGAGGGCGAAAAGCACGCCGATAATGATCAACAAGAAGGGGATCACCCTCGGCAAGGCGGCGAACTTCTGCGCCCAGGTGTAGACGGTCGGGGTCAGCACGTCCCCTGCCCCCTGACGCCAGGTGGCGAAGATCGACCAGGCCATGAACAGCCCGACCAATAGGAAGCCGGGAAGCGCGCCGGCCAAGAACAGCCGGCCGATCGAGGTCTCGGTGGCAATCCCGTATACGATCATGGTGACGCTGGGTGGGATCAGGATGCCGAGCGTGCCCCCCGCCGCGATGGACCCGGAGGCCACGGTCGCAGGGTAGCCGCGCTTGCGCATCTCCGGGATGCCCATCTTGCCGATGGCCGAGCAGGTCGCCGGCGAGGACCCGGACAAGGCCGCGAAGATGGCGCAGGCTCCCAGATTCGAAACCACCAAGCCCCCGGGCACCCGGGTCAGCCAGCGCTCCAGCGCCTCGTACAGGTCCGAGCCCGCCCGGCTCGAGGCAACCGCCGCCCCCATAAGGATGAACATGGGGATCGATAACAGCGCGAAGTTGTCCAGCTTCCCGAAAAGCACCTCGGGCAAGATCGAAAGGGCTTCCAGGCCAAGAAAGTCGAAGGAGACAAGAAACACCATGGAGACGAGGATCAAGCCCATGGCGACCGAAATGCCGGAAAAGAGAACCAGAACCGTGGCGACGGCCACCAGTGCCCCAAGCAGGAGAGGATCCATGCGCCTAAACCTTCCGGATCTCGTCGGCTTCGTTGATACCGAAGGGCTTCTCGCGGCCCGTGAGCACCATCAGAAGGTCGGCGACAAATTGCAGGCACATCAGTCCGAAGCCCAACGGCAGCACCGCGTAGGGCAGCCAGAGCGGAACCCCCCAAACCGTGTCCGAATGCCAGTCGCCCGACCAAGCATCCCACCACAAGTGCGAGGAATGCCAGGCGATGATCGCGCAGATCACCAGTGATGCGCCTTGCGCGACGAGATAAAGCACTTGGCGGGGAACCCCACGCAAATAAATCGGCAGCAAGTCGACATTCACGTGCCCGCGCAGCATCTGCACGTAGGGCATTCCGATCATGGTCGCCGCCAGCATCATGTAGACGACGAACTCGGTCTGCCAGATCGTGGAGGCGTTCAGCACATAACGCATGACCACCATGTGGCAGACCACGAAGATCGAGACCGCGATCATGCCGGCGGCCAGGATGCCGCAAAGCAGGGAGAGTCCCCGGACCACGCGCAGGAATGCGTCCATCTGCCGCCTATGGAGTTCGAGATTGATCCGCTGGGGGGAAAGGCGCCGCCGGCCGATACAGGCGGCGCCTTTCCTTCACGGAACCCGCCTATTCGACCGCGAGCGCCATGTCCAACAGCTCCTGGCCGTTGGGCACGGATTCGACGAAGGCCGGGTAAGAGCTTTTCGCCGCCATGTCGCGCCAGGCATTGAACTGCTCTTCGGTCATGTTCGAGATCTCGACACCGTTCTCCGAGAAGACACGCGCCGCCTCGGCGTCCTGCTTCTTCGCTTCCTCAATGTAGAAGGCCTCAGCCTTGGCGGCACCCTCCATGATCGCGGCGCGCTGCTCGTCATTGAGCCGGTCCCAGCTACGCTTGGACATCAGCAGCGGCTGGTACATGAACCAGAGCGCGTAGTCGCCAACCGGCGTGAAGCACTTAACCTGCTCATAGATCCGGTACGACACGAAGCTCGAGGAACTGGTATTCGCGCCGTCAAGCACGCCGGTCTGCATGGCGTTGTAGATCTCGGAACTGGCCATGGAGGCAATGGAGGCTCCCGCTTCCGCCAGCATCTGCTCGAACGCTTTGCCCGCCGCGCGCATCTGCATGCCGGACACATCCTCGGGGCCGGTCACGCACTTCTCGCGGCCCGCGAAGCCGCCTGCGAGATAGCCGTCGACCAGGATCAGAACACCGTCGTCCTCGGCGATCTGCTTAATCCTTTCCATGAAGGGGGATTCGTTGAGCCGGGCCGCGTGGTCGTGGTTCTTCACCATCCCCGGCATCAGGGTGAGATTGAATTCAGGGTGAACGCCGCCGGCGTAGGCCAGTGGGAACACGGTCATGTCGAGCTGGCCGCGGCTGGTGGGCTGCCACTGCTCGCGCGGCTTGAAGAGGGACTTGGTAGGATAAATCTGGATCTTGAGATCAACGTCGGCGTTCGCGACATGCTCGGCGACGATTTCGGCCACCTTGTGGCGCACGTCCGAGGTCGACCACTGGTGCGACAGGCGCAGCACGGTTTCAGCCGCAGCCGTCTGCGACGAAAGGCCAACTGCCAAGGCAAGCGCCGCTCCCGCGACATTCCGGGTGAATTTATGCATAGTCCTCCCTTTCCTTTCTCGTTGGGATTCGTAGACGATGATTGCCCTCGCCCACTCCGTGCCTCTTGTATAGGCGGGGTCGGTTCCAGTAAGCAACACGAGACACGCGACGCCCCTGATCGACCGCACCGGGCATGACGAGACCATGAACGAAAATCTTTACAGTATCCTAGAAG
>JARFRB010000102.1 GCA_029287455.1 Pelagibius litoralis | reverse complement strand
TCTGCATACCGGGCATTGGCGTCCTCTAGGATCTCGGCGACCCATGCGTTGTTCGGCTGGTCCTCCAGAACGAGGCCGAGATACCACCGCGCCTTCCTGAAATTCCCAAGGGCATAGCTGGCCACGCCCGCTATGAATTGGCTTGGCCGGTGCCTGGGAGCTTCGGCGAGGGATTTCATCCCATGGTGCTGGGCCGCGGCGTAGTCTTGGGCCTGGATGGCGATCACCGCGAGAAGGTAGTGTGCTTCGTGGTGCCTTGGGCGAACGGTGACGATGTCCTGCAGCAGGGATTTGGCTTCCACAATTTGCCCTTGGGCTATCAAGGTTTCGGCAAGCTGGAGCTTGGCCGGGATGCTTTTGGGCGTATCCGCCAGTCTTCTCCGATGGATCTCGGCAGCCGTCGTGTAATCCTTTCGGCCAAAGGCCAGCCCCGCGTTAAGGCGCAGGAGATAGGGGTCGTTAGGCGCTACCCGCAGTGCCAAATTGATTGCGCCCTGCAAAGCGATCTCGTCATCTGCCCTTTTGGCGATCCGGGCAAGCCCGATTAGCGCTTCCTTATTGTCTGGATCCTGAGCCAAGACCCGCCTATAGATCGACTGCGCTTGCGCTCGTTCCCCAACACCTAAGAATGCGGCGGCTTTACGCTCCAGCAGGGGGATCAGGATTTTCGGTGGCCACTGCGGATCTTCTTGAATTTCATCAATAATTCTTTGATAAAGGTGCTGTTGGCTCCAGACGTCACTGAGATGCAGCAAAGTCGTGGCTTCTTCGCCCCCGAATTCCCGGTGGCGTAGTAACTCCTTTTCCGCGTTCTCGAGCTGACCCAAGGCAAGGTAGGACTTAGCGAGCATGAGCCTAAGCTCGGGAGTCTTGGGTTGTTTCTGCAAAGCCATCTTTAGCTCGGTGACGGCACCTTGCGGCCGTTTTTGACCGAGGAATTCCTCGGCGCGCTCAACGTGATCGACGACCGTCATCTCGTCGCAAGCGCTCAAGACGATACCAACAAGCAGGCAAGCGACTAGAGCTTTGGCCCCACGGGCAAAGCCGGAAAATTGGATCCTGTGTGTTAAGAGGGTCAGGCGGAGACTCATTCCTAGGGGCTTGGGTTCCTTCTCCGCCACCACAGAGTTCCGCCTAGCAGCATCAAGGCCAAAACCAGCATCGCGAAGCTCGAGGGCTCGGATAGAGCTAAATCTTCCTCAGTAACTTCCAGATTAACGGTAGTGTCGATTTCTACCAGCGTTCCAGGTGGTGGGCTTTGGCCCGATACGAACTGCGTGACTTCGGCGTAGGCAGTGCGCATAATTTGCGGCCCCGTTGGCTGGTTCCGCTGGCTCACAACAGTGACCGTTCCCACGCGCAGGCCATCCCCAACTATAATGGCTTCCGCGTCGGGCAGCGTCTGGCCAATCACATTGGGAACCGGAATCAAGTCGCCCCCCGCGCCACTAGACTCGTTGGTAGGCGGAAGGTCGGTCGATGGAAAGATGCCGGCGTCGCCAAAGCCACCGTCGGAGGTTCCTGGCCCTGCGGTATCGCCCTCGGATGCCGACGCCGCCTCCGCTCCACCTTCTGGAGCTGATTCTTCCTCAGAAGCTGCATTAATCGCAATGAGAACCTGTAGCGCTCTCGCATCTTCCAGAAAGTCGTCGCTGGTAAGACCAAGCAGGCGTCCAGCTTCGACGATGATTTCCTCGCCGCTGTCCACGTCGAGACAATCGCTGTCCTCCTGCGTGAAGCGGGCCTTGCGAACGCCGTCGACCAGAAAGGGCTCGGAGGCGGAGAGAAAAAGGTCGTCCGGAGTCCTGGGCTCAATGCCGATTCTTCCTTCGCCAGCATCGCCAATGTCGGCGACCGACAAAATCACTCCGGTATCGCCTGTGATCGTGCCCATCAGAGTTTTGCCGACATCCGCCGAATCCAGGGGTTCGCTCAGGGGAAGGCATTGGCCGCTTCCCGTTTCGCCAGCGTTGAACCTTTCCAATACCGCCGCGAGTTCGTCGAAACGCGCAGCTGTGGCGGGGTCGAGGTCGGTGTCTTGACTAATGAGGAAGACTGTCGCCTCGTCATAAGCCTGCATCACGGATTCCGGCATGGTCGCGCCATTCAAGCGATTGAGCTCGGCCACAATAAAAGCCTGCGCCATGCGCTTGTAAGCGTCTTCCGCGGGGGCCTGAAAAATTTCGCGGAAGCTAAGGCCGCTATTAAAGAACGGCGTCTTAGGGCCTTCCGAGCCAACGCCGTCCCAGAGTGGATCTAAGGGGGCGGTCCCGTTGGGACTGTGCTCGCGCCAATAAAGAACGTTGAGCGTGCAACCCTTTGGTTCGTCGAGGTAGGTAAAGCGCTGGAAAGCCTTCTCCAAATTTCCGCCGGTTCGCCGTGCGCAGACTGAAGCCCGGCCCTGAGATACGCCACAGGTGGTTTTCCCGTCCGCGCCGATCGAGCATGTAATAGTCGTCACGCCGCTGCGCGGCGCGTCGACCGTGGGAGCAGCGGCGGCGGAAACGCTTGTCAGTCCCAGAGCCAGAAAAGCGAAAACCCCGGAACCGATTGATAAGAAACGCGCCCCGAATTGACCCGCCTTGCCGCGACCGCCCCTGGCCCCGGCGTTCGAGCGCTGCCTTCCAACACGGGTTTCCTGGTCCCATGCCCTCATGGGGTCACTCGTCAAAGCGATCGTCCTCGCGGCCAGAATGAAATCACAGTATCCCACTATCGTACCCGTATTGCTATGCTCCAAGCAGCCTATCTCGCTTGTTTCGGAGAATACGATGCCTTACGGGCTCCTCAATCAATTCGCTGATGGACGGCCTGCGCAGCCTCGCCGGTGGAATTGGCTGTCGCCGAGGTGGAGCCATACTCCAGGAAAATATTAGCTCATGCCCAACACACCAGCTTCCAAGTTCAGCTCTTTGCAGGGCTATGGTACGGCCTTTGCGGTTTCGACTGCCATGGTATTTTTTCTCGGGCTGGACGCCAGGGCCGAGGACCAGGTGGCTCCAGCCGCGAGCGCCGGCTTTCAGGGGCTTCCCCCAATCGGAGACAGGACCTTGCCGCCGCCGTCGCGGATGAAGCGAGGGCGGATCGTAAGGGATGAAGGCGGCGCGCTCTCGCTGGTTGAGAATTCAGCTCGAGAGCTTCGGATCTGCCCGCCGGAAGATACGGGATCCTGCCAATTTAGCGACCTTGCGTCCGCGCTGGCCGCGGCTTACCCCGGCGACACCCTGGTGCTCGCGCCCGGCATCCATCCAAGCGGCGCCAATGTCTCGGTGGACTACGTCACCGTCAGGGGAGAGCCGGGTGCGCACTTGAAGGGGGCTGCGGTCGAGGGTAAGGGTGCCTTGGTCATCTCCGGCGCGGGCGTGACGGTGGAAGGCTTGGAATGCTCGGAGATTTCGGTTCGTGACCGCAATGGCGCCTGCATCCGGCTCGAAGCGCCCGATCTGACCGTGCGGAACGTCAACTTTCACGACAATGATCAGGGCATCTTGGTTGGCGGCGGCGCGTCGGGAACTCTATTGGTCGAGAAATCCCGCTTCGAGCGGAACGGCCGAGGCGGCAGGGCGCACGGGCTCTACGTCAGTTCCGATATCGACGAGTTCGTGTTCACCGGAAACGTTGTCGTGTCGACGAAAGACGAGGGACACGGCGTGAAGAGCCGTGCAAAGAAGACATTCATCGCGGGAAACATTATCGCCGGTCTGGAAGCCAGAGACAGCCGGGCCATCGATATCTCAAATGGTGGGGAGGTCGTGATTCGGGGCAACGTCTTGCAGAAAGGCCCAAATTCCAGCAATTGGCAGATGATCGGTGTTGCCTTGGAAAAGCGCACGCACGCGCGAAACCGAACCGAGATCGAAGACAATCTATTTATCTTCGATACCGTCACCGGGGCCGATGGGGTAATCGGGTCCCTCCAGCGTTGGGGCCAGTCGCTCGGCCTGACGGCGCAGAAAGGTGTGGCAGTCCGGAGCAAATCTCCCGAGCCGGTCAGCTTTGTCAGGAATATTTTGGTCGGGGGCAAAGCGATTGGTGTACCGGCTGATCCGGAAGAAAATAAGCGCTACAATGACCGCCGTTCGGCCGGACTGAAGGACTTTCCGACCCTGCCCACGAAGGCCGCCCAGCCTACGGATTAGGGCAACTCACCAACTTGAACCGGCGCGGACTGGGGGACTGTGCCTCAGCTCCCGCGGACTTTCCCAGGAAGGAACGGATTGATCTATCCGATACTAAAAGCCCTGGCCTTGCCACCGGCGACTCTCTTTCTGGTGGCGGTGGTGGCGCTCATCATACGCCAAAGGTGGCGCAGAACCGGCGATCTGCTGCTCATCCTGACGGCTGTTTGCTTCTATCTTCTGTGTACGCCCGTGGTTTCCGCGCTTTTGATTCGGGGGCTTCATCAGTCAGAGCCCTTAGCCGAGGCGTCGGAGCAGATTGAAGGTGTAGAGGCTATCGTTGTCCTTTCCGCGGACGTGCTGGAGACGGCGCCCGAATACGGCGGCGCCACCGTAGGCGGGCTAACGTTGCAGCGGCTTCGCTACGGTGCCCATCTGCATAGGCTAACGGGCTTGCCGATCCTTGTGACAGGCGGCTCGCTTGGCAACGCGGAGACCGCTGCGGGCGCCCTGATGGCGAAGAGTTTAGAGGAGGACTTTGGCCTAAGCGCCCGATGGCAAGAGACCGCGTCCTTGAATACCAGTGAAAACGCCGTGCGCAGCGCCGAAATCCTAGAGCCGGAGGGTGTTCGGCGCATCTTACTCGTGACTCACGCGTGGCACATGCCGCGCGCCGTGCCGCTTTTCAAGTATGCCGGTTTCGAGGTCGTGCCGGCGCCGACCGGATTTATCACCTTTCCAAGCGACTTGACGCTGGAATCCTTCCTGCCGTCGTCGAGCGGGCTAAGTGTTAGCTGGTTCGCCGTTTACGAGTATCTGGGGCGGCTAAGGGACTTGATAACCGGCGCTTAAGCCGATTTATGGATGTGCGCTTGGGTATAGATATGCTCAGGTGGATCGTAGCCGCAGAATGACAAAATCCGGGATTGCGCTTCGTGGTCCTGGAGCGTTTCTGTCTCGACAATCATGAGACGCTCTGGAATTTCCTCCGCGATCCTGTCGATCCGCCCGTAGTAATAGTCCCAGTATTGCTCGATGGCGCCGCGCCGTGTCCCGGCCTTCATTTTTGGGAAGCACTTATCCCAGACAGGGTCGATTTCCCAACGACTGCCGTCGTGCGCCACCCAGGGATTTCGGTGCGTGTAGTACTTCTGCCTCGTAATGAGTGCGGACAGCCGGTCCGCCAAACGCTTTGACGGCCAGCGCCTAATCGTGGAATGCCGAAGCCAGCTTTCGACCGTGGCCGTCTTATCGCGTTTCAGGCAGACAAACCGAACCTTCGGGTTGTGAGCAGCGATCAGCTCAACGTAACTTAGGTAGTAGAAGGCGATATCACCTATCAATCTGACCCTTGGCATGGCGCACAAACGGTCATAAGCCGCCGCCGATACCGGGCGTGCGAGATCGACCGTAAGCCGCGAAGTCTCACCGCCGGACTCTATGAAGCCGAATTCCTCTATCGTGTTGAGAATTGGGCGCGGCGTGCCTTCGAAACGCACGCAACTAGGGTTCATTTCGTGAAAGCAGAGTGCCTCCTGCTGCGCGTTCAGCAATTTGGCGAGAGAGGCGGTGCCAGACCTGCCGCTTCCTAAACCGATTACAATCATTCTCTTACGTTCCAAGGGCGGTTTCGGAGCTTCGCGCCTTGCCTCCTGCTTCAGGCGCCCCTGGCCGAAATCCCGTTCTGGCCAAGGCGGCAGACTATCCTTTAGGCGGCGGCGTTGCCAGGATCGCGGTCTCGTCGCTAGGCACAGTCTCCGCCGGTGTCGATAACGCACGGCTGGAGATCATGCAGGCTTCTGGCTGATCAATGTTTTCGCCATGGAGGCCAAATCCAGGATTCGGCGATAGGTGGCAAGAAACGTTTCTTCGTCTCCGTCGATCGGGTCTTCGATCTCCGCGACGCCCGGTCGCAAGCTGCCTAGCAGAACGACCGGCGGAAGCTTAGCCGGCTGAATGGCCCGCAGGGCCGCCAGGTTGCGCTGGTCGAAGGCGATCACAAGCTGTGCGGAGGCAACTTCCTGAACGTCGGCATATCTGGAGCGATGCTTCGCCAGATCGATCCCGAGCCGGCGGGCAACCGAGACAGCGGGGGCCGGGGAGGGGCGGCCCTCCAAAGGAAGAGTGCCAGCGGAACGGAACAAGCCTTCGCCCGGCCCCTGGCCCGCATCCCCAAAGAGGTTGTTAAGGGCGGCGGCGGCAAAGGGGCTGCGGCAAATGTTGCCTTCGCAGAGCACCAGCACGTGCCCGCCTTTAGCGCGCGCGGCGAGAACGCCTCGGCGAAGCTTCGCGCGGGCCTGCCTTGCCGACCATGCGGCCGCGCCGGGAAGCCGCCGCCCAAACCCATGGAGCAGCTGCCGCGCGCCGTCGAGGCCTTCTCGAAAGGCTGGGCCAGGATCGTCGAGAACGAAAGTATCGTTCCTTTCCCGTCCGGAGAGCGAACGGGCGGCAAAGTCCTTGAGATAGCCGGCTAGGAAGCGCAGGGCGCCAAGGGGGGAGCCGCGCGGAGAGGGGGCGGCTTCCCGTAGCCATTGCAGGTCGAGCCAGAGGTTGCGGCCGAAGATGCCGCTCTTGTAGGGCTTGGCGGGTGTAGGTTGACCGCCGAGCAGAAGGCTCAACCAATCCGCTGGAAAGTCCACTCCCAGTGCGATTGGCAAGGGTAAGGAGCCCCAAGGTCGGGCGTTCACTTCCAGCAGCACCAACGCACCATCCTGTGCACGACGGCGGAATTCCAGCATGGCAATGCCCGAGAAACCGGCAGCGACTAACATCTTGCGGCAGGCTTCCGCCAATTCGGCTTGGACGGGAACGGAGACACGGTAGGAACCCAAGAAGCCGCGTGCCGACTCATGGACGCGCTCGTGCTGGAAGGCCTGGATCAAGCGGCCATCATGGATCAAGACCGAGAGCCCGCAGCCCTCGCCGGGGACGAAAGCTTCCGCGAGACTGGCTTCCGAAACCACGCTCCCCAAGGCGGTTGCCAAGGCGCGCGTGTCGTTCAGGACCATCGCTTTGCCCCGGGAATGAAGCCTCTCAAGGGTGTAGGACCGTCGCGGCTTGAGGACCACGGGCACCCCGAGCCTCGAAACGATGGCTTCCGCGTCTGCGGCGTTCGGAGATACGACAGCCGTGGCCACCTCCAGCCCTTGAGAGTCCGCCAGGTGGCGGGTTGCGACCTTGTCGAATAGCGCCTCGATCGCCTGGTCCGAAGGTAGGGCGAGGACAATCTCACTGCCGAAGGCCGAACGATGGCGCGCGAGCGGCAGCAGGGCCCGTTCGTCGCAAGGCAGCAAGACGCGAATGCCTTCACGCTCAATGAGGCTATACAACTCGGAAAGCCAATCGTCCCCGGATCCCATGTGCGTGGGGAGCCGATGCACGCGCGTAATGTGGCGGGAGCGTAGCGCCGGTGCCGCGAAGTTGAATGGCGCGGCGTGGACGAGCGCCCCCCGCCGCCCGAGAGACCGCGCCACGGCCAGGAAGGACCGGGTGTCATCGCCGAAAACCAGCACCGGGCAACCCCGCAGTGGATCTCCAGCAACCGTTATGTCACTCTTTTTCCGCAAGTTCACCTGGGCCCAAGCATGGACGGTTCGTTCCTTAGAGCGATTGGCCTTGAAGCCATTAGCTTTGGAGTGATTGACCTTGGGTCGATTGGGATGCACCCATGCGAACCGTCTTTCAAGCACGGATCGCGGCCAGGGGGCTTTTTTTGGGAAGCGAGGCCTGCCTGCGAACGTGCGTTTTAGGGTATTGGTTTCTTGGCGCCTCCTAAAGCATCCGAACTATTGAAGACGGGAAATCGGCCGAAACTACTGGCCGTCGTGCATACGGAAGAGGAGTTCGATTGGGCGGGCGGATTCGATCCGAACGCGCGCTCCGTGCGCCATGTACGGGCGCTCTATCGCTTGCATGGTATTTTTAGAGCTCATGGCGTTTCCCCGATCTACGCGGTGAGCTATCCCGTCGTGGCGGACGACGAGGCGGCGGAGGTTCTGCGGGGTTTCCTGAACGAAGATAGCAAGAGCGGTCCGGGCGCGGTCGTCGCCGCGCATCTTCATCCCTGGGTCTGCCCGCCAATCGAAGAAGAAATATCCAGTCAAAACTCCTATCCTGGCAACCTGCCTCCGGAGCTCGAGCGCCGGAAGATCGAAACCCTGACCGCCGCGATTCACCGGAGGTTTGGCAAGAAACCCACCGTTTACTTGTCTGGCCGGTATGGCTCAGGACCCAACACAGTGGCCATCCTGGCGCGGGCGGGCTACCGGGTCGACCTTAGCCCTTCGCCCACCTACGACTATCGCGGAGACGGTGGGCCGGATTTCCGAGAGGTCAGGTGCACACCGTTTCGCACGCCAACTTTCCCGGAGGTGCTGCGGGTTCCCCATACCTCCGCCTACGTAGGCTGGGCGTGCAGGAACGAGCGCCCTGTCTTGGACATGCTGCTGAATCGCCGGGTCCGGGAAAGCATCCTTTGGCCCCTGTTGGTGAGGAGTGGCGCGGTTAGGCGCATACGGCTGTCGCCTGAGGGGTTTGACCTTAAACACCAGCTCGCCTTGACGCGCTCGCTGATCGCCGAGGGTTTGGGCGTTTTCGTGCTCTCCCTGCATTCTCCCTCGGTGGTCCCCGGTAACACGGTTTATACCCGAACTGAGGCCGAGGTGGATGAACTGCATCGCCGTGTCGATGTCTTTCTGGGAATGTTCATGAACGAGTTCGCGGGCGAGGCAATACTGCCGCATCAACTGCTTGAAGACTTTCCTGTTCGCGAAAGCGCGTAGACACGGCGAAGTGGCGGCACGCTGAACATCACGCTCGCCGCCTGGGCCGTGTTCCAGAGCGGCGAATTCCCCATGGCCGCGGCTCTCAGGAAGAACTTCACGGCAGTCAGCGGTTTCCCCCGGGCATGGGCCGCGTTCGCCCAAGTAAGGAAGCGGCGGCTCCAAATCCCGCGCTTCTCGGATTTCGTCATGGGGTATGCCGCGTCTTCCAAGTAGCGAGATACCATGGCGTACTCGGTTCGAATTCTGACTCCAAGCGCCGTGCGCGCGGAAAGGCTATCGGGGCGCTCGTGAACATCCACCAGAACCTCGCCGAGGTAACCGCAGTGACCGTGTCTGGCCAGCCGGATCCAGAGATCCTGATCCTCCGCGATTTCGAGGGCAGGGTTGAATCCACCAACGTCCAAGATCGCCAACCGGCGGGCAATGACACTTGGGGTGGCGATGATTGGGACGGTAAGCAGCTCTTTCCAAGCATCGGGGCCGGGGCTTGGCCGGCGCCCCGCGTTCAGGGCGCGCGGGGCGCTTCCATTCATCGGGAACAGCCGCGCGGCGCAGGCGATAAATGCCATGTCTGGCACATCTCGAAGGAGCACGATCTGCTTTCCGATCTTAGAGTCGTGCCAAGCGTCGTCAGCGTCCAGAAAAGCTATGTATTCGCCTTGGCAAAGACTTATGCCGTGATTGCGGGCCGCCGCCGCGCCCAAGCGCCTTGGTAGGCGGACAGATTCCACGCCCTGGCTCTTGAAGCTTCTCGCGGCCGTCAGCGTCGCGTCGTCACTTGCATCGTCAACGACGACAATCTGCAAGGGTTCATAGGTTTGCCGGAGCACCGAGACGATTGCCCGTTCAAGTGTCTCGGCGGCGTTGTAGGCTGGGATGACAACGCTTACCAGGGGGGACGTTTCAGTCATGGCCCCAACCAAACTCTCCTCCACAGCATGCCAAAACGAGCTGCCGCTAGCGCCGGTGACGGCTGATTGGCCTTCAAGTTCAGCATAGCTTAGCAAGAGCGATACCGCATGGCATCTGTCGGTTCCATGGAGGATTTGCAGCGATTTCGGGGGTGCTGGTGCTATAGAATATTGCCCAATCTGATGGGAATTATCCCTTCGGCCGGTCAAGGCGCCATCGTAGGGACCGCAAAACACGCGGTAAGTAGGAATTCGGCCGGCCCGTTGTCCAAAGAGCCCGGCCCAGCATTTGCTGCGCGTTGGAGAAACTCCGCTTCGCCGGCGTGTCCCCGGCGCCCCTGTCGATCAGACGGATGCCGGCCATTTCGGCGTTTTCCAGGATCGACCAAAGCAACAGCCGCCCCGGCGCGAAGCTCCCAACCGCAGGATCGTAGACAGGGAACCAGTAGTTCAAGCAGCTCCCGCAGCCTAGGCCGAGGTGCTGGGCGATGACTCCCTGCTCGGCGGACAAACGATGAATGATTGGTTGACATTGCTTGCTGGCGGTTGCGATCAGCGCCTCGATCAGCCGGGTATTTCCCGGCTGCCCGAAAGGATCCTTTGTTTTTGTGCGGGCGTACTGCCGACGCTTTCGCTCGATGATGGTTAGCGCATCGCCGGCCGAGGCGGCCTTTAATGTCTCGAACCTCATCTCGCCAAGCGCCTCCGAGGCTCGCCGTTGGCGCCTGCGGGTATCGCCGACGAATTCCTGCTCACGCAGGCTCAACTCGGTGAAATAGGCAGCCGAGCCTTCGGAAAGATCGATCAAATGACCAACCTCCGCATCTTCAGCCTGCAATCCGCGGGCAGTCTGCGACTGCGTGAGGTGGGTCACGTAAAGTGCCGAGAGGCGGCAAAGCTTCAAGAGGCGCGTCGGGGGGATCGCAAAGCCAGGGCGGGCGATCAAACCGGCATTGTCGCAAAGCTCACCACCAATCCTTACCGCCGATCGCAGAACTGCTTTGGCCCCGCTCTCGAACTGAAAGGGAAAAAAACCCAGAATTTCGCCGGCTTGATGAAAGATGGCAACTTCGACCCGCCCGAACGCCTGCTCGCAGGCGAGGGCGAATTCCGGCGAGAGGAAGGCCCGTGTCAAGTCGGGTTCGGCCTTCATGAAGGCATGCCAGACATCAAGCTCCGCGGGCCCCAAGGCCGAAGGGAGCAGGAGTTCGGCTTTGACCGCGTCCGACATGATTCCAGAGCCAGTTAGGCAACTGTGCCCGAGAGTCCGGGACCGCGCCGCGTGAGCGTCAGGACGCTTGGCATTCACATGTCCTTATCGATAAATACCGCTTCTCCGTCATCGTCATGATGACGGGCGGCGGCGACCAAGGCCTCAAATTTGGGGTTTTGGGCGAGCAGTTCGCGGAATTTTCCAGAGGCAACAATTCTTCCCTCCTCCATCAAGTGGATGACGTCAGCGTGTTGCACGGTTGACAGTCGATGCGCGACGATCAAAAGCGTTTGACCCGCCCGGCGCTGCTTCAGCCAATCGGTAATGCGCCTTTCTGTGATCGTATCGAGAGCCGAAGTGGCTTCATCGAATACGAGAATTTCGGGATCCCAGTAAAGGGCCCGGGCAATGCCCACACGCTGACGCTCACCGCCCGAGAGTTGGACCCCGTTCTCGCCGATCGATTGATCAATCCCCTCTGGCAAGCGTGCCATCACGTCGCCAAGTTGCGCTGACTTCAGCGCCTCTTGGACTCGGGCACGGTCGATCCGCTCCATTGCGACGCCGAAAGCCACGTTTTCCGCCAGAGTCGCGTCTAGGAGATAGATGTGCTGAGGAATCGACCGCAAGCGCCGCCACCACATGTTGATGTCCTTGTGTATATCCTCGCCATCGACCAGGATTCGCCCCGTTTCCGGCTCGATCAGTCCAAGAATGAGATCGATCAGTGTTGATTTGCCGGCCCCCGAACCGCCAACGATGGCGACACAGGTTCCAGGGCGGATGTTCAAATCGAGGTTCCGGACGGCCGCAAGCTCGGCGTTTGGATACCGGAAGCCGACGTTCTCGAGGCGAATTCCATCTTTCATCGGTTCCGGCGCTAGAGTATCGGGCGGCTCCAGTCTTTCGCGAATGCTGGCCGAGGAAGTTGCGGCGAAGCGCTCGTAGGTCGAAAGTTCGCGATGCAGGACCTCTATGGACGGCGCGTTGAATTGGACACTGTTGGCCGCGACCAAGGTGGTGTTGACGACGCCCATGAGCTTCAGCCCAGCGAAGGCGAAGGTTCCAAGGACCGGCACCGTCGCCGTGAAGTCTTGCTCGCTCGACTTGGCGACCATTACGACGACGATCAGCCCCACGAATAGAGCGCTCTCGTGGATCCGGGGTGGGGCGTAACTCAAGATTCGTTGATCACCTTGAACCTTGTTCGAAATGGCGAGAGTTCTGGCGAACCCGCTGAAGAAAAAGGCTTCGCGATTGCCGAGGCGAAGCTCCCGAATGCCGCGAATGCCGCGCTGGATCCAGACCAGCAGGGTTCGTCCAGCCGCTAAGCGTTGGCGTCCCTTTCGTGCCAGCAGCTTACGCAGTGCGAGGTTGGAGATGACCCCTAAACCGCCCACAGTCACCATTGCGACCAAGGTGATTTTGAAATTGAGAATGAGCAGGAAGACAAGCAGTGATGCGCCGAGGATGATGTTGGCCGCGATTACGATCGAGGGGATCATGACCCCATTGAGAACTTGAGGAATCTCGTTTTGTAGATTGCGGATCATGACCGCACTGTTCCGCTCAATGAAGGTCGCGAACGGTGCTTGGATGTAAGCCGCGAAAAGGCGCTCGCCTAGGAGGGTAGCGCGTGAGAACGCGAACTTGACGAGCGCGGCGGTGCTGAGGAATTCAAAGAGGTTCTTCACAAGGAAAAGAACGGCCAGGCTCGCCGCCCCTCCAATGCCGGTGAGAAAGGAAAAGGATATCCCCAAGGCTTCCAGCGACTCGACGATACCCCAGTCACGCGCGGCGTCGGGGTCGATGTGGAGTTGAATGAAGAGAAAGATAAATCCGACGCCCAACAGCTCGGCACCGGCTGAAGCACCCATTAGGAGCATAATGAGAAGAAGAAGCCCGCGGTCCTTTCGTCCTAGGATATCCAAGAGCATCTTGAGGGATCTAATTTCGTACATGCGCTGCTCGGATCCGTGACCTTTCTCGGGTATCGATTCGGCTGCGTTCTAGGGGATCATGCGGCCGCTCCAGCCGCTCGCGGGCCCGGAGACGGGGAAGGCGCGCGCCCATGGGCCGGCGTGATCGGACGTCGTTCCAAGCGCTCGTTCCGACAAGATTTCTCGTACTCTAGCCATTTGGTGCTGGCTTTCAAACACCTTGCGCAACGGCTAGAATGCCGCACGGTGGTATGCTCGCATAGCTCCCGAAAGCGGGTCCTGCACGAGGGGCGCGCGAGCGAGTGACAAGAGAGGATAGGCAGTGCCGGAGTATTACGGGCAGGCTGGCTTACCGGACGCCGCGATAGGGTCGCAGCGCGCGCGGCGGTTAGCTTGCGGACCGGGGCTCTAGCGGCCAGGGCAAGGCCATGATTGATACCATCGCTATCTTCCTAAGCGTCTGCGCGGTGGTTTTTACGGCGCTAAGGGCCGCGTATCTGGATAGCCGGTTGCCGTGGTTCGGGGAGGCCGATCCGCCGAAGGAACCACCGCCGAAGCGGAAGAGATCCTTCTGATGCGCAGTGCCTTTCTTGCACTTGCGGCCCTGATGCTTCTCGGGCTCGGGGTGGTTCACCCCTTCATTCTCGGCCTTGGATATGTGTGGGTCGATCTTTTTTCACCGCATGTTGTCGCCTTCTCGCTCATTCGCGCTTTGCCATTCTCAATGATATTCGGTGCGGCGGCCTTGGCCGCTTATCTGCTGACGGATCGAAAGTGCCCGCCCCGGGTTGGCTGGACGTTGGTCTTGCTCTTCACTCTGGCGCTTTGGACGACCTTCACCAGCACGATCGCGGTGGCGCCCTCCAATGTGGTTTGGAAGAAGTGGGATTGGGCCTTCAAGGCCATGATGTTCGGGGGCTTCATACCGTTTCTTTTCCGCTCGCGGGTGCAGATCGAGGCGTTCCTGCTGGTTTATATTTTCGCGCTCTCCGGCTCTTTATTGGCCTTTGGCGCTAAAACGATACTGGGTGGCGGCGGATATGGAATCCAATTGGGACTCCTGACCGGAAACACCGGCCTCGGCGAGGGGAGCACACTGGCCGTGGTCGCTCTCTCCGTCGTCCCGCTGCTCCTCTTTCTCAGCAAACACTGCATTGTGCTCCCGCAGTTCAAGGGCAGGCACCTGCTGTTTCTCGGGCTGATTTTCGCCGCGCTGGCGACCTCGGTCGGAACCTTCGCGCGTGCTGGGTTTGTCGCCTTGATCGCGATGTTCCTGCTCTGTTGGTGGAGGTTCCCACACAAGGTCAGGAACCTCTTCGTTGGCGCTCTCATTGTCGTCGGGCTTGCAGCCATTGCTTCCGATCAGTGGTACGAGAGAATTTCCACAATATGGAATTTTGAGTCCGACACTTCGGCGGTGACGCGTATCGCGGTTTGGGAATGGACGTTGGATTTCGTGCGGGACAGGCCGCTTGGCGGCGGCTTCCATTCATTTGTCGTGAACGAACTGACCTTCATCACCGAGGACGGCCACACCATCACGGATAAGGGGAGGGCGTTCCACAGCATCTTCTTCGAGGTCTTGGGTGAGCACGGATACCCCGGCCTGATCATTTTTTCTCTGCTGCTGTTGAGCGTTTACATAAATTTGGCCCGTGCGAAGGTCTTGGTTGGCGAAAGCCCGCACGCGGAGTGGACGCGCGATCTCTGCGCCGCGATCTCCGTGGCGATCACGACTTTCCTGGTCGGCGGTTTGTTCGTGGGTATCGCGTTCCAGCCGATGCTTTACTACTACATTGCAACGTCGGTCTGTGTTCTAAACTTCGCGCGGCGCGCTGGCTTAGCCGCGCCTTCGTCGGGGGAAAAGGCGGATATAGTGGGCCGAAAGGCGCGGGCGCCTTCGCGAATGGTGCCCTCCGCCGGGAAACACCCCGCAGAGTAGCGTGCAACACCGGGGCCCAGTTTCACTCGCGGCTTTGGGGAGGCCCCACCCCCCCCGTCCCCAATGGAAAATCCGTTTTCCTATCCGATTTATTTTAGATTCCCGGTCTCTATTGATGCTATGTTCCGGCATGCTTCAGCAGCTTTGGTGGCTCAAGACCATGCACCTGCAATCTCGGTTCTCTTCCCTCTTTGCTTTCCTGGCCATGTCCGCGATTCTCGTGCTGTCGGCTTGTGACACGCGGAGCTTTCCGGATGCACCGTCCACCGCGCCGGACGTGACGGAAACCTATCGGATCGGCCCGGGGGACACTTTGCGCGTCTTCGTCTGGGGCAATCCGGGATTGTCCGAGACCGTGCCCGTGCGCCCCGATGGGCGGGTATCGGTACCCTTGCTGGAAGACCTGGCGGTCGCCAACAAGACGCCGGCAGAAGTGGGGCGCGAGATCGAGGAGCGGCTGCAGGTCTTCATCGAAGACCCGTTGGTCACCGTGATCGTCAGCGACTTCGTTGGGCCCTTCACCCAGCAGGTGCGCGTCGTGGGCGAGGCTGCGGAGCCTCAGGCCATTCCCTACCGGGCCGATATGACGGCCCTTGATGTGATGATTGAGGTCGGTGGCTTGACTGAGTTCGCTGCGGGAAATCGTTCCACCTTGGTGCGCGGTACTGGTGGAGAGACGACAGAGTACCGGGTCCGGTTGGGAGATTTAGTGCGGGACGGCGATATTACGGCGAATGTGCCCATGCAGCCTGGCGACGTCCTGATCATTCCGGAAAGTTTCTTCTAGGCTCTCCGGCCGGAGCTTCGGCTCGACGGGCACACCTGTTGTCACGGACTTGGTAGCGAAGGTGCTAATGCAAGTCGGGCGATCCTCGGCCAATGCGGCTAAGGATTATCCATCTTGCCGGCAAACAAGGTTGTGCAATTGCGTGAAGAAACGCGCGGATGACGCACGGCGTCGCTTGGGAAGACCGCAACCTGCCCCCCGAACTCTTGTATATGCGACCCGATTGGTTTTGGATGCCAACGACTCTTTTGACGCGGCATCTGGCTCGCTAGATATGCGTTCGGATGTTCACCATAGCTGAGGAGGCTTAGGAAGACCGTCGCCGACGCACTTGATGTCTTTTGTCGGCAGGTGCCGTGCGATGGGAGGAGTTCGATCGCTGGCCGGAAGCTTAAGCGTGGCTTTCCTTTTCCCTGTTTGGTCGCAAACCCCGCCAGGCCTTGATGCTCAAGTGATAAATAAGCAACTTTGGAGGCATTTTTAACCAGTGCGACCGAAGAAGCAGAAGCCAGAAAGAGACCTGTCGCTCTATCTGCAACTGCCCCGGTACTAATGGAACAAAAGCGCTCCGGAAGACCCAGTCCATCAGAATCGCGAGTGGCCCCACGGGAGCATGCCGGGTAATCACGCTTGAGGTTTCGGGGGGCACGAAAGTTCCAAACTGCGCTCTCGCGTGGCCAAGGGCGTAATATAGCGTTCGCCCTAATCCATGCAGACAGGCGCGTTCCAAGAGGTCTTGCCAAAAATCTGGGTCCTTGCCGAAGTCCTGAAGCAGCGCGTGAATATCGTGGAGATCTCGCAGTGGCTGAGTGAACTCTTCGTTGATCAGATGGCATGCCGAGTGGAGTACCATATCGGCGGGGCGGAGGAGCCAAACTCCCGAACCACCAAGCGGAACCGCCGCTTCGAACAGGGCCTCCGTATCCGGCCTAATACAGCCTGTTGGAGGAAAGATCGTATGATGGATGTCGACGACCATCCCCCGATCAGGATGCCACATCGGTGGAATCTCATGCATCCATTGGCGATAGTAGACCTCGTCGTGGTCGGATAATTCGGATTGCTTCCACCCTGCGTCCAGAAGGGCACTCTCAACCCTATCTATGTCTTCACGGGGAACCAGAATGTCGAGGTCCGACATGGATCTGCCACTTGCGGCAGGTAAACCTCCCACAACGAATGCGGCGCCTTTCAGAAGAATTACTCGGATCTTCAAGCGCTTGACAACACGCAGAATCCGGTCGATTTCGTAGCCGACGAGCTTCTGCCTGTGGTGCACGGGGGACAGAGATTCCTGAAGCACCAATTGCGCCCGCCAGGGAAGCTTGGAAAAGATGCCTTCCCTCGCTAGGCCGGTAGCAAGTATCGGCAGCATTGCGTTAACGCGGGCAACATCGATCAGGCTCCGGAGACTTTCAACATCCCAAGCCGCCAAGGAAGCTGGATCCCGCAGCGCTGTCCGAAGCGTTTCCGTTGGTTCTACATGCGGTCTCATCGCTGAGCTTTGTGGGAAAGGGAATCCGCCCAGGCACTCTCGATGAGTTCCAATGCCCGGTTCAGGTCCGAGAAATACAATATCGCATGATCGCAGCCTTCCACGACTTTCGTCAAAACCTCGAACCCGCGGTCAAGTAGAAAACGATAGTTCGTGGATTGCTTTTGTAGGTTCATGAATGCATCGACTTTATCCAATCTCGCGACCCTAGAAGTCTCTTCCGCGATGAACTTTGGGAAAAGAATCAAGGCTGGCGTTGCCGGAACTCTGGCTTTGCCCACCGCCTCGGTTGGAGCCTTGAGGTACGTGACTGTCCCTTTCGTCGTCTCTTTGTAGAGAGGGCTCCTTTGCCAGTCCGGATAACGTTCGGCGATGATGTCGATCGACTCATTCTTTAAGGAAATCGGTCGCGGATGCGGATAGACGAGATGGTCGTCCAAATCAATCAGAGCCGCTTCATCCGAAAGCAGGCGCCATCCTTGACCGACGAGGCACGCGCTCAATGTGCTTTTTCCCGAGCCGGACATTCCAGGCAACAACAATCCAAACCCATCACGCTCTAGAACGGCGGAGTGAATAATCATTGTCCGGTTTATCCGAGTTCCCAAACACCAGTTCATTGCCGACTCAAGAAGTGGGACGCCGTGATCGCGGGTTACGTGCATGAACTCTGCGATTCCGTCTATGCGGATTTGAAGTCGCGATGCGAAACAGACGCTCGGTGGCCTTCTTAGTTTCAGGGCAAGGTTGAAATCGGTAAAGGCTTGGGAATTTTCTCTCGGATAGCCTAAGTAGAGCGCACCAAATTCCCGCGCGGTTCGTAAGTCTTCGATTTTGATGCCAATCAGGAAGTTACCGATGGATAGAACTGTGCCGGACCCAAATTCCGTCAAATCCAACTCTGTCCGAGCGTCGTTCACGGGGAATTTCGACTCGCCGGCTCAATCAATCCCGCCCGCTCTAAACTTTCGAGAATTTCCGTTACCGCTTCCGCCAGTTGAGGATCATTAGAGACTTCGAGAAGCTCAGCGACTGACGACCTCAGAGACTCAACCGAGGTCGGCGCGCAGTCAATGGTTTCAAGCACCTTCCCCGATACAATGTCCAATTTTAGAGTTTCGCCTGCAAGACAGCTGTAGACCACGTAATCCCCGTCCCACTGTCGGAACAAGAGCCGCTGATCTTCTGGAACGCGCCACGTCTCATGAGGGTCGCGGTTAGGTTCAGTGGTCATGCAAGCTACCGACAGAAGCCGTTCGGCACATTCTCGCTATGGAAGTTTGCAATTTAGGCTTGGGCCGGGGGGCGGATAATCGGGGTCTTCTCCGGGAGCGGGTGGCGGCAAAGGTTGGCCAGCCGGTTCTCCCCCTAGGCTCTCGCACTTCGACAATGAGCCAACTTTCTGATTCGCGCGGGCATTCCCGGCGACAACGATTATAGGAAGGGCCGCGGCGCCACCTAATAAAAAACGCCGCCGCGCTTCCATTCGCTTGCGCTCGGCCGTGCCCCCGGGATTCACGAAACCTAGGGGCGATTCACCATTTTTGTTCTCGGCTTCCGCCACTTTCGGACTGCCCTCTTTCCGCGGCTCCATCGCTTTCCTGCAATGGAAGTTCCTATGATTCAAAAACTGTTATAATCCCCTTGAAATATAAATGCTTAAGGAACCGTTTGCCGCTCTAACTCAAGCTTTGCGCCCTTCTCGCCAGCGTCGCTTCGGCTTTTGGGAGTATGGCACGAAGGGCGAGGCGAGCAATAGCCCCTAAGGCAAAGTTTAAGAGTTGGGGCGTCGGCGCAGGGCAGCAACGCTCCGGCTCGCTTTGATGAGGGATAAGGAATATCGTAATTGGCTGTGCAATTTGGCATACACCATTCTGACAGTATCCCTGTATGCACCGAACGGGTTAGTGTCATACAGGGTTCAGAGCCATTTGGAGGGCGTATTTCATGTCGGATGCGACAAATGCACAAGCCAACGGGAGCGCGAAAGCAGCCGCGGCCACCGAAGGCGACAAGCTGCAAGGCCTTGAGCAACTAAAGAAAGCGGCCCGGGAGTTGGCCGAGAAGAAGAAGCAGTTGAACGACACTTCGACCACCCGCGCTGTCTCGGTCGAGGGTTTTGTCGAGGACGCCCTGGCGCCACAGCTCAAAACCTGGCTCGACGAGCATTTGCCGCGGGTTGTCGAGGAAATCGTCCGTAAGGAGGTTCGCCGCATCACCAACGAATGCGGCCTTTAGGATCCTTGCCCGGTTTGGCTTCATCTTGACCGTTTGACGACGGTGATGTGATCTGCCGCCATGGCGGATCCTAGTTTTCATGAGCTTATCGTTATCGGCGCGGGGATGGCGGGTGCCTCCCTGGCGGCGGAGGTGTCAGGAGAACTGGACACGGTCGTTCTCGAGGGGGAGTCTCGGCCGGGATACCATTCCACCGGACGATCGGCTGCCATATTCATTCAAAACTATGGTCCTGCCGCGGTCCGCGTCCTGAGTGCCGCCAGTCGCGGGTTTCTGACTTCGCCTCCGCCGGGATTCGCCGAATTTCCTCTGATTCGGGCGCGGGGGGCGCTTATGGTCGCGCACCCAGGCCAAGAGGCCGCTCTGGAGGCTTTGGCGCGCGAGAGCCCCGGTATGGAGCGCCTATCGGCGCAAGAGGCCGTCGCGCGCGTTCCGTCTCTGCGGCGAAACCAGGTGGCCGACGCCCTTTTCGAGCCCGATGCCGTGGACATCGATGTGGATGGCTTGCATCAAGGCTATCTACGGAGTTTCAAATCCAAAGGGGGCCGGCTGGTTGGAAACGCGCGGGTGACAGGAATCGAGGCCTCCGCGGGGGAATGGCGCGTGACGACGACAGCCGGCACCTTCGCCGCTCCGAGGGTCGTTAACGCGGCTGGAGCTTGGGCCGACGAGATCGCTCAACGGGCCGGTGTCCCACGGATCGGCCTAACGCCCAAGCGCCGCACAGCACTGTTGATCTCGGCTCCAGAAGCTGCGGAAAATTGGCCCCTTGTCGCAGACGCCGGCTCCACCTGGTATTGCAGGCCTGAAGCCGGTGGGAAGCTGTTGGTTTCGCCGGCGGACGAAACGCCTGTTGCCCCAAGCGACGTTCGCCCAGAGGAAATTGATATAGCTCGGGCCGTGGAGCGCTTGGAGACCGCGATGGACTTGTCGGTCCGCCGGATCGAGCACAGCTGGGCGGGGCTCCGTACCTTTACTCCGGACGGGGCGTTGGCGATTGGCCCGGACCCTGAGGCGCAAGGCTTTTTCTGGGTGGCCGGGCAGGGCGGGTACGGGATCCAGACGGCGCCGGCCGCGGCGCGCTTGGGCGCTTCCTTGCTTCTGGATAGGAGTTTGCCCGCCGAACTGCTGGAACATGGCGTGACGGCCATCGCCAATGCGCCCGACCGGTTCTCGCGAGGCTCCGACCCGGGCCGCTAGGCGATTGGGGGAGGCGGCTAGGCCAAGGTGTCCTCATCTTCGCCGCCAGAGTCTTTCCCATTTCCATCGCTATGCTGATGGCCGTGGCCTTGCTGATTGAAGGCCCCCTTGGCAACTTGCTCTGATAGGCGGCTCAGCGTCCTCGACGTCGTCTCATCCCCATAGATCCTGACCATTTCGGCAAGCACCACCGACAGCGCGGTTGCGGTCATGACGGTGGAGGGAATTTCGGCCTCTCCAGCGGCTTCCCAAGCTGCCGTAAGAAGCTTCGCGGCGGCGCGCCGATGATCGGTTTCAGGCGTCATTCAATCCTCGTGCCGTTTTGGCTGTCTAGCGTATCTAACATCCCGTGGGAGGCCGCAGCCTAGTCACTTCCGTCGCCGGCTTCACGTTCTTATATGTCGCCCGTGGATTTCAATGGAGCTGAATCGCGGGAGTGTCTCCATGATCCGGGTACTTGCCGGTAGCCTTTGCCTCGTGATGCTGCTTGTTGTCCGACCGGTTTGTGCCGAAGAGCGGCACCCTGCGGCGGCGGCGCTAGCAAGCTTCGCGGAGGACGCCATCGCGATGCTGAGCGACCAGGAGGTGACCAAGCGGGAGCGGACGGACTCTTTTCGGCGCTTGCTTGTGGCGGCCTTCGATCTCGATACCATCAGCCGCTTTGTCCTTGGGCGCTCCGGGCGCGGGCTCGATGCGGCGCAACGCCAGGAATTCCGAGACGTCTTCGAGGATTATATCGTGGCGAGCTATGCCGACCGTTTAGGAGGCTATGCGGGCGAGACGATGTCCCTCGGCCGGACGCGGGTCCTGAAAAAGGGAATGGTCTCGGTCGGAAGCACGATCATCACCCCTGGCGATGGCGAGCCAATCCGGGTGGATTGGCGCATGCGCGACGGCGGTGAGGGTTGGCAAGTGCTTGATGTGCTGGTCGAAGGGGTCAGCATGGCCATCACTCAGCGTGACGAGTTCCAATCGGTGATCCGCCGGGACGGGAATCGGATCGACGGGCTTATGGAGATGATGCGCAAGAAGGCAGATACCTTGAGCGCCCTGGATTGACGGCTAAGGTTTGGAGGGTCAAGCTAGCCCCGAAAAGCGCGGTCCGCGCGCCATGCATTCCACAATTCGCCGAGGCGCCATTATGGCTCAAGAGTCTTCGCTTACCATCCGGCTGCATAAGTCCGACAACGTGGTCGTTGCCCGCGCCGATATCCTGCCGGGCACCCGAATCCCGGAGGAATCCATTGAAGCGCTGGATCACATCCCCGCTGGCCACAAGCTCGTAACGGCCCCCATCGCCGCAGGCGAGCCCTTGCGCAAGTACAACCAAATCATCGGTTTCGCGGTGGATGATATCGCGCCAGGGGCGCATGCTCATGTCCACAACGCGGAAATGCGGGGATTCGAGCGGGATTACGCCCCTTGCAGCGAGGCCAAGCCCACCGCGTTCTTCAACAACGCCGAACAAGCTACCTTCCAGGGCATTCGGCGCGCGAACGGCAGGGTCGGCACGCGTAATTATCTCGGTGTGCTGACATCGGTGAACTGCTCTGCAACCGTCGCCAAGCAAATCGCGGAAACCGTGAACCGGGAGGACTTATCGGATTTTCCCAATGTCGACGGTGTTGTCGCCTTGGTTCACGGCACGGGCTGCGGAATGGCCGGCGCGGGTGAGGGCTACGCGAATCTTCAGCGGGTGCTCTGGGGCTTCGCACGGCATCCGAATTTCGGCGGCATCGTCATGGTCGGACTGGGCTGCGAGGTCAATCAGATCGATTTCCTTCTAGAGGCTTATGGGATTGAGCGCGGGCCACGCTTCCAGACCTTCAATATCCAGTCCGCAGGAGGCACCCGCGCCTCGGTCGCCAAGGGTGCGGAACTCCTGCGCGGCATGCTGCCCGCTGTGAACGACGTCCGGCGTGAAGCGGTTCCGGCGAGCGAATTGACGCTTGCCCTGCAGTGCGGAGGCTCGGATGCCTATTCGGGAATTACCGCCAATCCCTCACTGGGCGCCGCCGCCGATCTGCTGGTTCGTCACGGCGGGACGGCGATCCTCAGCGAGACGCCGGAAATTTATGGTGCCGAGCATTTGCTTACGCGCCGCGCGGCCTCTCCCGAGGTGGCGGAAAAGCTGATCGAGCGCATTCGCTGGTGGGAGAAGTACACCGAGCGCAACGGTGGCGAGATGAACAACAATCCTTCGCCGGGGAACAAGGCCGGCGGCTTGACCACGATCCTCGAGAAATCGCTAGGAGCGGCCGCCAAGGGGGGCACCACGAATCTCGCGGGCGTGTACAAATATGGGGAAGCAATTGATACGAAAGGCTTCGTCTTCATGGACTCGCCCGGCTACGACCCTTGTTCGATCACCGGGCAAGTGGCGAGCGGCGCCAACGTGGTCTGCTTCACCACGGGACGGGGTTCCGTTTATGGCTGCAAGCCCGCGCCCTCCCTGAAGCTTGCCACCAACAGCGCCATGTTCCACCGCATGGAAGAGGACATGGATATTAACTGCGGCGCCGTCCTGGATGAAGGCATCTCGATCGAGGCCATGGGCGAACGCATTTTCGCGCGCATCCTGGAGGTCGCCTCGGGCAGCCGGACGAAGAGCGAGGAGTTGGGCTTCGGCGGGGATGAGTTCGTGCCCTGGCAAATCGGCGCGGTGATGTAGCGGGTCGGGGGCCCGTCAAATGCCCGGGGTTTCTGCGCCAAGGCCGGATTCCACCTTCAACGGCTCGATCCGCAGGCGCTGAGCGATCTCGTCGAAGGTCCGCCGGTTGGCGTTATCGATGGGGATGCCAAACTCCCGCCTGTGCTCGGCTTCCCGCCACTCGCGGTCTCCTGGTGCCAAGACCTCGCCGTTCTCCACGGCCGGTTGAGCGCGCAAAGCCGTCAGGTAGTCGGTCATCTGGCTCTCGTAGTCCTCGCGCGGCACGAAGGCTTCTGGGCGCAAGGCGAGGAAGAATTGGCCAAGGCGCCGAGGGGTCGAGAAATCAGGCCCCATCATGGCAGGTACTTGAAAGCTGATGGCCATACCGGTCAGTGCCGCGCTCAAGATTTCCACCATGCCGGCCAAGGCGGCACCCTTGTAGCCGTAATCCGCTCCAAGGGGTTTGAGCGCTTTGGCGGCCGCGCCGTCGGTCGTGGTTTGGCCGGCTTCGTCCACCACCACGTCCGCGGGCAGCTCCTGATCGAGGGCCGCGTACTGCAGCACCCGGTTCCACGGGATAGAGGAGGTGGCCATGTCGATGAGATAGGGCGGGCCTTCTGGGAGCGGGGCCGCGAGAGCCAGCGGATTGGTGCCGTGGAAGGCCATCACTCCGTCAAAGAGCTGGACGATCGAATCACTGTTGCAGACCGCGAGACCGATGCAGCCCGCCTCCGCCGCCGCCAGCGCATAAGCGCCCGCCGCGCCGAAGTGGGAGGAGTTGCCCACGGCCACGGCACCGATCCCGCATCCCTCGGCAAGCCGAACCGCTTCAGCCATGGCTGTATAGCCTGCCAAATGACCAAGGCCATGGTCCGCGTGCAGCCAGGCAGTGGCCTGGGCGCGGGCGTGGATCTTCATTTTCGGGCGCGGGTTTACCCGCCCCCCCGCCAGAACTTTCAGGTAGTGCGGCAGCAAGCGAAGGCCATGACTGTCCACGCCGAGGCGTGAGGCATGCATCATGGCTCTGGCCGCCGCCTCCGCGGAGTCCGTGTCCGCGCCGCCGGCAGCGAGCGCCGCGCGTAGGAATCTCTCTAAATCCGACTCCCGACAAACGTTTTGATTCATGCTTGCCACGCGTCCCCACGCCCCACCGGCAACTTCGTTTAGGATAGAGACAGGGCGTGGTTCGGCAACCGGGCTTTTGGGGCTGCCTCTCCTGGTGTTTCTTCGGTCAGCCGCTTAGGGGCAATCGCCGCCATTCCTGGAACCCCCGGTCAGGTGCGGTTTGCAGGCTGAGCGTCACCGCATCGAGCACCACGGGCTCCAAGAGGGCATCTCCCAGCATCTGGCGCGCGCGTGAGCCCGCATTGGCGAGGTTCGGCCGGTCGAGAGGGCCGGTCAGAGTCATGTGGAAGCGGAATTCTTCCATGACATAAGGATAGCCCCAGCGGGAGAGAAAATGCTCTTGGCGGTCGGTCAAACCCTTGACCCGCCGGCGGGCGAGTTCCTCGGGCTCGGGCACTGCGCGGAAGCGGTCGAAGTCTCGCACGCAAGCGGCGGCGAAAGCATCCAGTTCCGGATTCGCCGACCCTGGCAGCAGGGCCAGGAAAGATCCAAGCGGCTTCACGCAAAGCTGCCCGACGGTCAGGGCCGGCTGTGCTTCGGCAAAGCTCTGTGCCGCAAGGAGGATGTCTTGCAGGCTCCGCGAAAGCCGTGGCATGAAAGGCGGTTTTAGGGTGGCGTGAAAGCCATAGAAGGCGGCGGGGGCCGTCGCCTGCTTTAGGTCCTCCTGTGCGAACCACGCAGCCGCGAAGTGCGCCAGCGGGTGCTCGCTTGGCGGCGTGAAATAGATGGCGATGCGCATCAGATCACACGGCGTCCGGCTCTCCAGACCTTTCGCACCACCGGGAGGCCGCCGTGCAGGCGCACTTGAACCAAGTCGGCCCGCTTGCCTAAGGCGATCTCGCCGCGGTCGTCGAAACCGACCATGCGGGCCGGATTGGTGCTCACGGTCGCGACCGCGGAGGGCAGGGAGTAGCCGAAGCGCGTATGCAGCAGCATGGCGCCCTGCAGCAAGCTGGCCGGCACGTAGTCGGACGCCAAGGCATCCACCAGGTTCCGCTGTGCCAGTTCACCCACCGAAACATTGCCGGAATGGGAGCCGCCGCGCACCAGGTTCGGGGCCCCGCCAACCGTACCGAGACCGTGCCGGCGCGCGGCCGATGCCGCCTCCACCGTGGTGGGAAACTCGGAGATCGTTAGCCCGAAGGCCGCTGCCTCCTCCACATGGGCTTGTGTCGCGTCGTCATGGCTGGCAACCGTCATGTTGCGCTCCCGGCATATCCCGGCCGCGCGTGGCCGGTTGGGCTTGCCCCAGCGCTCATGCTCTTCGAGCTTCGCCGCCACATAGGCTTCCATCTCGGTGTGGCTAAGGTTGTAGCGGCCCTGATAATAGGTCCAGAAGGCATCCATGTGGACGAACTGGCGCTGTCCGGGGGTGTGGTCCATCAGCGACACGAGAATGAGCCGGGGGTCCTCGAGAAATTCCGCCAAGTGCTCGACGACACCCGGGCAGGCCAGTTCGCAGCGGATGTGCAAATAATGATCCGCCCTCAGCAGGCCTTCGCCGGTCAAGTCACGCAAAGAGTCGCGGCAATCACGCAGGCGCCGC